>CALMWT010000193.1 GCA_937870855.1 uncultured Taibaiella sp.
ACAAGCAGAAGGAAGGAAGAGTACCCAGACTTCGTTTGGTTTTTAAGAACGGCGAAATAAACTTTTATGCAAGTGCCATAAGATTGCTGGAGGGTACTGTAGATGAAGTGTACGATTTTACCGGCGATGTGATGAATGAACAATTCGATAAAAAGAAAGCACTGCAAAAACTAAAGCAACGACCCGACATGTTTGTCTGCGATGCACTGCTTGACCAAACGATTTTTTCCGGAGTGGGCAACATCATAAAGAACGAGGTATTGTTTCGCATCAAAGTACATCCTCAAAGCAATGTGAGAAAACTTCCCTTGAAAAAACAGAAGGAACTGATAGACGAAGCAGTAAACTATTCCTTCGACTTTCTGAAATGGAAAAAAGAATACACACTGCGCGTGCATTGGCTGGCGCATACTAAGAAAACTTGCCCGCGCGATGAAAAGCCTTTGATAAAAGAGTACCTCGGCAAAACCAACAGAAGAAGTTTCTATTGCGAAAAGTGCCAAAAACTTTACGAATAAAAATTTGACGTACAAGACAATCTTTCGCGCTTCCAATTTCCTAATTCACAATTATTCCTTTTTTGGAAGAGGTAAACGTTGCAAAATAACCGAGCGCCCCACCTTTAATATTGCTGTTAGGATTTGCTGGTGCAGGGCCGTTTTGATTATTAAGCACGTCGTTCAATGTTGTGAAAAAATCGAAAACCTGTTCGTCCATACTGAGCAATTCAAATTCAACCTTATCACCTATTTCAAATCTGCGAAACAAATCAGCTCGTATAGGTTTCCCGTCATTGAATTTGTCATCCAAAAGATATAGATCATTGGGCGTATTCTGCAACGTATCGTTTATGATATACACCAGCCTGTAAAAATTTTTTTCATTCACCGCATCGGTGAAACGCGCTGCAACTTCATAACCTGCTGCCCGAAAATCAGCATTCTTAAATTCTACAGAAACACTGTCAATATTCACAGCCTGTGGCATAACCGATGAAGCATTAAACTCATTTCCGTTGATGACTACTTTGAGATCGTAACGTCTTCCTGCAAAAGCCTGGAAATTAGGGAGCAAATATTTTCCTTCCCCGGCAAAAGGAATGTTGGTGAGATTTCCTGCATCATCCGATAGCGTAACAATAGCATTATTAATTTGCTCTTGCGGCGCACGACCGTAGTAATCTGTAGTCTTGGCTATTTGCACTTCTACCGTATCAATACCTTCATACACTGCACCCTCAATTACATATTGCGCAGCAGCATTGTTTAAGTCAATGTTTACAACCTTTTCGCAAGAGGCCAGCAGCATCAATAAGGCTGGCAGCAGGAAACTATACTTCTTCATGTCGGTTAAAATTTAAAATTGTAGGTGATGGAAGGAACCCAGGTAAATAGTGCAACCTGTACGGCTTCTGTTTGCTGTGGGTTGTCTTCATTTTGACGGAAACTAATGGTGTACGCATTTTGACGACCATAAGCATTGTAGAGAGAGAAGTTCCAACTGCGTTCTGTTCTTTCCGTTTTGCGCGTTACCCAGGTAAGTCCGAGATCGAGGCGGTGGTAATCAGGCATTCTGTAGCCATTGCGTTCTGTGTAATAAGGAACCTGCATTCCATTTACCACATACTTGCCGGAAGGAAATGTAGTGGCGCTGCCGGTATAATAAATCCAGTTGCCGGAAATCTTTAATTTCTTGGTAAGGTCATACATTGCAACAATAGCCAGGTCGTGAATTCTGTCTTGTCTGGCGGGGTATTCGCTTCCATTGTTTATCTCATCGAACTGTCGAAGCGATCTTGAAAGTGTGTAACTCACCCACCCCGTCAATCTTCCGGTTTGCTTGCGCACCAACACTTCAAAACCATAGGCTTTTCCTTTTCCATAAACGAGTTCGCCTTCAATCTCTTCATTAAAAATTAAATCAGCCCCATTCCGGTAATCTATCTGATTTTGCAGTGTTTTATAATACGCTTCGAGAGAAAGTTCAAACATGTTGTCCTTAAAATTTCGGAAATAACCAACCGAATATTGATCCACAATCTGAGGTTTTACATTGTTGCTGCTCGGCACCCAAAGATCGGTGGGCGCAGATGTGGTGGAATTGGAAAGCAGGTGCATGTATTGGTAGTTGCGATTGTAAGACGCTTTTATAGAGCTGGTTGCAGCAAGCTCATACTTCGCAGCAATGCGGGGTTCAAAGCCTCCGTAATAGGCAATACTTTCCCACTCTTTATATTTTCTCTGCGATGTTTTTATACCGTCCTTGTCAAATTCGTAAGCTGTGGCATCGCCCATAAAGTTGAAACCAGAATAACGAAGACCATATTGCACTCCCAATTTATCGGTGATGCGCATATCGTTTTGAACATACAATGCGCCTTCCAAAGCTTTGCGTCCGGTAAGTTGTTGGTTATTGAAATTGCTATTGCCCCCTACGGTGATGGAACCAGGCTTGAAGGTGTGGTGAATGATGTTGAAACCAAACTTGATGTTGTTGTTGGTGTTTAAAGTGTAGTTGAAATCCTGTTTCAAATTCCAGTCCTGAATAGCGGATTTAATGGTGATGTCTTCTCCATCAAACTGTAGCTTGATCCGGTAATTGTAATTGCTGAAAATTAGGGCTGTGTTTGAAAATATTTTGTTGCTGATGATGTGGTTCCATCTAATAGTTGCAGTTGCGTTTCCCCAGTCAAAACCAAACACATCGCTAAAGCCAAACACATCGCGGCCAAAATATCCGGAAATAAAAATCCGGTCTCTTTTTCCAAGCTGATAGTTAGCTTTTACATTGAGGTCGTAGAAATAAAGCTTTGAGTTTTTCAAGCGGTCTTCGCTCGAAAGTTTCAGGAAAAGATCTGCGTAAGTTCTTCTGCCGGAAATAATGAAAGAACCTTTGTCTTTTACAATCGGACCTTCCAATGTAAGCCGCGATGCTATCAAACCGATGCCTCCTGACGCGCCAAAATTTTTATTGTTTCCGTCTCTCATTTTCACATCCATCACCGAAGAACCCCGACCGCCAAACTCTGCGGGAATAGCACCTTTGTAAAGCGACACATCTTTTAACGCATCGGAATTAAAGACTGAAAAGAAACCAAGCATGTGGGAAGCATTATAAACAGGTGCTTCATCCAGCAAAATAAGATTCTGATCTGCGGCACCGCCACGCACATAAAAACCCGCATTTCCTTCTCCGGCAGCTTTCACGCCTGGCGTTAGTTGCAGGGTCTTTATTATATCCTTTTCCCCAAAAAGTACAGGTACTGATTCTATTTGTTTTGGATCAAGTTTAAAAACACTCATTTGCATGGAGCTTACATTTTTATCTGCTCGCTCTGTGCGCACCACTACTTCATCCAGATTTCTGGAAGTGGGCGCAAGACCAACATTTAGCGTTTGGCTCCGCTGTAATGAAATACTTTCTTCTTTGCTGGTGTAACCCACATACTGATAAATAAGCGTGTAGTCGCCTGCGGGAAGTGTAAGAGAATAAAACCCGTAAGTATTGGCGCTGCTGCCTTTATTTGGCTGTCCCTTAACCGTGACGATTGCCCCGATGAGATCCTCACCATTACTCGCGTCTTTTATATTGCCACTGATGGTAAAGGTCTGAGCCGTAACAAAATGCGGAATAAGAAACAGCATCAGAAAGTTTAGAAATCGTTTGGGGTACATAATTGTCTGTTTTGTCAGTGTATAGTTTTTTCACACACCAATGCTATATATCTAAAATAAAGCGGCGCGAAGATACAGCGTGGCAAATATGGTGCGTATAAGAAAACGTGAAGTCACCATAAAATGTTCGCGGAAAATGAAATAGTCTGTTGAAGGCACACTGTTTTTATAGATGCTTTTGCAAAACACTCGAAAATGGAAAAACGAATATTTGGAATCATTCTCACCATACTGGGTATAGTGGGACTCATAATGGCGGCGGTAGGATTTGTGAATAGTGAAAATAACTGGCGTGAGTTAGTAGTGTACGGAGTGCTTGGATTTATTTTCTTTTTCTCTGGAATTGGTTTAATCCGCACCACCAAAGATGTGATTAACAGAAACGAACATATCAGCTAACCATAACGGGAAAATTATTTCTCAGCATACGAACACCATTTTTAAAAACCTCCATAAACAAAAGCCATGAAAACGATTCTCTTTACTTTATTGTTTCTTCCGTCTGTTGCCTTTGCGGAAAAAGGAAATTATACCTACAATGCAATTACACAAATTGTATCGGGTGCAGATAATTTTAAACCCAGCCAATACGAGGCAATCGAACAACAAGGGATGATTACAGTTGCCCAGGATTTCCTCAAAATTGACGACAAAGTGTTGAAATTAAAACCAACCAACGACCGAAAAGTTTACAGAATAAAAGGCGGGGTGGTAAAGTTCATTTATGAAAATAGCGCGTTGGTTTCTGTGCAGTTGTATCAATACAATAAGGCGTATTGTTTTAATATTGCCGGGGGTAATGATCTTGCAAGCAAATGAAATCAAAAATCTTTGCTAAAGACGAACAAGTGAAGCACTCAGGAACGATTATTTATACAAGATAAAAGCTAACAGCATATTCCTCTTACAAAAGAGATTTAAGATAAAAAGCACCGGGAGTATTTTTCCCTTCTCTCACTCTCCTCAGATTTACATATTTCTCCCGGTGCCTGATAGCCTCTTCCAAAAGGGGCTATCTTTTTTTGCGACAATTCAGGAACAAAAAAAGTTTGGCACGGTCTTTTGTATCTACTATTGAAACAGCAATTAAAAAAAACTCAAAGCATATGACACGCAGAAACAAAAACTACTTCGGCAGACAAAAAGCTTTACGTGCAATGGTAAACTTTACCGACCTGAAAAGCTTTCTAATGATGGGCTTCAAAGCAAGCCGCAGCATTGTGGTAAAAAAGGACATTGTGAATATGCTTATTGAACTTGACAGACCTAAAATGCAGTACGCAAAAGCTTCTTAAAAACAGGCAATTCTTACTCGATATAAACAATGCGCCCCGTCTATGAAAAAACGGGGCGCACTCTTTTAGTGTAAGTTTCAAACCTATACTGCCGTCTTGCCCGGCAATACCAACGGCATTTTTTTCACAGCCTTCATTTTGCCATATCCGCCAAGTACATTTCTTAAATTGTGGTAGCCCTGACGCTTTAATAACGAGGCCGCAATCACCGAGCGATACCCCCCCGCACAATGAATGTAGAGGTTTTTCTCATCGTCAATATTTGCCACAATTGCAGGATCAGTAAGTGTATTGAGTGGAATATTTACCGCACCTTTTACATGCCCTGACTCAAACTCACCTTCTTTGCGCACATCAATCACTTCGAGACGGGTATCGTGAGGAATATCCATGGCGAGTTCTTCCGGCTCAATATCAATGATCATGTCTATCCGCTGTCCTGCATTCTTCCATGCTTCAATTCCCCCTTGCAAATAACCCTGCACATTATCAATTCCTACTCTGGCAAGGCGAATAATGCTTTCTGTTTCCTTTCCTTGTTCTGCTACCAACACCAAAGGCTGATTGTAAGGAAGAAGACTGCCAGCCCACTCAGCGTAGCGCCCATCAAGACCAATACTTACGGAACCCGGAATAAACTCCTGCGTAAAAACAGTGGATGCCCTTGTATCTAAAATCCAGGCACCGCTTTGCACCTTTTCTTTAAAATCTGAAACCGACAGCGGAGCCGCAGTTGCCAGCACATCATCCAAACTATCGTAACCTTCTTTGTTGATACGCGCATTGATGGGGAAATAGGCAGGCGGCGCAGACAAACCGGTAGTCACCGTTTTAATAAATTCTTCTTTAGTCATTTCCTGCAAGGCATAATTGCTTTGCTTTTGCGCACCAATAGTACTGAAGGTATCGGGACCTAAATTCTTTCCACAGGAAGAACCCGGGCCATGTGCCGGATAAACAATTACGTGATCGGGAAGCGTTTTGATTTTTGCCTGCAAAGTATCGTACATCAATCCTGCAAGTTCTTCTTTGCTAAGGTTGCCGCTAAAAAGATCAGGACGACCCACATCGCCCACAAATAAAGTATCACCGGTGAAAACACAATAAGGTTTGTTGCTTTCATCGTACAACAAATAGCTGGTGCTTTCCAATGTGTGGCCGGGGGTATGAATTGCTTTCAACTGAACTTTGCCAATATTAAACAGTTCATCATCTTTTGCTTCATAAATTTCAAAGCCTGCTTTGGTAGAAGGCCCGTAAACAATAGGAGCGCCGGTTTTTTTTGCCAATTCCAGATGCCCGCTAACAAAGTCTGCATGAAAATGTGTTTCGAAAATGTATTTGATCTTCACACCTTTCTCTTCAGCCATTTTGATATAAACTTCCACATCGCGCAGCGGATCAATTACCGCCGCTTCACCATCACTCGATATAAAATAAGCAGCCTCGCTAAGGCAATTAGTATATAATTGTTGGACTTCCATTTCCAGATTTTTATGAATGAATTTTCAAAGGTAGGGCGTAGCTATAACTGTCAAATGACGCTAATCATCCCGCCGGTTCAAAAATATCATAAGGTAGTAAACCAAAGTAGCCACAGAAGCTATCGCCGCCACTACATAAGTACGCGCTGCCCACTTTAGTGCATCAGCCGCCTGGTCATGTTCTTGTCCACGCGCTACATTGGCGCTTTCCATCCACTTCAACGCACGAGCACTTGCATCGTATTCTACAGGCAAAGTGACAAGAGAGAAAACCGTGGAAGCTGCAAAAAGTAAAATACCAATCAGCAACAAAGTCTGATTACCACCACCAAAACCCATCCAGCCAAGTCCTGCAATTATTACCCATTGGGAAAGATTAGTACTGATCTGCACAACCGGAACAAGCTTACTTCTCAGCATCAGCATACTGTAGGCTGTAGCGTGTTGCACAGCGTGTCCGCATTCGTGCGCCGCAACAGCCGCAGCAGAAATACTACGCCCTTCAAACACATCAGGACTAAGATTTACGGTCTTGTCTGTGGGGTTGTAGTGATCGCTAAGAAAACCTGGAGTAGAAATTACCTGCACATCGTGAATGCCATTATCATGCAACATTTTTTCTGCCACTTCCCTTCCACTCATACCATTGCTCAATGGTATTTGCGAATATTCATTAAACTTACTTTTCAACCTGCTGCTTACCGCCATTCCTAAAAGAAACAATACGCCCGCCAGCAAAAAATATCCCATCATAGTTTTGAATGTTTTTGTTAGTCTATCAAATTAGCTACCAAAGTAAAATTGGCAGTTAAAGCAAAGTTAGAGGATTGCGGAGTAGGGTAAATGGTGAGAGGTGAGAGGTAAGAGGTAAAGTGTGATTGAAAAATCCTTCAATCTTTAAATCCTAAAAATCCAAATTCAGACAATCTCCCAATCCTAAAAATCCAAGTTCAGACAATCCTAAATCCCAATTCAGACGACCCTACCATTTAAGATTCAGCCCCATTAACCAATTGAAACCTGCCTGCGGGTAATAATAATTTTGCGTAGTAAACGCCCCGCCATAAATATAGCTGAAAGTATAACCGTTGCTTTCATACTTTTTGTCAAAAACATTGTTGAGTGCTAAAATGGCGGTTACTTCTTTAAATGTTTTTGTACGGATAGCATAGCGCAACCGCACGTCATTTATATTGTAGGCGTTTATAGATCGTCTTTCGTTTGAAGTATTGTCAAGAAATTGACGGCTCACGTACTTGTTGAGAATTTCAATTTCCAGCTTCTGACCTGATTTCACATTTTGAAACGGGGTAAAAATAATTCCTGCTGCCGAGATAAATTTTGGAGAGAAGGCAATGTCGGTTGTTCCGTGATTTATCATAGTCTGGTTGCCCTCGTCGTAATTATCAATAAACTCTGTAAGGTTTTTAATCTTGTTTTCAGACAAGGTTGCGTTTGCATGAAGGGTAAACCATTTAAATGGTTTTACAGCACCCATCACTTCAAGCCCAGCGCGATAACTCTCCGGCACATTCGTTCTTGTGTAAGCGCCCACATCATTTATTTTTCCTGTCAACACCAACTGGTCTTTGTAAGACATGTAGTAAAGATTAGCGCCAAAATTCCATCGAAGTTTATTGAACTCATACCCTGCTTCTATATCGTTCAATCTTTCAGGCTGAGGTAAAGAATTGGTTGATGCTTCAAAATCATCGCGGTTAGGTTCTTTATTAGCTACTGCAAGAGAAGCGTAAAGTTTTTGCCGTTGGGTGTTGTCATCTTTTAATAAATAGGTGACACCAACTTTAGGATTGAAGAAATTGTAAGTAACCGAAGGCTGCACCGTTGGGTTCTTTCTGAAACCGTTAAGATCGTAAGCTACATGTCGAAACTGCAAATCGCCAAAAAGTATCAGTTTCCCTATGCTGTGTTGTGCCTTTGTGTAAAAGTTCAGGTCTTTCTTGGTTGCATCTAACTGATACCAGCGATGGTCGGCAGACACTGCATATTCTGCCCATTTTACAACCCCGAAATGATCGCCCGCATAATGCGTATATCCCCCTCCAAAACTTAGCTGGGTTTTGTTCTTTTCGTAAAGCAGTGAAAAAACCGAACCGTAAAAATAATTGTCGAGCCAAAGCTGGCGGATAAGATCTGTGGACTGAAGCGTATCATTTCCTCTTGTAAAATACGGCAAGCCATAATCCGAAAAAAACTCCGCCATTTTATACTCTTCGTAGTATCCCTTTCCTCTTGTCAGGAAGAAAGCAACGTTTGCAGTGAGGTTGTTATTGAATTTATGATTGAAAAAAAACTGGTAGTAATCCTGCTGATAATTGTCTGTCTGATTGCTGTAATAATTGCCGTCCGACATTAGCCCCAGTTCATTAAATCTTCTGTTCGTTTTCAATGAATCTTCCGCCACGCCATTCCATGCCTGACCCGTTTTTTCTCTACCGGTAAGCAACATAAAACGCAAGGAAGTTTTTTTAGAAAGCGTCCAGCCTGCAAGTAGCTGCAACGATTTCAGATCGGACGCTGATCTTTGAACATACCCATCGGAACTAAGCTTCGATAAGCGAACATCAAATTGAAAACCATTTTGGAGTAAACCCGTTCCTGCCTTCACGGTATATTTCTGTGTGTTGAAAGAGCCAATACTAAAACTTCCTTCCGCACCTGCTTCTTTCATTTGCTCGAGTGTACTGATACTCATTGTAGCGCCAAAAGCACCAGCTCCGTTTGTGGATGTACCCACACCTCTTTGAATTTGCATAGAGCTTGCCGACGAAGCAATGTCGGGGAAGTTGACGAAAAATGTTCCCTGCGATTCTGCATCATTTACCGGAATGCCATTGAGCGTAACATTGATACGTGTACCATCCGTGCCCCGAATACGCAAACCCGTGTAGCCTACGCCCGCACCCGCATCGGAAGTAACTACCGCAGAGGGTGTGTATTGCAATAAAAAAGGAAGGTCTTGACCCAGGTTGTTTTTTTCGATTTCCTGTTTGCCGATCTCCGTTTTGGCAAAGGGAGCATCAGACCCTGCACGCACAGCACGTATTTCTACCGGTTGTAAATTTTGTTGTTTCAAAGAGTCTTGTGCAAAAGCAAAAACGGAAAAAGTAGAAAACAAAAAACTGAGTACGAAGCGTTGCGGAAACATGGCGTTATCTGTTTTAAAAAATTATCGAAGTGCCATGTTACATTTAGTAACACTTACCAATTGGAAGTTTGCTTAACTGCATTATTGCCCACTGCAAATTGCTTACTGCCTATTGCCAACTGCGTACTATAAAAATGCTGATCTGCTATTCCCTAACCAGCATTACCCGGTCCAGGTTCAGCGGGTATAATCTCAGCCCTTATTTTCAAGGCACCCCGTGCGAAAATTTTTCGCGGTGCAAATGTAGGCTTTTGACTCAAAAAAAGTTCCTGTTAAAAAAAATAGAAAAATTCACCCCCTAAAATGCTTCTCTTGCTATTTTATTTTTCTAAATTGTCATTCTTATCTCACTAAAATTTGAAATAATTATGAAAAAACTTTTTCTCCTTTCTGGAAGTTTAATGTTGAGTGCAAGTGTGTTTGCGCAAACTACTGTTAAGAAAGTAATCATTGAAGACTATACTGGCGGATGGTGTGGCTGGTGTCCTGAAGGTACTGTTATTCTGGAGGGGTTGGAAGCGCAATATCCAACTCAAATGATTCCAATTGCAAATCATAACGGAGATGCATTACAAACAGCGGAAGGTGCAGCGGTAGATGCAGCATTGAATGTAACATCTTATCCAAACGGCTCGGTTGATCGCAAGTTGTTTTCTGGTGAACCTAAAACCTCTTTTAGTAGAGGGAAGTGGACAAATTATTTTAATCAGAGAAAGGCAGAGACAGCCAAAGTTTCTGTAGGCTTCGCAAACAAAAAACTTACTACTTCTACGGGCACTTATGAGGCTGACATAAAAGTTAAGTTTGTTTCACAACCAACTGCCGGCGTTCCATTAAAAGTACAGGTTTACATTTTAGAGGACAGTATTCCTGCAACAGGTAATTATTATCAACTCAATTTTTCTTCCTCTATTCAAGGAGGGAAAGACACTCTAAGTCCTTGGTTTCACAATGCAACATTGAGAGATGCTTTAGGAGGTAACTGGGGCTTTGCCACAGCCATTCCCGCAACACCAGTAGTTGGTACAGAGTACACGCAGCCTATTTCCTTTACTATCCCCGCAGGTTGGGTGAAAAAACATATTCAATTGGTGGCATTCGTAGCTTATGATGGAGCTGTAGCAAGTGGGCAAAAAGAAATATTGAATTCGGAAGAAGTAAAGCTGTCATCATTCTTCCCGACATCGGTTAATGATTTGAAAGATGAAGTAAGTTTCATTAACACCTATCCTAATCCGGCCTCAGCAAATCAGGTGGTGAAAATTGAATACAACATAGAGAAATCATCAGTTGTTTCACTGAAAGTTTATAATGCGCTTGGTCAACTCGTTGCTTCACCATACATAAGTAATGAGGTAGTAGGTACTCATACAATTCATTGGAGACCGTCGGAAAATGGCTTAACATCTGGTATTTATATACTAGAGTTGGCTACCGAAAACGGCAAAAAAGTTCAACGCCTGAATTTGAAATAAGTTTCGTGTGCTTTTGGCTTTTAAAACCTATGAGGCAGGAGCATAAAGGTTACAGCAAATCCCCGCTTTTCGCGGGGATTGTCATTTATAGAAAAAATGAAAACTTAGTTGATACTTCCATCTAAAAAAACCCTAACTTGGTTTTCCTTTTAAAAAACAAATTAATTGTGATGAAGAAATTATTACTTACGGCACTTGCTGCCACGGCTATCGGTGTTTCTGCAAACGCCCAGGTAAAGGTTGGAGACGTAGCTCCCAACTTTACGGTTACAGATATTAACTCAGTATCGCACAACCTTTATACTTATCTGGATTCGGGCTATACTGTAATTCTGGATATTTCTGCTGCATGGTGCGGACCTTGCTGGGCTGTTCACCAAAGCCATGTTTTTAACGACATTGTAGATCATTATGGAACCAACGGTACTATTTCTCCCAAAAAAATAAAGGTATTGTGGTTTGATGGTGAGTCTCAAAACACCACGGCGCAACTTTACGGCCCACAAGGTGGTAGCGGCGCTACCTACACTCAGGGCGACTGGGTAACAGGTACTAAATATCCCATCATTGACAATTCATCTCAGAATGCCAACTACCTCTATGGTGGCTTTCCTTCTTTTACAGTAATTGGAAGAGACAGACTTGTGTATATGACCACATCGGGCTACACACAACCTATGCTTACCGAGGCTTTTTGGGTAAACTTTATTAATACCAACACACCCACTTATGCACCATCTGCCACTGTAGATGCAAAGGCAGTGCCTTACAACGGAGCAGATTATTTCCTTTGCTCTGCTAATCCTAGCGTTAAGTTTCAAAACTACAGCCAAACGCAAAGTATAACCAGCGCTTCAGTAAAAGTGCTGAGTGGTACTACAGTTGTTTCAACTCAGCCCTGGACGGGAACTTTAGCTCCATTCGCAGTAGCAACCGTTAATATTCCTGCATTCACTCCTACTGCAAGTCAAACAGGCCCCTGGTCTTTTGAAGTGACAGTAACTGGTGATTCGTACACTGCAAATGATTCTAAGACTACCAATTTTAGTGTTATGACTGCTGCACAAACCTCACCAGTTCCTTACAGCGAAAACTTTGAAACTGCTACTGCAATGCCTAATAGATTTAAGGTAGATGCAGAAGGAGGATTTTTCTGGTTTGATGGTACTGGCACTACGCAAATCAAAGGCGCAAACGGACAAAACACAAAACTCGTAGTGATTGATTACTGGAACATGTCGAATGGCACAACTTCAGAATTATTGCTCTCTAATTTCAACAATCAAAGTGCTCCCAATTCTGCATTTGAGTTTGATCTTGCCCATGCTCAAAATAGTGCTACAGGTACAGGCAGCAACGATAAACTAGAGGTTCTTGTATCTACAGATTGCGGTCAGAATTGGACAAGTTTATGGTCTAAATCCGGCGCAACGCTAAGCACTCGTACTCCGGTAACCGGCAACACACAGTTTATACCTGCTGCAGCATCTGAGTGGAGACGTGAAGGTTTTTCATTGAACAACCACAAGAGCAATAATCTTTTCATTAAGTTTAAAGCAACTTCCAACTTTGGTAATCTTGGCTTTTTAGACAATATCAAAGTAATGAACACTACTTCTATTGAAGACGTATTGGACAACAACAAAATAAGCATCTACCCTAACCCTGCAAAAGATGTAGCTCATGTATCACTTACGGTAACAAAAGCTACTCATGTGAAGCTTCAGGTTACAGATATGATGGGTCGTGTAATTAGCAACATTGATGGAGGAAACATGAACGCAGGACAGCACGTTATTGATATTCCTACTACAGCTTTATCTGCCGGCGTTTACAACATTCAGATTTTAACTGATGGCGGTAACAGAACAGAACGTCTGAACGTTATTAAGTAATTACTTCCTTTTAAAGAAAAACCTCCGGTTCAAATTTTCCGGAGGTTTTTTTTATTAATAATGTTGTGGTGCTAAATTTTATCTCTACTTTATATCAGGGATGCGTAATTTTACTTTACATTAGGAGTAAGCACAATGAGTATCACAGAAATCACATTATACAATATCTTAAGAAAGAAGTTTGGTGAAGAAGAAACCGCTAAACTTGTTGAGTTTGTGAAGTCTGAAGTACAAAATGAAATAAACAATAGAACTGAACGATTTGCGACAAAAGAAGATATGGAGAGAGGCTTTAAGGATCAGCTCAAATGGATTATCATCTTAATTTTTGGTCAGTCTGCTTTGCTAATAACTATTATGAAATTACTCTAACTAATTGCTTAACCTTTTTCTTCGATTTCTCAGAAGCAGGTTATAACTCATATCCCGTCAGACTATTGCTCAAAATATTCAATCACACATTCTTTAAGCAATTGCTCCTGAGATTGTAAACCCGTAGCAGGTACTACTTCTACTTCTTCATAATGCGGCCAGCCATCGCCATCAACCCCCAGATATTCATAGTAACCCTTCTGGCTTAGCAACTTGCAAACAGCAATGTGCATCAGATCCTGCTTTTGCTCCTTACTCCATTTTTTTCTTTCCGGGTTTTTACCAAGCTCGTTTATGCCAATAAGAAAAAGAATTCCTTCCATATCGGGCAGCTTATCAAAACGTTCCTGCAGCATTGTCTCTACAATCTTCCAGCGTGCGTCAAAATTTTCCATGCGGACAAAATTCAAATTCCAAAAACCAAATTCCAAATTCCAAATCCCCAACCTTAGTGCTTTTAAAAAAAGTTAAAACCCCTTTATCCGATTGCTATTTCCAGCACGCGATAATTACATTTGATCTCAAACATAAATTCTTATGGAGCAGACTGCTTCTTCACTTGACATCCGCGAATTAAATGAAAGGATTCATCAGCACAGTGCATTTATTGATTTGCTGGCAATGGAGCTGAACAAGACTCTGGTTGGCCAAAAGCACATGGTTGAAAGACTCTTGATCGGTTTACTCGCCAATGGTCATGTATTGCTGGAAGGTGTTCCCGGACTTGCAAAAACATTAGCTATCAAATCGCTTGCTTCTGCCATTCATGCTCGTTTTGCAAGGATACAATTTACGCCCGATCTACTTCCCGCCGACGTGCTTGGAACTATGGTTTACAACCCACAAGCCCACGAATTTGCAGTAAGAAAAGGACCGATTTTCGCCAATTTCATACTTGCCGATGAAATAAACCGCGCACCCGCAAAAGTGCAAAGCGCCTTGCTTGAAGCAATGCAGGAACGCCAGGTGACCATAGGAGATCATACTTATAAACTGGAAGAACCATTTCTGGTATTGGCTACCCAAAACCCAATAGAACAAGAAGGAACTTACGAACTGCCGGAAGCACAGGTAGATCGTTTTATGCTAAAGGTTGTGCTCACGTACCCGAAGAAGGAAGAAGAGCGACACATTATACGCTTCAACCTCAATCCTGATGGAATGCCCAAGATCAATGCGGTAGTATCGCCGGAGGATATTTTGCGCGCAAGGCATTTGGTAAAGGAAGTGTATATGGATGAAAAGATCGAGCAATACATTTTGGATATCGTTTTTGCTACGCGTTTTCCCGAAGATTTTAAGCTTGCGAAACTGAAGCCGCTTATCAGTTATGGCGCTTCTCCTCGTGCCAGCATCAGTCTTGCATTGGCAGCAAAAGCCTATGCATTTATCAAACGCAGAGGATATGTGATTCCTGAAGACATTCGTGCGGTGTGCCATGATGTATTGCGTCATCGCATTGGCATTACTTACGAAGCCGAAGCAGAAAATATTACCAGCGAGCAGATCATCAACGATATTTTGAACGTGGTGGAAGTGCCTTGATGGTGGAAGACCTCACAATATTTTTTCACACAGAGAACACAGAGGACAGAGTATTAAGAACTTTGTGCCCTCTTTAGCTTTGTGCGCTCAGTGTGAAACCGTGAGGTTTGCTTTTCTATCTTTGCCGCGTAAAAAATCTTTATGCTTCCGATACAGCTTTTCAGACAGGAGAAGGAAAAAATAATAACGGGTCTTCAAAAGAAGAACTTCAAAGAAATAGAAGTTGTTGACAAAATAATTGAGTTGGATGAACGCCGCCGGCAAATACAATCCGAAAGCGATGCAATTGCCGCAACCGTAAACAGCGCTTCAAAAACCATCGGTCAGTTGATGGCGCAGGGAAAGAAAGAAGAAGCAGCGCAATTGAAACAAGAAGTTGCTCAAAACAAGGAACGCGCGAAGGATTTTATACAACAACTGAATGAATTAGAAACAGAACTTAACGAGGCCATTATTCGTCTTCCCAATCTTCCGCACACAAGTGTACCTGCCGGAAAAACACCTGAAGAAAATGAAATAGTGCGCAGTGGAGGGAATACACCCGATTTGAGTTTGCAGAAACTACCCCACTGGGAAATTGCAACGAAGTATGAATTGATAGATTTTGAACTCGGCAATAAAATTGCAGGAAGTGGGTTTCCTGTTTATATAGATCGCGGAGCGAGACTGCAACGCGCCCTGATCGCTTACTTTTTAGACTACAATACAAAAGCGGGTTATAAAGAATATTATCCTCCCTACCTCGTAAACGAAACTACCGCTTATGGCACGGGTCAGTTGCCGGATAAAGAAGGACAGATGTATCATGTAACAGAAGATGGATTTTACCTGATACCAACTGCAGAAGTTCCCGTTACCAATATTTATCGCGATGTAATTGTTCAGGAACTGGAATTGCCCGTAAAAATGACTGCATATAGTCCGTGCTTTCGCCGCGAAGCCGGTTCTTATGGAAAAGACGTGCGTGGTTTGAATCGTGTACATCAGTTCGATAAAGTAGAGATCGTGCAATTAGTACATCCTGAAAAAAGTTATGACGTGCTGGAAGAAATGGTAGCGCATGTGGAGAATTTATTGCAATCACTCAATCTTCAATACCGCATTCTTAGGTTGTGTGGTGGCGATATGAGTTTTACATCCGCTCTTACTTACGACTTTGAAGTATATAGTGCAGCGCAGGAACGCTGGCTGGAAGTTAGCTCAGTTTCCAACTTCGAGAATTTCCAGACCAACAGAATGAAAATTCGGTTTAAAGATGGAAGCGGTAAAACACAATTATTGCATTCGCTGAATGGAAGTTCTCTTGCCTTGCCGCGCATCATGGCTTGCATACTCGAAAATCATCAAACGCCTGAAGGCGTTAAAATCCCGGAAGCATTACGTCCGTATTTCGGAAGCGATATGATCCAATAAATTTGCCTTTTAAATTTCTACTTTTGAATTATCATGATACAAAGAATACAAACACTCTGGCTTTTTCTTGCGGCGCTCATTAGTGGATTGATGATGCTCGACTGGTACACGGGCTATGTGTATAAAGCAGATATTCCGGAAGGTTTTGGTTCGGCGGTAAAATACCTTACTGTGAGAAGTGATTTTCCTTCTCTGGTTATTGCAATGGGAATGACCTTACTGCCCCTTATAGCAATTTTTCTTTTTAAAGACCGTAAAAAGCAACGCGCTCAAACGCTTTTGGCCATGCTGGTAAGTGTAGGCTTCATTGCCATAAATCTTTTTCGAATCAGCAATTTCAATAAGAATACTTCTCCTGCACCAGCCAATGGAAGTTATCAGTTAGGCTCCTTGCTGCCAGTGCTTGTTATCTTGTTTCTGATACTTGCTTTACGTGGAATAAATAAAGACGAGAAGCTTGTAAAATCTATGGATCGTTTGCGATAATCTATCAGAAAGGAAAAAACCCGATGAACACATTCGTCGGGTTTTTCTTTGCATATTGCTTACTGCCTATTGCCTACTCCTCTTCATCGCCGCTTCAATCTCTTCCACCGTTATCGGTATTCCTTTGAACAGATCAATATTTCCGGTTTTCGTCAACCAGTAATTGTTCTCTATGCGAATGCCCATTTGCTCTTCTTCGATGTAGATGCCAGGTTCGATGGTGAATAACATTCCTTCTTTCACTGGTTCGTTGCGCGTACCAACATCATGCACATCAAGTCCCAGATGATGACCAATGCCGTGGTAGAAATATTTACGGTAAGCAGGGTTTGCAGCGTCTTGGTTTTTCACATCACCTTTTGAGATCAGTCCAATCTTCATCAACTGCTTTTCCATTTCCTGATTTACTTTATTGATGTAATCAGTGTAGTTGATATTGGGTTTTAAAATGCCCGCGCAAAAATTATGCACTGCAAGACAAGCGTTATAAACTTCTTTCTGCCGTTTTGAAAACTTTCCATTTACAGGAATTGTTCGTGTAAGGTCTGCATTGTAATTGCCATACTCAGCGCCAAAATCCATCAGCAATAAATCACCCTCTTTGCACTCACGATTGTTTTCTACATAATGCAACACGCGCGCACTATCGCCCGATGCAATGATGCAACCATAAGCATGTCGTGTAGCACGATTGCGCAGAAACTCGTGCGTGATTTCCGCTTCGATTTCATACTCCATCACACCCGGCTTCACAAATTGTAATACGCGCTCAAAAGCTTTGCGCGTAATGTCAATAGCAACTTTTGTTATCTCAACTTCTTCTTTTGTTTTTACCGAACGAAGCTCTTTGATAATCCGTGCCGCACGCTCATATTGATGCAAAGGATAACGCTTCATAAAGTCATGCACGAACAACAAATCAATCCGTGGGTTTTCGGTATTCAATCTGTCATTCTCATTGGTGTTGAGATAAACAGTATCGGCATGATTCATCCATAAATGCAATGGCGCATCTATGCTGTCAACAAATTGCACGTTCTGTATTCCTGAGATAGCGGTGGCTTCTTCCTTTCTGAAAAGATGTCCGTTCCATTTTTCAAGATGTTCATTAGGTCTTTGAATTACCAACACTTCTCGCGCCGTTTGGTCTGCATTATCAGGATAAAGGATTACCATCGTTTTTTCCTGCACAATACCTGACAGCCATACAACATCGGAGTTTGCCTTATAGCTATAAACCGCATCTCCATTCTCAGGCAATACAGGATTGAAATGGAAAATAGCTATGCTGTTAGGCTTCATTTTTTTCATGAAGCGCTGACGGTTTTGTGTGTAAAGTTTTGGTGTGATTGGTAAATATTTCATCTTGAAAAAATAAGGTCGTGAAGATAAGGAGTAACTAAAATAAAAACTTCCCCCGTTTGGCGAGGGAAGTAACAGTAAGTGAGATGATTCAATTATTGTTTTACAAACTTACTATGCTGCACATTTCCGTTCATGATTACCTCCGCCATGTAGGAACCAGCAGGTAAAGATGTTAGGTTTATCTGTACTAATTCTGAAGCAGTTTGGCTGAAAGTTTGCAACAACTGACCTGTAAGATTGTAGATATTTATCGCAATGCGACCCTGAGGGTTTTCTATTTTCAAATTCAGATTTTGTACAGAAGGATTAGGATAAAGTTGTACAAAATTCTTTGGAACGTACTGGGCATCTTTAACGTTGGTAGCTGCAGCATAATGCCAGCGCAAAATACTAGACGGCGTAGTATTCCATGTACCCACCATATCATCGTATTCTGTTTCCTCGTAGTGGGCGAGGTGTTGGTTGCTGTTATAAGTTAACTTTCCGCGTGTGTCCGGTACCCAGTTTCCATTATCTTCTTCAAAAGAATAAATGCTGTCAACAGATTGAAAGGAGTTAAGAATAAAATACTGACGATAGCTGTTTGAAGGAATACCGTTGGAATAGCTTGTACTTTGATAAAAACTATAGATAGGAGCGCTGCCTGCATATCCCATCGAATCTTTGTTATCCACCTCCCAGGCGAAGGACATGGTGTTCCAATTTTCCCGTACTGCAGTTACGATCCGGTTGCTCGCATCATAAGTATAAGTATTCTGATAGTTGTTCTCCCATGTTCCTGAAAAACCATCGTAGGTTTTGGTGAGGCTTTTAGTCATTAATCCGCTGCCATTGTAAGTATATTCTGTAAACATCCTATTTACAAAAGAAAGCCAATAGTTTTCGATGGTATCACTCAGTCGTCTGGACGTTCCTGAGGCATATTTCGCTTCTATGTTCCCGGTCATTTCAAACATACCGATAATTGCTGCTGAAGTATCTCTATGTTCTGTTGCGTTAATGATATTGTTGTTTGCGTCGTAGCTGCTGGTGAAATAGCTATGATCATCTAATACACCTGATGAATTGTAGCTTCTGTCGTGCTGCAGCACAATATTGTTCGCTGCATCGTAAGTACGATTGGTCATGGATTGTTTCGTCATAGAAGCGACTGAATTTCCATCGAAATAAAACGAGGTATCGAACAACAAAGTAGGCGCGTAGTTCTGTCCGGGAGAAACACTACCAATAGGATAAAAATAGTCAAAGTAGCTAAAGATATCGGTGAGATTGCTGCCACGGCTGCCAGAATAAGAATAAGTCGTTGAATCGTGATCGGGAACGCCGCCGCCGTTATTATAATATCCATAAGAGGCAATAAGCAATTCGGGTGCAGTTGTTTTTTGCGCAGTGTTGTTTTGCTTTTGTATCTGCTGGCGGATAAGATTTTTCACATCAGGACGAAGCTGCACGGCTTTTTGTAATCCGCGAGGGCCTATGTTGGATACGGTTTTTTGTGCCGTTACATTTTCGCTACAGGCCATTACTGCCATTGCGCTAAGTAGTAAGAGTTTCTTTTTCATAAATTTTGCTTTTAAAATTGATAAGTCAGGAATTGTGCAAGGTTAAGGTTTTTTAGGATGATAAAATTTTTGACGATCAAGTTGTTCCTAAGAATAAAGCCAACGAACGAAACCGTCAGCTTTAGTTTGGTAAATGGAAAAAACTAACTCATACATCGTGGGAAAACTTATCAAGCCATATAGGCGATTCTTGAAGGGCAATCTGTAAACTATTTAGTAAAAGTGGCCACTAAGGTCTTCTCATCAGAATTTCCCAAAGTACCTCTGTAAGTATTGTAGGCAGGTCCATTCTTTAAATTTACCACCCAATCTACAGGCCCATTATTGCCAGAATAATAATGCACCCACACTTCGTATTTGCCAGACGGCGGTGTTGATTTGTAAAAAATATTTTCCGGACCGTAGGCTTCGGTATTATCATAGTCCAGTTCGCCTCCGGTAGATGAGATTTGGTCTGCATAATAAATTTTGTTGCCATTAGGCTCTATCATCCAAAGGTCAATATCAGCTTCTTTGTTCCAGGTAAGGGTGGCGAATATGTCGCCTACGCCGGTATTAAATGTTTTGTAGCGTATGCGTTTGGGAGGCGACCAATATTGTCGGTTATTCAGGAAACTTAGGTCAGGCGCAGTGCCTTGCAAGGGTGGCTGATATACCTGCACGGTAGCGCCAATATCCATATTGTTCATCACCATCGGTTTACCCTGCCCTATAGAAATGCACCCATCAGGACTGCAGCATTGTCTGAATTTTTGCGTTCCGGAAGTGGTCTTAGCCAAAATGTTGCCATTAGCATCTACTGTTGCCATCAGGTATTCTGAAGCGCCATCTAACTGTATGTAAAGAATCTTAGCAGTTGCATTCGATTCAATTTCAAAATCAAACGTGTTGCCAGGAGTCAGTATTACGTTCGGTGTAAGAATATTGAAGTCAATACCAAAAGCTGCACTGCCTGCCGGAGCAGGAATATTTCCGGGCTTTCGTACACCACCTTCAATATTTAGATTGGCAGCAAGGCTCGCAGCGTCGTCAACAATTATAGTATCATTTGTAGGTGTAGATGAATTACTGTCTTTTTTGCAGCTTTGATTAATTGCAAAGCTGAAAATGGTGGCTACAGTTAGTAGCAATAATTTTACGTTTTTCATTGAATAATTTTATGTTGTTGAGAGTAATTGTGAGATAATTGTATCAGTTGATTTTTGATGTACGGTTGTTACTGGCGGGGGCAGGTCGAGATACATTACATCCATGGTTTGGTTTGATGTTTAGAGTTGTAAACCGATCTTCACCTGTACCATATTCAAGAGTAATTGCTCCTCTGTTTCCATCATAGTAAAGCCATTAGGGCGATAGACTGTTTTCTTTACACGACCTGCATCGTAGCAAACTGTAAAAGATCCAACTCCGTAATGAAAGGTTATGCCTGTATTCCATTTTACACCAAAGCCAATATCTTCAGGAAGCATTTCTACGCCATCGCTATTGTTTCGGACATAAGTGGTTTCTGAGGCAAAAAGAAAGGTAGGCGCCACTTTAAAATAAACATCCACGATAGCGATGTCGGCAAAATTGTAAGAAACAAGCGGACCTAATTTGGAAGAGAGTGTAAGGAATGTAGGGGCTGTTTTGCTACCTGTTAAGTCTGTTTCCCAGTTGAGTTGGTTGTAGGTTAAAGACATGAAGGTGAAGTCGAGACCGATTTTTATTCCATCTGCAATAGGATCGGGGTGCATGTAGATGTAAGAGCCTATGTCGAAAACGAATCCGCTTTTAGCGCCAAGCCCACCCGATTTCGAAAAGTTATCCGTAGTAGCAATGTTATTATCAAAAGCATTTTTGAAATGTCCCTGCGGCATAGCGAGGCCGGCGCGTAGGTAGAACTTGCGGAAGTTCACGTCATCATTTTGCGCGTGCGATGTAGATGAAAAGAAAAGGGCGATTGCAGCAACAATGAAGTAAAATATATAACGTGGGGTCAAACAAAATGTAGCCATGACGAAAAACGGTTTGAATAATTTTTAGTGTTTTATTTTCCCAGCCTGCTTTGCAAATCAGGTATTACATTTTCAAAACTGCGCAACAAACGATCCCATGAGCGGAACGATTCATCGGCACTGGCTGCTGTACCCGCAGGCGCTATTTCAGAAACCAGTTTTGCTTTATAAGCCAATGGTTCAGATGAACCGGTTTTAATAATTAGCCGTGTACGAATAGTTGCAGAGCGGAAATTTTTCACCACCCATGCAGTACACATGTAGCCGGTGTTTTTGTCTGTTACTTGTATTACATCGAAAGAGTTGGTGATGATGCGGCTTATAGTTTTCCATGCTTCGTCTTCATTGTGATTTGTGCGGATGTCAATATCCTGGTTGGCAAGATTGGTAACAAAGGAATTTTCATATGCATCGTCCTTCTCCATCTTCATATAGTCTGTCTTTGGCAGGTTATGACTTTCATCATTTACATAGTTTCTTTCCTGAGTGATAAAACCCACTTTTTCAGCCCTGACATTCACCGTAGCAAAAGGCTCTACCTTAATCATTGTGGTGCCTGTGCCTACAAGCTTTCCGTTCACAAACATCTTTGCATCAGCGTCCGAGTTGACGGTAATTTTTTTAGTGCGTAGTCTTGCCATTACATCCTGCGGCACTGCAGAACATAGCACAACAGCAAGCAACATGAGTGTTAGTTTTTTCATAGACGTGTTTTTATAAGAACAAAGAAACTTGTGGTGAGATAAATAGCGCACGGGAAAAACACCCTTTTTTATTGCGTAAAAGCACCCTTATTTTTTTGCTACATCTTCAACCGTGGCTACATCGAAATGAAACAGATTGTTGTATTGATACAGTTGAATGTATCTAAGCTCCCTGTTCTCATAAATAAATTTTACAACGCCGCCTTTTGTCTTGTAAATTTTGCGGTCATCGGTGGGTTTTAGTTTAAAAAACTTATCGTCTATAATTAATGAACTCTGCGACAGAACAATTGAACCTTGCTGTTCAATGATAGCATATTGGGGTAGCTTAAAGTTGTCTGTTCCGTTTGCGACCTGTACGATGCTTTTGTAAGTATAATTTCCTTTTGAAAAGACTGCATAAGGCAGGAACATGATGATGACTAACAGCGATTTCATTTGTAAACTTTTTAGAACTCTCTTACTACATTTTCTACTTATAAACTGAATGAAGATGTGTTTCTCTGGTTTGTTAGTTGGTTAAAAAAATTTTTTCTACCAACAAAACAAGCGTAGCCTCCCTACAACCACTACGTGAAAAACACCCAAAATAAAAGGGTGTTTTTACGGGTGTGAAATATGAAAGAAGACTAATACTTTTGAAGGAATCATGTAATTTAAAAACACACGATTATGAAAAAGCAAATATTTTTCGCAGCATTTATACTATCTGCGGTATCTTTTACTGGATGCGGAAATTCTGTAGAGGTAGAACGATTAACAAAGGAAAACGACAGTTTGAAAAGAATTGTTCAAAAACTTCAACCAGACACAGCAAGCCCGATAAATGCTAATAATCTGAAAACTATTATGACGAGGCCTGAAAGATGGAGCGATATGCTTCCTTACATCGACAGTTATCAATCCACACATCCTATGCCTACCTCCTTTTTGGTAAAGCAATCTGAATTGAAAAAATTTTCCAACGCCGACTATATACATGTATTTATGGCAGTAGGCCCTGCACCAGACGATTTCAAAATCGTGATCAGAGGTGCAATGGAAAATGGCGACCTGGTTTATTTGCCGGGGTATGCAGCAGGCGATCCGCATGTATTACAACATACACTGCCTTGTCCTCCATGTATTACCGATGCTGGCGCTACAGTTGAACACGCGTATTAAAACATGTTGCTCAAAATCTCCTTCGCGCTTCTTCTGATAGTGCTTCTTATCGTTTGCATCGTTGGTGCGCGAAACTTTACCCGTATGGATAAGGCCATGCGGGTGTTTTTCACTCTGATACTTATTGTATTTGTTACGGAAGCAATTTCATTTACGTTGTATGTACAAGGAATGTCGAGAAATACTCTGTCTCATATATTCAGCGGGGTAGAGCTTATTCTTGTAGGCGCTTATTTTTTTCACTGTCTGCCGCTCAGAAAAAAGCGCTTCTCTATAATTGTCTTTTCGTTGTTTGCTCTTGCATTGGCAATCGGCAACTATATTTTTTTTCAGGAAAAGCGGTACAACAGCAATATGCTTATGGCGGAAAGCTTTATTATTATTAGTATGGCATTGATAGTTTTTTTTAATTTTTTGAAGAACGATGATTTATCAGACATGGTGAATAACCCGCATTTCAGAATATGGGTTGGCTTATTGACTCTTTGGAGCAGCACTTTCTTTTTTTGGGCATTCCTCCTGTATTTGCAAAAACTTCATCCTACTTATCTGACATGGATTTACCTGATACAGGTAGCATTGAATATCTTGATCTATGGATTGTTCGGTTACACTTTTTATAAATTGTCTAAGAAGAACAATAATCCTGCAATTGAAAAAGACATGACAACTAATTAATCAATGGAACTCCGTGATGTATTCCTAACTTTTTTATTCGGGACATTGATACTCGTGATTTTTGCATTTGCTCTTATAACATTTTTAATACACTATAAACGCAAAAAACAGATTTTTCAAAAAGAAAAAATGACTATGGAACACCAATACCAAACCCAATTGCTACAAACCCGCCTCGAAGTGCAAGAGCAATCTTTCAAACATTTTTCAGAAGAGATACACGATAACGTAGGACAGATACTTACACTTTGCAAACTGCAGCTACGACAACTGGAAAGCCATTGCAAAGATGAAAGCTTGCAGGAGTTGATAACCAACAGTACTGACTTAATAGGGAAAGCGCTTACCGATTTGCGCAGCATCAGCCATACTATGAATGGGAATTTTGTAAACAGACTTGGCCTAAAAGAGGCGCTGGAAAAAGAGTTGAAATACATCTCGACCGGCAAACAAATAATGACAGAACTAACTGTAGCTGGCGAAATAATTCCAATAGACAAAGAAAAGGAACTGCTTATTTTTCGCATTGCACAAGAAGCCATTACCAATACATTAAAACACGCCGCGCCTTCGCTTATATCCGTAGCGTTTATTTACGAGCCTTCGGTGTTTACGATTAAGGTGATAGACAACGGAGCGGGCTTTGAAGCAGCAGCAGTACAAGCCAATCTTGGATTCAGCAATATGCAGACCCGCGCGCGGTTGCTCAATGGAAATATTACTATTGATTCTGTAAAAGAAAAAGGAACCACCATCACACTTCAAATTCAATTACCGTTTGGAAATAACGCCACTTACGCGCATAGCCATAGCCGATGATCATGCCATTCTCCGAAAAGGATTGCTGCAACTGTTTGAGAGTTTTGAAAACGTAGCGGTGATTGCCGAAGCAGGTAACGGACAGGAATTGATCGAAAAACTTTCACGCGCAAAAGAACTGCCCCATGTGGTGATCCTCGACATCAATATGCCGGTGATGAACGGTTACGAAACCGCTGCTAACATACGCGCAAAATGGAGCGATATAAAAATGCTTGCGCTCTCGATGTACGACAGCGAAGAAAGCGTGATAAAAATGTTGCGGAGCGGTGCGAATGGCTATGTGCTGAAAGATGTTGACCCAAAAGATTTATACCAGGCCATACAACATTTAAGAACCAACGATTTTTATTATTCAGAATTGATAACAGGAAAGTTGCTACATAAAATGCAACAACCGCAACATGAATCTCTGAAACTGACAGATAGGGAAAAGGAGTTTTTAGTGCATTGCTGCACAGAACTTACTTACCGCGAGATAGCCGAGAAAATGTTTCTAAGCCCGCGAACAGTAGATGGATATAGAGAAAGCTTGTTTGCAAAACTGAACATTAATAGCCGCGTAGGACTGGCGATCTATGCTATTAAGAACGGGTTGGTGAAATTGTAAAGTACACAGGTCGCCATGTCTTTAAAAAGTATTGTTGCAGTGATCTTTGAGGTTGTGCCTTAGCCGCCCAAGTTTAAAGATTGAATGATGTTCTTAAGCGTTTTGTCATCTACATTTTCAAACGCTGACTTGTCATAGATGGTCAACAAATAAACTTCTTTGTTGTCGTTCATCACATAAGTGATTACTCGTCCACCGCCGCTTTTTCCTTTCCCTTTGCTTTTGATGGCAAGTCTGATTTTATAGGTGTCATTGCCTAGTGGTGTTCCTGTTTGCGGCTTGTTGGACAAAGTATCGTTAAGGTCTGCCAATTCCTCTTTTAAGGATGGATATTTTGTGGAAAGTTTCTTTGCTTCTTTTTTGAATTTATCGGAAGGAATAACACTAAAGCTCATTGAGAAAGTCGTTTAGTGTTTGTTTGTGTCCTTTTTGTTTTTTGAGAACAGCAACTTGGTCAAAAGCTTCTTTAAGGTCGGAGCGAAGTTCCAGTGCTTGCTCGTATTTTTTGAGCTTGTTGAGGACTTTTTCCCATTCAGTCAAAGGCAACTGAACCGCCTGGATATTGCCATTTATATCATTCACATATTGTATTGCAATTTTCATGTCTCAAATTTACCGGATTTTTCCAGAAGAAAACTTATGACGACCCAGCCAACAAGAACCTTTGAATTACTAAACGTTAAACCGAAAGTGCATCACATCGCCATCCTGCACTATGTACTCCTTGCCTTCTATTCTTAGTTTACCATTTTCACGACAAGCAGCTTCATTTTTATACGTGACGAAACCGTTGTAAGCAATTACCTCTGCTTTGATAAAACCTTTTTCAAAGTCTGTATGAATGACACTTGCCGCCTGTGGCGCTTTCCATCCGCGGTGAATAGTCCATGCGCGCACTTCCTGCACACCGGCAGTGAAATAAGTGATAAGATTTAAAAGCTTGTATGCCGCGCGGATCAAACGATTCAAACCTGGCTCGGTCAAACCGTATTCACCAAGAAACAATTCTTTGTCTTCCGCATTTTCCATTTCAGAGATTTGCGCTTCGATCGAGTTGTTCATCACAATCACTTCTGCACCTTCTTCATGCGCCGCTTTCGTCAATGCTTCCGAATATTTATTACCAGTGTGAATGGCTGCTTCATCAATGTTGGCAACGTACAAAACAGGCTTTTCTGTGAGTAAAAAAAGATCAGCAACCGCTTCACGGTCTTCGCCTTCCAATTGTAATCCACGAATATTTTTCCCTTGCGAAAGATGCTCCTGACAACGAACCAAAACATCATAAACACGTTTTGCTTTAGGGTCATTTTTAGAAATTTTCTCGTAGCGACTCATCTTTTTCTCGACGCTGTCAAGGTCTTTGAGTTGCAGCTCTGTGTCAATAATTTCTTTATCGGAAACAGGATTTATTTCGCCTTCTTCGCGCAAAATATTTTCATCTTCAAAGCATCGGATCACATGAACGATAGCATCCACCTCACGAATATTTGCAAGAAATTTGTTCCCCAATCCTTCCCCTTTACTGGCACCTTTTACAAGACCGGCAATGTCCACAAACTCGATAGTGGTAGGAACGGTTCGATTTGGCTGCACCAACTCTGCCAGCTTTTCGATTCGCTCATCCGGCACATCAACTTGCCCAACATTTGGTTCAATAGTACAGAAGCGATAGTTGGATGCTTGTGCTTTTGCACTATTGCTTACCGCATTGAAAAGTGTTGATTTACCTACATTGGGAAGTCCTACAATACCTACTTGCAAAGCCACTTTTAAAATTTTGCGCGAAGATAAGTCTGAACCATGATTAAAGGATTAAAAGATTAACAGGAGAAGCAAGCCTTATCAATTTCGGTCATCCCATAAATCTTATGAAACCTGGTTTAGACTTACCATTTTCTCGGCCATCATTTGCCTCACTTTCTCTTTCAACTCCGGAACATCTTTTAACGTTAGTCCTTCTACAGAAACAGGATGTAAAAACACCGCGCGATTTCGACCCGGCCATAATTTCCACCAACCACTAAAATGCCATCGCTTCACCGTATCGGGAAATAATAAAGGGAGAACAGGTATTTGCGCATTAATAGCAAGCCGAAAAGCGCCATCGTAAAATGCTGTCATCGGCTCATCTGTTTCATTAAATCCACCTTCAGGAAAAACCGCTATGTGGCATTCGTTTCGTAGCTGCCGCCACATTAGCCTCATGCTTTTTGCTCTGCTTTCAGCGCTGCTTCGATCAACAAGAATAGCGAGTTGCTTATACACAAAACCAAATACGGGAATCTTCACCATTTCCTTTTTTGCCAGCGTGCGAAAATATTCGGGAAGGGCTGCGTAAATGTTTACAGTATCGAGGTAGGAAACGTGGTTCGCAACGATCACAAACTTTTTATCCTTAGGAAAATGTCCGCGCACCCTGATGGGCATACCAATCAAAAACAACCAACCTCTCGCCCAATACTGAACTATTGCTGTAATAATTCTTCTGGCTTTTGGCGTATCGCTCGTTCCAATAATTAAAAAAACAGGAAAGGCAATAACAAGACTGGCAACAAAAGTTGCCAGTACAAACAAGGTATAAAAAGGTTGGAAAATTATTCTGATCATGAACCTACACTCATGCCCGGAAACCACGGTCTGCCAATCAATTCACGAAACGGCCAAGGAATTGTAACGAAAATAACAATGAGCGCAATTAAAGTACACCAGAATATGCGCTTAAATCGTTTGCCATCGCTAATGTCTGATTTAGTTGCGCTGTAGGCTACATGAATAAGAATAAGTGCTATCAGCATACCGGCCAAATGCTCGATAGCCCAGAAGCGCTGATAAGTGTCGGCCATATTGAGCGCACCGCTTTTCAATACATCAAACCATCCGCGCAGATAGAACAATGACAACCCAAGCAACAATTGAATATCGGCACAGATCATCATAAACAAAGCCATTTTCTTATCGGTTTTTGTAAACTCTCTTTTACCACTGATGCCACTCATGCTGCGAATAAGTGCCAGCAACGCGAAAAGCAACACAAGCCACCGCATAAAATTGTGAAGATGTAATAGACCATTCTGCATAGTAAAAAATGTTTTTGATGGCTAAAGGTAAAACAAAATGCTTCGATGTTTAAAGAGGTCTATAATTGATACATCACACTCAATAATGATTGAAATCCCGGTATTGCTTCATTGATAAATGATGAACCACCTGTAATTACCGAGACTGTGGTTCGCAAAGAAATATGCACCCGTTTTGCCACCGGATGGCGCATAAAATGGGTCAGACCAACGCCGCCATAAGCATTGATGCCTTCAAAGGCAGAGCTATGCGACCCGTAGTTGAATGTCCATGCAATGAAGTGTCGGAACTTTCTTTTATCAGAAGAAAGAGACGACTGTAGGCTAAGAGAATAGTCAATAAACTGCTCGCGTACCGAATCAGGTAAAGAGCTCCAATCCCACAACGGATAAAGATTTCGAATTCCCATGGAAAAATGTAGCACGGAGACTTCAGCGGTAAACCATTTCTTCGCTTCATATCTGCAACTAAATCCTTTCTCTCAACCAAGGGTTGCTTCTGCTTAAATGGAGCAAAGCGCTCAATTGCCTCCATTGATTCCCAATAGCTGGCTCCCGTTGTCATTCCAACAAAAAGTTGTTGTGCGGAAGAAAGATTGGTAAACAAAAGCGCGGAGAAAATGAGTACATACTTCATTTGGTAAATACTCACGCTAACATATAACTTACGTCTTTTATTATTTGGCTAAGACGGAACCAGTTTCACTGCTTTTTCTTTGGCTTCCTGCAACTCTTCCGTATCAGCCTGTGGCGCTTCCTGTTCCTGTTTTTTTTGAGGTACGAAAGCAAGGGTAACGGATGTGGCAAAATGATCGGAACCGTTCTTTGGCATTCGTTTCATCTCCGCAAGCCGGAAATGATCGGAGCAGAAAATATAGTCGAGCGGAAAACGAAGCAGGCGATTGTGCGCAGAAAATGTCGCGTAAAATCCTCTTCCAATTCGGGGATCCAGCAAGCGGCTTGTTTTACGAAACAACTCTGTTGTGTGACTCCAGGCTACATCATTCAAATCGCCAAACACAATACAGGGGCACTTACATTCCTTCACTTTCAAAGCTACCTTCATCAACTCTTTATCTTTTGCAGTAGCGTACAAATTTTCGCCGGGCACCGGAGGCTCAGGATGCAAACCGAACAGCAATACTTTTTGTCCGTCTTTTAAAAGTATAGTCGCTTCAAGCGAAGGGATGTCTTCTTTTACCAAAAAATTGATTTTCATATTATCCACTGGTAGCCTGCTATAAAACAACAACCCATAGGTGTTCTCCAAAGGTTGTTCAATGCAGTGCGGATAGTCCTTCTTCAACACTTCCATGGCCTTACACCATTGCTTATTGGTTTCTACCAAAAACACTATGTCAGGGTTTTCTGCACGTATCTGTTCCAACATCCTTTCGTAATCCTCATTATCTTGAAGAACATTGGCGGTAAATACTTTCAATGTAGGAGCGGCGTTGTCAGGTGCGGCAGCCAGCATTTCTTTTTTGCAGAAAAGTGTGTAAGGATAGATTTTATAAACGAGGTATATGGTTGCTACAATCAGTAATCCAAAACTTATGTATTCCGTTGCATTTTCAAGAGGAAAAGTAATCAGCCATGCAACTATCAACACACTCGCCAGAAACAGCTTTTGAAGACGTGGATATTCCATTATCCGAAAAATCCAATAATCGTTCTTTGCGCGCGATATGAATACCGTGGCAAACATCAATAAACTTATAGAAGATAAAACGGCCGTCATAGCTATCTATATTACCAGCTATGCTAATAATAAAACTCTGCCATTCCTTAACCTTAAACTAATTGATAGCAATACCAAGAATACTTGTCGCAAATGATCGGGATCAATTTTCACTTAATGCACCTACACCTCTTAGCAGTCTTCTCCATCGTATGCCATCTTCGCCATAGCTAAGCCACACAAACCAGGCTTTACCGACAACGTGGTTTTCAGGAACGAAACCCCAAAAGCGGGAATCAAGCGAATTGTGGCGGTTGTCACCCATCATCCAGAAATAATCCATTTTGAAAGTGTAGCTGGATGAAGGCGCTCCGTTAATAATGAATTGACCATTGCGCTCTTGCAGATCGTTCTCTTCATACACGTCTATAATACGGCGATAAAGAGCTATGTTTTGCGGAGTAAGTTGTACGGTTGTTCCTTTCTTTGGAATTACGAGCGGACCTAAATTATCTACGTTCCATTTGTAGTAAGCTGTGTCTTGTGGAAATGTCCATTCGCCGGGCTGTCCCACCATTCCTTTTGGCATTACACCTGGTATGAAACGAACTACTGAGGGTTGCTTTTGAACAACAGGAACTGCCTGATTTTCTATATCCAATTCGTACTGATTTCCCGACATGTTTGTTACCTGCACATTATTGTCTTCAAGTAATTCCTGATTGAGCGGGCCGTTGGCAATGATCGTGTAATTTGTTTTTGCATGGGGAAATAAGGGCGCTTGCTGATCGTTGATAAAAACAATTCCATCGCGGATTTCTATTTTATCGCCCGGTACAGCCATGCAGCGCTTTATGTAATTATCTGTTTTATCTACCGGTCGTGTTTCTAATGTAAATCGGGAATGTATTTGCTCACGACCAGCCATACGCATTGCCTGATAGTAATCCATTTCTGGTTGCTCCAGCATTATTGTATCTCCTTCGGGAAAGTTGAAAACCACAATATCATAACGCTCTACATCTCCGAAACCCCAAAGACGTTTGTAATCCCACTTTACTGCTTCGCTATAAGATTTACCTCCTGTTACCGGCATTACATTGTGCACCAGCGGAACCGAAAGCGGTGTCATGGGAATGCGTGGACCATAAGATACTTTGCTCACAAAAAGATAGTCATTCACCAATAAACTTCCCTCCATAGAACCTGTAGGAATGGTGTATGCTTCTATAAGAAAAGTACGGATGATTGTTGCTGCGACTATTGCAAAAACTGCTGCGTCCAACCATTCGCGCCAAGCAGGTTTTTTCGTTTTCGATTTTTTCTTTTCAGTGCTTTCTTTTCTCCAGAATGCAAGTCGCATGAAGGCTATATTATGTGTTCGTAAAAGTAGTAATTAGAACTACAATAATTCTTAAGGATGTGCTAATACTCCATTACGGTTAAAGTAGTAATTGAGGGAAGTAAAAAAGCCCTCTTTCGAAGGCTTTCACACTGTGTCGTTTCTCTTGAATTATTTTGTTTTTGGTTTTGCTTTCGCTGCATCTTCAAGTTGTTTCAAAAATGCATTGTTTGGATCAATTGCTCTGATCTTCTCCATGTTTTGCTGCATCATTGGCTTGTCGCCTTTATTGTACGCGCACAATGCGAGATATTGGTAAGCATACATCAGATCGCCTTTTTTATCGTAGGTAGGCCCAACTAAATCCAACCACTTAATGTAGTGAGGAGATGCCTCACAAGTCTTTCCTTCTTCATCTACCGCTGCCGCTACACGACCTCTCCAGTACGTTGCTGAAGGTTGGTCTGCATATTTCGTTTCCATTTCTTCAAAAGCTTTTGCACCATTGTTGTAGTCTTTTGCGTAGTAGTACATTGCCCCTCTCCAGAAATAATCTATCGCCGGTGTATTTGGATTTGCTTTAATCAGACGATCGTACCACTGAGCCGATTTTCCATATTCCTTTCCGGTTTTAAAACCTTCCGCAATCTGGCGGTAAGTTTCAGACTTATCTGCTGCTGTGTCTTTACTTAGGGCAAGCTCAAAGTAGCGATTTGCAGAATCAACCATGTTATTCGCCGCCAGTATTTTCGCGTATTGGATCATGTCATACGGAGTAATCTTAGCAGGGTCTTGTGTACTAAAGTAAGTCCGAACATTTGACAGAGAATTAGGGTAGTCTTTAGTTTCATATTGGCTAAAGCCCAGAATTCCATATAAGCCTGGTTTCTTAATTCCTTTATTCAAAATTTCTTGAATGGTCTTTGTTGCATTTTCATAGTCTTTGCTTAGGTAAAGTATGTTTGCGTAGTTGATCAGATCATCAGTTGATTTATCAGAAAGCTCAAGATACTTTTCGATGTTTTGCTTTGCTACGTCATACTTTCCCGTCCAGAAATAGGCACTTGCCAAATCTCTGTAAGGCAGCGGATTTAATGAATCAGCTTCTTTTGCCTTGTTGTAGTTTTCCAAAGCAAGATTATAGTTTTTCGCCGCATACCAAAGCGCACCAATTCTTGAAAATGCCAAAGAATTTTTTGGATCGCGGGCTGTTACTTTTTCATAGTTATTCATCGCTTCTCCACCGCCACCTTGTGTAAGCTGATAAGCATCACCCAATGCAATTCGTGTGGCATCGTTGTCATTTCTTTTTACTGCTTCTTTATACCAGTTGATGGCTTGCTGTATATCACCGCCTTTTGTGTAGGTAATAGCATCAGCCGCAAGTTTCAATGGCTCCCAGTCTTTCTTTTTTGCTTTAGCAGCTACCACATTTGCAAGGCGCGTACCTTCCGGCACATTACCGGAAAGAAAAGCTACGCGCGACAGACCGGCCATGTTTGCCTGGTCTTCGGGGTATTTGGAAAAGGTGGTTTTTGCGTCATTGATATTTTCAAGAGCAAGCTCGGAAAGACCGAGATAATAGTTTGCAGTTGTATTGCTGGCAGCGAGTGGAGCAAGAGATTTCTTAGCGCTTTCATAACGCTCATACTGATACATCTTAATTCCTTCCTCCAGCGACTGCGCCTGAACACTAAAACTTAGCGTCATGGCAGCCATAATTACGATCGGTTGTTTCATTCTCATTTTTGTTACAAATATTTATGTAGCGTTTCTTTCAAATAGTTTCTTAATTGTTTTAGGGAGCCAGGTCTGCTTCGCGAAAAATTACATCAGAGCGCAGGGGGAAAAGTCTGGCTTGCTTGAAAATTAATTGTCCTCTCTCTTTAGCAAGGAAGTTTGCAAAGCCTGTGCCAAGTGCGGGATAGGTTTCGCGGTGGATGTAGTAAAGCCTGCGTGTAAGCGGGTACCAATTGGGTGCAATGTAAGCCTGATACGGTGCATAAGACTTTCCCAACTTCTCGTTAAATACTTCAGCCACTTTCACTTTCTTTATAAAAGCCAATCCTTCAGGATCAGTAAAATCTGAAACATAGCTTACGCCCACGAACCCAATTGCGTCAGGGTTTTTGGAAACGTAATCAATTACCGAATCATTGCTTTTGGCGGCGAAAACATTAGTACCAAGTTTTTCTCCTGCAATCAACGAATCGAGCATATACCGCAGCGTGCTTGACCCCTGATTGTCGAACACAACCGTGTACTTTTTACCATAGCTTCCGGTAAGAATTTCTTTGATCTGACTGATGCTAAAAACGGAGTCTGTAGAACTATTATTTAGAATTACAGCCACCGCATCTTTGGCTATTGCCAGCGAAGTAGCAACCACTTTCTTCTGCTCCAGAAATTTTGCTTCGTCGGGGGAAAGTTGTCGCGTCACAAGGATCAGTCGCGCACTATCGTTCAAAAAATCTTTGATGCAGTCGGATTCAGACTTGAAAGACGACTTGATATTCGTTTCAGGAAAACTGCTATCAAACACTTTTAGTTGCTCCTCAATTATAGGACGGTAAGTCTCATCCACTGCAATATTTATACTGCCAGATGTCATTGTATCAGTCGGTCCTTTCTTGGTTTCTTCACAAGCCAACAGGAAGAGCGCAACAAAAGCGATGGAAAATATGTAGGCGATTTTTTGCACGGAGCGCAAGTTTATGTAATGTTTTAATAAACGAAAGGTTAGCCACTTTGTTGTAACAGTAATTTAACAGCAATGTAAAAACTTCCTTAGTCGGGACGTTGTCGCTGCTTAAAAAAAGCAACGCCCCGCCATATACGGAACAGCCCGTAAAGAATCATAAATCCGCCCAACGTGTAAGCTACACCTGCTGAAAGTTCTATGGCTCCAAAGTATCTGACGTAAATAACGAGTACTCCAAAAATCAAATACACAATCCCCATACCCAGATGCATGCTTGCCTGGAAACGTTGCATTCCTTTGTTACGATTGTTTTCTTCTAAGCTCATGCGTTGATTGCTTTCGTCGGCAAACTTAAGTTTTCCATTGAACAAAAGACTTTACATACAGAGTGCATTTCCTGTAATTTCCATAAAAGCAGGTTCGCCTAACTTTACCTTATGAAACTTACGCTGGGGTTTAGCCCTTGCCCTAACGATACCTTTATTTTCGATGCCCTGGTGAATGGGAAGATTGATACAAAAGGAATTTCTTTTGAGTACGTATTAGAAGATGTAGAAACGCTGAACCAATGGGCTGATAAAAAGACGCTGGATATTACAAAGCTTAGCTTTTACTCTTTTCTAAAAAATGTGCAACATTATTCGCTGTTAAATAGTGGCAGTGCGCTTGGCAAAGGCGTAGGACCACTTTTAGTATCCACCCAATCTGCCGCAGTAAATTGGGAAAATGCAGCCTGGCGGAAAAATGCAAGCATAGCTATTCCGGGAAAAAACACAACAGCCAACTTGCTCTTCTCATTTGCATTCCCAGAAATAAAAAATAAGAACGAAATCGTTTTTAGTGAAATAGAAAACGTTGTTCTTTCGGGTAAATACGATGCCGGATTAATTATTCATGAAAGCAGATTTACCTACCAGGAAAAAGGGCTTGTAAAACTTGTGGATCTCGGCGACTGGTGGGAAAATGAATTCAGTATTTCCATTCCATTAGGAGGCATTGCTATCAACAGAAATCTTGGAAAAGATGTTGCTGCAACTATTGACGGAATAATAAAAGACAGCCTCGCCTATGCCTGGAAAAACTATCCCCAGCTTTGCAATTTTGTTACTGATAATGCGCAGGAAATGGACGAAGCGGTAATGCGAAAACACATCAATCTGTATGTAAATGATTACAGTAATGATTTGGGGAAAGATGGGAGAGCAGCGGTAGAGACGCTATTTAAATTAGCCAAAGAGAAATCATTAATTGATAGTGGCTTGCCGCAGATATTCTATTAGATGTAGCCTTTAATCTTCCACCAATTCATACAACTCAGGCAGGTTTCTACCCAAACCATCGTAATCCAATCCATACCCCAATACAAATTTGTTGGGCACTTCAAAGCCTACATAATCTGCTTTCACATCATATACTAACGCATCGGGTTTGCTCAGAAAAGTTGCGATTTTTAAAGAAGCTGGCTGACGCGAAATTATTTCAGGGATGAACGAGTGAACTGTTTTTCCGGTATCAATTATGTCTTCCAGCAACACCACCTGACGCTGATGCAAGTTTTCTTCCATGCCGATAGCAGTAACAACATTGCCTGTGGACGAAGTGCCTTTGTAAGATGCAAGTTTGATGAAAGATATTTCGGCCTCAATAGAAATACAACGAAAAAGATCGGCAGCAAAAACAAATGAGCCGTTTAAAACGGAAAGGAACAACGGCTTCAACCCTTTGTAATCTTCATCGATTTTCTTCCCTAACTCTTCGACTCTTTTTTGAATAGTTACTTTGTCAATAAAAGGTTTAAAAAACTTGTCGTGAACTTTTACCTGCAACATGCTTAAGGTTTTACGCGTAGTTTCTGTCCTTCTTTTACTTTATCAAAATCGAGCTTGTTCCAGTCCATCAACTGACGCATACTGATGTTGTGCTTCTTTGCAATACTAAAAGCAGTGTCGCCTTTCTTCACCGTGTAAGTTTTAGCAACTTCCGGCTGCGCTGGAAGTATAGTTTTTTGAAGTTGTTCCTGCTTAGGTTTTGCAACGTCCCTTACTGGCTCAGGCTTTTTCTCTTCAACTTTTGGCGGAGTTGGTGTGGTATTTACTGCATACACTACTCTGTCGAGCTTTGCTTTCAAGCGCTCAAATTCATCTTTAGGCTCTTCGGGAATTTCAGGCACTGCAAGTTTTGCAGGCGCTACAACTGTAGGGCTTTTAGTAGCAACCGGCTTCATATTTGCCTTCGCTGTTTTTATCGGTTCTATAAGTTCTGCTTTGGGTGCAGCAACCTCTTCCTTTGCTGTTTCAACTTGTTTGTTTTGACTTACAATAATAGGAGCAGGTTGCACCACATCATATTCTACTGCCTCCTTCTTGACAGGAACGTTTTCAACTGCTACCGCTTCCACAGTTTTGGTTTCAACTTGGGGTTCTGCAACTACTTCAGAAACCTCTTTGATCTCTTCTTTCACCACCACAGGTTCAACAGGCTTAGGTTCAATTTTGGGTTGTTCTGCAACTATTTCAGAAACCTCTTTGATCTCTTCCTTCACCACCACAGGTTCAACAGGTGTAGGTTCTTTAGCGTTGTCTATCGCAGCAACCTCAGTTTTTACTATTTCGATTTTTTCGGCAACTTCATCATCCGCCTGAACGGGAGTTATCATTTTCTCCTCTGTTTCTTTTACTTCTATTTTTTGTTCAGTAGGAGAAATTGCTGCTCCGGGTAAAGGCTCACTAACATTTTCGGGGGCTGGATTGCTTGCAACAATTTTCGTTGCCGGAAGTTCGTTTGCAGAAACTATATTCGGAACAGTGGCCTGCTCTTTATGGATAGTTTTTCTTTCCTCCGCTACTACAGTTGAAACTAATGACTCCTGCTGAGGCGATGATGAGTTGCTTTCCTTTTTAGAAACATAGCTGCCACGTTTCCGTGTTGATCCCTGAGGAATTACACTGGGATTGCTTCCTGCAAAACTTGCAACCTCTTCGCGCGGAGCAACTGTTTTCACATAAGTTGCTGGTTTATTTTCTGAATATTGTTGCAGTTGTAAGACAGCTCCCGCAACAGGCTCTTCGTTGGCAGCAATCCGATTGTAATACTTGAGGTATTTCAGTTGCATGGCTTGCGCCTGTGCGATTTGCAACAGCGTTTCACCCGGCTTTACGATGTGTGTTTTGTGAATTCCTTTTGAGTTTTTCTTGTCGAGATAAATGTACATGTCGGCTTCAAGCGGAAGGTCGGGTAGTTCGTTGATCTCCAAAAGTTTTGCATAGCGAATATTGTACTTGAAAGCATCTTCCAAAAGAACCGCTCCCTTCTTTGCGTAAAAAGCGCTGAGTCCATTTATATTTACAAGCTTTCCGTATTCTGCTGTTGCAGGGTAATCAGTAACTTCTTCCGCAGCTTTTTCAGTTTTCTTTTCTTCTTCGTAGGAAACTGAAAGCGTTCCTTTTTTTTTAGTTGATTTTGAAAGAACCGGGTTAGAAACCGACGATGCGACTACGGGAGTTGGTTCTTCCTCAGGAATTACTTCGGCTACGAGACTTGTAGTGTTTTGTTCTGCTTGCTTCACCGGATTATAATCGTCTTTCAAAGCAGCGTATGTAAAATCATTCAGGTTGTATTCCTCTACAATTTTTATCAGCAGGTGTGCATATTTTGGATTGGTAGCATAACCGCAACGCTTCAATCCCTGCGCCCAACCTTTGTAATCTTTAATAGAAAGTCGGAATAGAGCTTCGTAGCGTTTGCTTCCGGCGAGATAATCAGAATGGTCTTTGTAAGATTGCAATGCAGAAGGATATTTTCTGAAGCATTCGTCTGGCGCGTCGTCTGTGTATTTGTAGGTTTGTCCTTGCCATTCGCGTCTGCATTTTATGCCAAAGTGATTATTGGCATTCAGCGCAAGTTCACTATTGCCTGCACTGGTTTCATGAATACCCTGAGCAAGTGTAATTGCAGCAGGAACTCCACTTCTTTTTTGCTCCGCAATAGCCCATTCCTTGTACTGCTCAATATAATTTCTTACCCGTGTTTCATAAGAATTTTGCGCACTCACTTTCAGCGTTGCACAAATCATTATCACAATGCAAAGTATTCTTCTCTGTTGCATAAGCAGTTGCAATTTATTTTCTTTAGTTAGTCGTTTTTCTCATTATCATTATCCCATCCCGAATGGGCAACAACACATGCTCTACTCTTTTATCGCGCTGCACTTTCTCATTAAACAAATGAATAGCACGCGCACTTTTGCCTTGTTCTTCGGGTGGCAATACCACTTCTCCATCGTACAGCACATTGTCTGCTAAGATGTATCCACCTACGGGCACTCTGTCAAAAATCAAATCGTAATACAGGTGATAGTTTTGCTTGTCTGCGTCTAAAAACACCAAATCAAATTCGTCTTCAAGCACTGGTATAATCTCTGCGGCCTTTCCTATATGCTGGGTAATCTTCCTATCCAATCCTGCTTCGCGAAAGTAACGAAAAGCAATGTCTTCCAACTCCTCATTTATGTCAATTGTATGCAAATGTCCGTCAGCGGCAAGCCCCTGTGCAAGGCATATAGCAGAGTATCCTGTGTAAGTTCCAACCTCAAGAATGCGCCGTGGTTTTACCATGTGGCTGATCATCTGAAGGACTGCGCCCTGCAAATGCCCCGAAAGCATCACAGGAAGTTCTACTTTCAGATTGGTCTCCCGATTAAGTTTTGCAAGTACGCTACTTTCCTTTGTGGTGAATTGCGCTGCATAATCGTAAAGGGCTTTTGAAAGTAAATGCTCTGTCATACACGTTAAAAATTTGGCTGGAGTTTGTTGTGGGTATAAAACTCGTGAAGGTAGTTGACCACTTCCTCCGGCGTATCATACAACTTGATGAGATCTAAATCACCGGGGCTGATGTTACCAAACTTATCGAGCATAGTGCTTTTCATCCAATCGAATAAACCTCCCCAATAATCAGAACCCATACAAACCATAGGTGTCTGTGTAAATTTTCTTGTTTGAATTAAAGTGGCAACCTCAAAAAATTCATCCATCGTTCCCCAGCCGCCCGGCATCATAATAAACCCTTGCGAGTATTTTGCAAACATCACTTTTCTCACAAAAAAGTAATCGAAGTTTAAGTTTTTATCGCCGTCAATGTAGGGGTTGAAATGCTGTTCGAAAGGAAGCTCTATGTTGAGTCCTACACTTCTTCCACCAGCTTCATGCGCGCCTTTATTGCCGGCTTCCATTATTCCTGGTCCACCACCGGTGATGATTCCAAATCCCTCTTCTGCCAGTCGCTTAGCAACATTTATTGTAAGCTCGTAATACTTATCGCCAGGCTGGGTACGCGCTGAGCCAAAAATGGAAATACAAGGTCCAATTTTCGCCATAGCCTCAAAACCCTGCACAAATTCGGCCATTATTTTAAACACCTGCCAACTGGAATGCGCTCTCGTTTCCGTCCAGTCGCGCAGCTTTATTTTCGTTAATTGATCTTTCATGTGTAGTTATACTGGCGTGAAGGTGTGAAAAGGTAAAGGTGTGAAATCGTAAAGTGTGAAAGTGTAAAGTCGTACCCTATCAACTTATTAACCTATCAACCAAATAACTTATCAACCTATCAACTTACCCGTCTTCTTCGAGCATAAAAATAGCAGAATAAATGCGAGGGCAGCGTTAATAATGAGCAGTTCCGTACCGATGACATAGCCGCCCAACCATGCCTTATCGTTCTCTTTGATAATGTAACAAACTACGGGCGCAAGCAAACAGATAAGAGGAACTGCGGCTTCATTAATTTTTCGTTTGGTAAGAATGCCGAAAGAAAAAAGTGCAAGCAATGGACCATAAGTATAACCGGCAACTACAAGCAATGTTTGTATCAGCGAACCGTTATCCACTTCTCTGAAAAAGAAAACGCAAATAAGAAACACAATAGCAAATGCATTATGCACAATCAACCGAACTCTTTTCTTTTTTTCTTCGCTCCAGTTTTCCTTCTTTTTCATTCCAAGAATATCAATGCAGAAGGAAGAAGTTAATGCTGTTAATGCACCGTCAGCACTTGGAAATAATGCGCTGATCAAGCCAATCATAAAACATACAGTGATAAAAAATGGCAGTCCGCTTTGCACTGCAATAGTGGGAAACAGATCATCACCTGCTACTGAAATGCCATTTGCTGAAGCATATAATGCCAGCAACCCTCCCAAGGTTAGAAAAATAAATACAACTGCCATTTGCAAAAAGCTTAGCACCATCATGTTCTTCTGAGAGTCTTTCAGATTTGTAACACTAATGTTCTTTTGCATCATTTCCTGATCAAGACCTGTCATAGCAATTGTAATAAATGCACCTCCGAGAATTTGTTTCAGGAAAAAGTTTCCCGCTAAAGGATCTGTGCCGAATAGTTTAGTGTAGCCTGCATTTTCCATTGCAGTCCATGCACTGCCAATATTGAAGTCTAATGAACTTGTGATATACCAAACGCACACTAATAAGGCAAGCAACATAAAGGTGGTTTGCAAAGTATCTGTCCAGACAATCGTTTTTACACCACCGCGATAAGTGTAAAGAAGTATCAGAACAAGGATGAGAATAGCGGTGTATTCAAATGGAATACCCATGTCTGCAAGCACAAATTTCTCCAGCACTTTTATTACAAGATATAAGCGAAGCGTAGCGCCAAGTGTGCGGGAAAGGATGAAGAAGAGCGCACCGGTTTTGTAAGAGATATTTCCCAATCGTTGATCGAGATAACTGTAGATAGAAGTAACATGCAGGCGATAGTACAACGGCAAAAGAACAAAGGCTACTACAAAATATCCGATGAAATAACCGATGACCACCTGGAAATAATCGAATCCGATAGTGCCAACCGTTCCCGGAACGGAAATAAAGGTCATTCCCGAAAGAGAAGTACCCACCATGCCGAATGCCACTACCCACCATTTGCTACTTCTGTTGCCTATAAAAAACGATTCGTTGTTAGAATGGCGTGAAGTGTAAAATGCGATGCCTAACAGCAATGCGAAATAGGCAAGAATAATGATGAGTAGCAAAGTGGAATTCATGAGCGTAAAATAAAAAGACTTTGCTTGTTGAAGGCAAAGTCGCTATGCAATCAGATGAAATATTTTAGAACCCTATGGTAAATCCAATTCTTGGTTGAATGCTCCCACGGTAAGGACTGAATTCTCTTTGAAGTACGTCGTAAAAACCCATGATATACATGGAGGCATTTTCGCCAATGGGTTGTCTGTAGCCTCCGCCCAATAATACAGAAGGCACATCAATCTTCTCCTTGAATTTATCTATCTCATTTCGCACATAATTATACTCATAATCGTCGAAGCTAAAGAAGTTGTGTTCATACTCTGCATGTGCAAAAAGTCTTTCTAAAATAAGGTAACGCGCCCATACACTTGCTGATATCATACTTGCTTTAAAGTCTCTGAAATAGACCTCATTGGTATTGTAATTAACGATCTCAAAAAAATCATCTTGCTTAAAATATTGATAACCAAAACCTACGCCTGCAGCCAACTTATCGGTAATGCGATAACCAACCATCGGAGCAATGTTAAAAGCCAGCACTTTATCCGCCATACCAAAACCCAGCGTGCCTCCTATTACCAGCCTGCTTGCGTCAAATCCTTTTTCATTCTTCTTCTTTCTTCTATCAAGTTCCTTACGCTTTTCACCGGGAGCCTTGCCACTGCTGGTATAAACTTCCTGAGCGGATGCAGTAAATCCGGCACAAACCAGCAACACAATGATTATTTGTTTCATAATCGCTTTTGAATAGTACGAAGTTAGTGTAAAACGCTGAAGACAATTTTATGGTATGCGTCAGGGTGTTGAAGGAAAAATTTTTCCGGGATTTAATATTCCGTTAGGGTCAAAAATTTTTTTGATCTCGCGCATTAGTCTCATTTGTGTTTCATTGAAAGCAATATCCAGATAGTTTTTTTGCACGAACCCTATTCCATGTTCGCCAGAAATGGTACCGCCCATTTTCACAACTTCTGTAAAAAGAGCACGAATTCCTATTGGCAACTTATTCTTCCAATCATCATCGCTCATGTTTTGCTTTACTATGTTCACATGCAGATTGCCGTCTCCTGCATGTCCATAACAAACGGAATGAAAACCATATTCTTTTCCGATGCGTTTTATTGTCTTCAGCAATTTTGGAAGCTCAGCACGCGGCACAACAGTATCTTCTTCTTTGTAAATGGAATTGCTTTTCACTGCCTCACCCACTTTTCTTCGCAAATTCCAAAGCATTTGCTTCTGTTCGTGGCTATCTGCAAAAAGGATGTCGCCGGTATCATATTGCTGCGTGATGTTGGTAATTGCTTCGATCTCTGCATACAATTGCTCGATATTATTTCCGTCCACTTCAATTAGCAAGTGTGCTTGTATATCATCAGGTAGTGGCACTGCTGATTGTTGCACATACTTCATTGTCCACTCAATTGCATCCCGCTCCATAAATTCTAAGGCAGATGGAATAAACCCTGCAAGAAAAATGGCGTTCACGGCTTCGCAGGCTTGCTCTGCTGAACGAAAAGAAACAAGCATCAGTAAATCATGTTGCACGGCAGGCACTAACCGCAAAACGATTTTGGTGATAACACCCAATGTACCTTCACTTCCCACCATTAATTGGGTAAGGTTGTAGCCCGTTGCATTTTTCAAAACATTTGCGCCTGTCCATATTATTTCACCTGTTGGCAATACTACCTCAAGATTCAAAACATAGTCTTTCACCACTCCATATTTCACCGCACGCGGACCTCCTGAGTTTTCAGAAACATTCCCACCTATAAAACACGATCCTTTACTTGCCGGATCGGGGGGATACATCAGTCCATGTGCTCTGACAAATTCTTGCAGTTCTTGAGTTATCACTCCCGATTCGGCAGTAACCTGAAAGTTTCTCTTATCAAGTGTGAGGATTTTATTGAGCCGTTTCATATCCAATGAAACGCCCCCAAATACCGGCAATGCACCGCCACTTAGTCCCGTGCCCGCACCTCTTGGGGTAACAGAAATCAGCTTTTCGTTGCAATACTTTAGGATGGAACTTATTTCCTCTGCGGTTCCGGGTTGCAAAACAAGCTCCGGTCTGAATACGAGGTCTTCAGTCTGATCTGATGAGCATCTGGCTAAATGCTCTTCCTGAAGTAATACATATCGCTTATCTAACACCGAGCAAAAAAATAGAAGATCGGTCTCATCAATTTTTTTAAATCGCATTGCGGCAAAGTTGAGGAAAAAACTGATAGGCAATGATAGACCTACTGTCTCACACACACTTCTATCCAAAGTAAGGTACTTTGTTTTGCATAGTACCAAATTTGTCATAGCTTCGCATTGTAAATGTGAAAGATGAATATTGAGAACACAGAATCGCAGATGAGAAAAGGCTTGCTGGAGCTTTGCATACTTGGCATCATTCATAAAGAGAAGGAAGCATACCCAAGCGACATTTTAGAGCAATTGAAACAGGCAAATCTTATTGTACTTGAAGGGACTTTATATCCGCTGCTTACTCGTCTAAAAAATGCGGAAATGCTTACCTATCGTTGGGAAGAATCGAACTCAGGTCCACCCAGAAAATATTATTCATTGACAAAATCGGGTTTGAAATTTTACCACACCTTAAATGAATCCTGGATTGAATTAAGCAACGCTGTTAATCATTTAACCTCTTAAATAAAACCAACAATGCAAAGAATTATTCAGATCAATATTGCCGGCAGACTATTGCCCATTGAAGAAGATGCCTACCTCGCGTTGCGCGATTATATTAAGTCGCTTGAACGCCATTTTGAAAATGAGCAGGGAAAGGACGAGATTATTCAGGATATCGAATCCCGTATTGCGGAACTGTTTACCATAAGACTACAGGCGGGTACGCAGTGCATTGACAGCGACGATGTAAAAAAAGTAATAGAAACTCTTGGCCCTGCATATACCCTGGGAGCGTCTAATTCAGAACCTGTGAATCCATATCTACCTGCAAAGTACGAACCCAGAACTTCGGGTGGGCAACGCAGACTATACCGCAATCCAAATGACAAAATGCTGGGTGGTGTTTGTAGCGGTATCGCAAACTATTTCGATATAGATCCGGTAATCGTGAGACTTATCATGGTGGTTTTGTTTTTGGGCGCAGGAATTGGATTGCTGGCTTACATTATTGCCTGGGTGGTAATTCCATTGGCGCGCACACCTGAGGAAATTGCCTACATGACTGGTGGGCAACCCATGAATATTCATTCCATCCGCAAAAACGTAGGTAATGAACTACAGGATCTAAAGAAGCGTGGTGAAGAAATGAGCCGTGAGTTGAAAGATTTTTTCAGCAAGAAAAAATAAAGAAAGTCACAAATACAAAAGTCGCAGACATAAAAAAACGAGCCGATATAATCCATCAGCTCGTTTTCGTTTTGGTTTCAAATATATTAGTGGGTTTCTTCACCCGGTCTCACAGGAACTGTTTGAGGGATAAAGTCGCCGTCATTTCCGTCATCTTTATAGTCATAAGCCCAACGATGAACTTCCGGAATTTCCCCAGGCCAGTTTCCATGACCAGGATTAATAGGTGTAGTCCACTCAAGCGTATTGCTACTCCAAGGGTTAGGATCAGTAACCTTACGACCTCTAAAAATGCTTACAAAGAAATTGACTACAAATAATAGCTGCGCAAAGAATGTTATAACAACTACAATCGAAATGAAAGCATTCAGATCATTAAACTGTTTAAAACTTTCCCATGCACTGTAGTCATAATAACGGCGTGGCATCCCGGCTGCTCCTTCATAGTGCATTGGCCAAAAGATCAAATAAGCACCTGCAAAAGTCAGGAAGAAGTGAATGTACCCAAGTGTATTATTCATAAATCTACCGAACATTTTAGGAAACCAGTGATAGATACCGGCGAACATTCCCAAAAAGGCAGATACGCCCATTACAATATGAAAGTGTGCTACCACAAAGTAGGTATCGTGAAGATGAATATCCAAAGCAGAATTACCGAGGTGGATCCCTGTAAGTCCTCCAGAAATAAACATAGATACAAAGCCCAAAGCAAATAACATGGGTACGGTAAATCGAATATTACCTCTCCAGATAGTTGTCAACCAATTAAACACTTTTACGGCAGATGGTACTGCAATCAATAATGTAAGAAGTACGAAAATTGATCCGAGGAAAGGACTCATACCCGTTACAAACATGTGGTGCGCCCACACGAGAAATGCAAGTACCGTAATGCCTATAAATGAAATAATCATCGCGAAATATCCAAAAATTGGCTTGCGGCTGTGTGTAGAAAGTATTTCTGAAGCCATACCCATACCCGGAAGCATAATGATATAAACCTCAGGATGACCCAGGAACCAAAACAAGTGCTGATAAAGAATAGCTGAACCGCCTACGTTTGGTAGCGCTTTTCCTCCAATAAATATTTCCGACAGATAGAACGATGTGCCGAAGTTGCGATCAAAGATCAAAAGCACAAAACCTGACAGCAAAACTGGAAATGAAAGTACCCCAAGTATCGCAGTAAAAAGGAGCGCCCAAATAGTCAACGGCATACGCGTCATGCTCATTCCTTTTGTACGCATGTTCAAAATAGTAGCGATATAGTTAAGCCCACCGAGCAATGAGGACACCACGAATAGTGCCATGGAGATAAGCCAGAGATCCATACCGAGACCAGAACCCATTGAAGCTTCCTTCAACGCGCTCAACGGTGGGTAGGTGGTCCATCCTCCAGACGCTGGTCCGGTTTGAACAAACAAGGAGATGAACATTATAATGCTGGCAGCAAAAAAGAACCAGTAAGAGAGCATGTTCATGAAAGGTGATGCCATGTCACGTGCGCCTATTTGCAGAGGAATAAGCAGATTCGCAAATGTTCCGCTTAATCCGGCTGTCAATACAAAGAACACAAGGATAGTTCCGTGCATAGTAACAAGTGCATAGTAAAACTCTGGATCCAGCTTTCCACCCTTCGCCCATTCACCCAAAAATGTTTCCATTATAGGAAATGACTGTTCAGGAAAACCTAACTGGAGACGGAAAAACACAGAGAACAATGCTCCGATTATCGCCCAGATTATACCGGTTATCAGGAATTGCTTTGCAATTATTTTATGATCCTGACTGAAAATATACTTTGTAATAAAGTGCTGCTCATGATGCTCATGACCATGTTCGTCGTGCCCGCTGTGTCCATGGGCTACATTTGGTCCGTCTATGATTACTTGATTAGCCATTTTTTTTAATTCTCTTTTTTATTGCTTACTAACCGTTGTTAGATTAGTTCATAGTGATTGCCTTTGTTGTATCTGCCTTTTGTGGAGTAGAGTCAGCAGGAATTTCCGGCGTTGAGGTATTCATTGTTGCATAGTAAGACTTTTGTTTGGCAAGCCATGCTTTATGCTCCGCTTCTGTCTCAACGATTACCGTGCCCCGCATAGCATAGTGACCAACCCCACACATCTGATCGCACGAAATCTCGTATACGAAATTAGGGTTTCCAGTCTTCTGCTTCATTTCTGCTGTTGTGATCGTGGGTGTAAACCATATTGTTGTAATGATTCCCGGCACAGCATCCATCTTCATACGAAAGTGCGGTAAACCTACATCATGAATTACGTCTCTTGAGCCAATAATCAACTTTACCGGTCTGTTCACAATCAAATGCATTTCTCCATTTTCCGCAATCACATCATCCATGTTGGCTTTGTCATTCCAGTCTAATCCCAAAACGTTATTAGCATCATTAATTTTCCTGAAGTCTCTTTTGCCAAGTGTATTGTCAGCACCAGGGTAACGAATGATCCAGTTAAATTGCTTACCTACAATCTCTACCACTTGTGAATTTGCAGGGGCTGCGGAAGTCATAGAAAACCATGCGCGTAAACCTATAGCTACAAGAGCAGCCATTGCTATCGCAGGAACTGTAGTCCATAATAATTCCAGTTTGTTACTATGAGGAAAGTAAAAAGCAGTGCGCTTTTCTGTGGACTGATACCGGAATGCAAAGAAGAAAAGCAGTGCTTGTGTAATAAAAAACACAATCCCTGTAATAATAGTAGTTATTCGGTACATCGAATCGTAGCGCACGCCATGATCAGAGGCCGAAACAGGGAGCATTTTATCCATCAGATAAAGGTGGCATTCATAGATGCCCCACATCCCGAGGATAAATGAAAAAAGAAAAAGCCATGCAATAGTACGATTGGTTTGACGCTCTACTTTTTCTTTTCCCCGCAACACCGCTGCATACTCACTTGCCTTAGCGATCTGGTAAATGATGATAAATACCAGTGCTATTAATGCTATTGTTAGAAATCCCGACATGGTCAGTTTTGCTTGTATTTACTAATGTTTTTTATTCTAATCGTTCATTTTGCGTTTACCCATCTATTAACTCGCTTCCGGTTAGCTTTGGTGTAATAACGCCTCTTTCAGTAACGGATGATTATTCGGTACTAACGAAGATTTCGTTAGGGTATTGGCTACCGTAAAGATTAAAACACCAACGAAGCCTGCAAAAATACCGAGTTCATACCAGCTAAGATGCCAGTGTTTTCCAAGTGGACCCGGCATCGTCATGATGTAGAAGTCCAGCCAATGACCGAAAATAATAACCATTGCCATAAAGCTCATTGTAAAATAGTTGCGTTTGCTTGGACGAGCCATCAATATCAATATCGGCATCACAAAATTAATGATGAAGGTTGCATACCAAATCACGCCGTACGGGCCCTGCTGACGCATCTTATAATAAACCGTTTCCTCAGGAATATTACTGTACCAGATCAGCATATATTGGGCAAACCATACGTAAGTCCAGAAGATGGAGAATGCGAACATAAATTTACCAAGATCGTGAATGTGTTCTTTGGTAACTATTTCAAGATTGCCTTGATTTTTCAAGTACACAACCCAAAGCAAAATCAGGGACATAGCGCTTACAAAAGCACTTGCAAAAGTGTACCAGCTAAACATTGTAGAATACCAGTGTGCATCAATACTCATGATCCACAACCAGGGTGTAATACTCATTTGTGTGAGGGCATATACAAGTAAAAATCCTGCAGACCATTTCACCATTGTCCAATAAATCTTAGTGCTATTCTTCGGAGCAGATTCTTGAGCTATTGAAAGCGCGCGAAATTTTCTACCAAAAAAAGACCAGAGAATAATAGTGATAATAGTAATGGTGGCAAACATTCCCTTATTTAGAAATGCCTTTTTTCCTTCAAGAATTTTATCTCCCTCAGGATGTATCCAGTGAAAAATGGTGTTGTGTCCGTCTATATCAAAAACAAAAGCTATCAGAAAAAGGATGATCATTGTAATCACACCGAATATCCAAACATTAGCGCCAATTGCTTCAGGTACACGCTTGTATGCTACGATCCACCCACCCTGCGCCAGAGAGGCAGCAGCCTGAACAAATACACAGGCAACGGTCATCAAAAGGAAGAAAACACTGTTATGAAGCAGCACAATCCAGAAACGGGTTCTTTCGGCGTGCATGATTTCATGATTTGCATTGTGGCTGTTTGCAAGAGTAAAAACGCCAAGAAGCAAGGTGATAATACCAATCAACATCAGCACAAAGCTTGTAGTCTTCAATCGTGCCGGTATCTCAAAACGTTCGTTCATTGGTTAACTTTTATTGGAAGTAACTTTTTAAAAAATCTATCAATTAGTGGTTTGCGGTTGTAACCTGTCCTTTGCCAGCCATGTTTGACGTATCCATCGGGTAAGCTTGCTTTCCAGCTGAGTCAGCACCTGTTACGCTGCCAAATTTGAAGGCTGCTCCACCGTTTTCACTTTGCACCTTCTTTATGTAGGCAATAACCTGCCAACGTTGCTTTACATCAAGCTGACTTGCATAAGATCCCATAGCATTCTTTCCAAATTTCACAGCGGCATACATCACTCCTTCAGACATGCCGAGATACTTGCCATCTTTAAAATTAGCAGGCATGGATGCATATTTTCCACTTGCAAACAAAGGTCCTTGTCCGTCCAACTTTTGTCCATGACAGATGCCGCAATAAATATCATAAAGGCGCTTACCTTCCTGTAACTCCTCTACAGTAAATCGAAGATTTGTGGTGAAGGCCTTGTATGCTGTAGTATCCCCTTCTTTCAAATGATCGGGAAGGTCGTGATCGCGTGCAATTGTTCCAGGCACTGGCAAACGGCTCGACTGACTGTCTGCAAAGTTTGGATTATAAGTATAAGCATCGTAAGCACGAGAGTAGACCATGTCTGGTGCGTAGGTTTTACCCGGATTACGGTGCTTGCTACCATTTTGGTTACATGCAGTTATGCCGAGACCTATCATCAGGCTTGCAACTACTATGCTTTTGGTCTTATTCATATTTTAATGTAAAATTCAAAAGGTAAAATTCAAAAAAGCTGAAACTATATTCTATTAACCTCTTAACCTTCTTATCAAATTGTCAACACACCAACCGTACTATGCCTTTTGGTACTCTTCTTCTCTGTCCCATCTTCCATACCACCATTCTGTTTCCGCTACTTGTACATTCGTTTCTACAGCTCCTGTTGATTTCAAGAAGTCAATTACCTCCATCTCAGTTACATGCTCGTTCAGCTCAATTGCCATTACAAAAAGGTCATCGGTCTGACGTGGGTGAAACAGATGCTTTTTAACGCCGGGCATAATTTGGTTGAGATAACAAAAAGTAAGCACCATACCAACTGCTGCAAATAATACGGTCAACTCAAATACGATAGGTATAAATGCCGGCAGCGAAAAATGAGGCTTTCCGCCAAATACCATCGGCCAATCGTAACTAAATATCCACCCCATAAAACCAAGTGCCGTTGCCGTACCCGTCAGTCCATAGATAAAACCCGCCACGTGCAAATCTGTTTCTTTATGTCCCAATGCCTGATCCAAACCATGTACAGGAAATGGAGTATAAACATCATGAAGCTTATAGCCACTGTTTCGTACTTTCTTCACTGCAGGAAATAAAACTTCCTCGTCGTCAAAACACGCAACAGCAAATTTTTTTATAGCCATTCTTATTAAAAATTCAAAAGTTAAAAGTCAAAAAAGTCATTGATCAACCCCATCAACTTATCAACCGATTAATGATGATGCGCCTCCGCCTGCTCTCTTGCAAACTCACCTGTATCCTTATCATCAATCACTGCCATCTTCTTCTTATAGCTTTCACCCGATGTCTTCAATACAAACTTGATTTCCGCAATAGCGATAACAGGGAAGTATTTAGCAAACAGAAAAAAGCAGGTAAAGAACAATCCAAAAGTACCGAGATAAAAACCTACTTCCGGCCATGTTGGGCTATAGTAAGTCCACGATGCGGGCAAGTAATCGCGGTAAAGTGATGTAACAATAATCACAAAACGCTCGAACCACATACCAATGTTCACAACTATAGACATAATAAACGTAAACGGAATATTCCTACGAAGCTTCTTGAACCAAAACAACTGAGGCGACACCACATTACAAGTCATCATAGCCCAGTAGCTCCACCAATATGGCCCCATAATACGCCAGTGAAAAGCAGCCTGCTCATAAATCACCTGGCTATACCACGCCATAAAAAGCTCAGTCAAATACGCCACACCCACTATAGAACCAGTAAGAACAATCACCTTATTCATTGCCTCAATATGCCCCACGGTAATGTAGTCCTCAAGACCCATTATACGCCTACACACAATCAACAACGTTTGCACCATTGCAAAACCAGAGAATATAGCCCCAGCCACAAAGTAAGGAGGGAAAATCGTAGTATGCCATCCCGGAATCACCGAAGTCGCAAAGTCAAACGATACAATCGTATGCACCGAAAGAACCAACGGAGTAGAAAGACCTGCAAGAACCAATGAAAGAGCCTCATGACGCTGCCAGTTTTTAGCCGAACCAGTCCACCCAAAAGAAGCCACACCATACATCATCTTCCGAAACTTAGTCTTAGCCCTGTCCCGCACCGTAGCAAAATCAGGAATCAAACCCGAATACCAAAACAACAACGAAACAGTAAAATAAGTAGAAATCGCAAACACATCCCAAAGCAGCGCCGAGTTAAAATTAGGCCAAAGCGGACCACGCGTATTAGGGTAAGGCAACACAAAGAAACCATCCCAAACCCTACCCATATGGAAAATCGGAAACTGCCCCGCACACATCACCGCAAAAATCGTCATCGCCTCAGCAGCACGGTTCACACCCGTTCTCCAACCCTGCCGAAAAAGCAAAAGAATCGCAGAAATCAAAGTACCCGCATGACCAATACCTACCCACCACACAAAATTCGTAATATCCCATCCCCAACCCACAGTCCGGTTTATACCCCACACACCAATCCCCCAATACACCTCCCACACCACCGAAAACACACCAAACAACAGCAACGCCACCGAAAAAAAGAAACCGACATACCACATCCGTCCCGGTTTTTGCTCAATCGGGCGCACAATATCCTCCGTCACCTGATGGTACGTTTTCTCTCCATCAACCAGCGGTTCCCGTACAAAAGATTCGTACTTTAAATGCATACCTCGTAATTAGAAAAAGTCCTTTTTAAAAAAAATTTTTATTGTCCAAGCACCACTACTACTATTAAGCTTTTACGGCGTTAGCACCATTCATCGCAGTTGCTACTATTAAACCCTCCCCCAGCAACCCTAAATCCCCAAACATCCACCCCAAATCACCCCCCTGCAACCCCAAATCCCCCAACTTCCACCCTAAATCACACACCTGCAACTGTCAAACTGGCAACTTCCACCCTAAATCTCCCAACTGCATCATTAGTTATCCCAACTGCATCATTAAATCCCCCAACTGCACCGCCATTCCGTCACCCCCCTCCAATCAACCAATCAACCAATCAACCAATCAACCAATCAACCAATCAACCAATCA
>CALMWT010000194.1 GCA_937870855.1 uncultured Taibaiella sp.
ACTAATTGCGGTGAGACATAGCGCATCTTTTTTCAAAGCCCAGATGGTATCGCTCAGTTCTGTGACTATTGCCTCCGAATTATTGCGCAACTCCGTAAGTGCCCTATTACCGTTGTTTGTGTTGTGGGTTATACTTTCCAGATTGTACGCGATTGATGCGGCATAAGCTCCGAGGTTGTCATGCAAATCGGCTGCAATCCTTCTTCTTTCAGTTTCTTCTGCTTCTTTTACCGCTAACGCAGCCATTATTTTTTCTTCTTCCAATGCGGCAGCCAATCTGACTTTTTGCTTCGCTTTATAATTTTTGAAAACGAAATAACTAATGATGAGAGACAAAACAATAAAAATAGCGGCGGCGGCAAGCTGGTATCCGCGCTTTATCAGTTTTATATCCTGAAGTATAATCGTGTTTTCTTTTTTCTGTAGTTGGTATTTCGTTTCCAACTCGGCCATTGCAGCAGTTGTATTTACCTGATACAAAGAATCTTTGACAGCAATGTTTTTTTCCAGTGCCGCAATTGCATTTTTCAAATCGCCTTTCAGTTTGTAACTGTGTGCCAGTGCATGATAGAGTATGGGTAACTTTCCGATAATCTGATTTTTTTCAGCAATTTCCACACCCTCCTTGCTATATCGTAGTGCCTCATCCACCTTTCCAGCGTTAGCGTAGTAGCTCGCTAATTGCGCCATATCTGCCACCACATAAAACGGATCCCCAATTTGTTTGCGTATTTCCAAAGCTTCTTTCAGAGGTGCATCTGCAAGATGATTTCTTGCAGTCATCATGTATAAAGATGCCTTGAGATTTAAAATGTTGCAGAGAATGGTGAGTTGCTCATACTTTTTTGCCACACGAATGCCGACATCTATATAATGCTGTGCCGAATCATAATGCTCCAACATGCCGTGGGTTGCAATCATATTTGCATAGGTGGCTGCATAATATTTTTCGTACTCATTGGTTGGCGCTGTTTGTAATGTTTTTCGAAACCACAGAAGCGCTTCACTTGCCTGATTTGTTTCCAGATAGACCCACCCTATGGCGTGCCTTGCTGTAATTAAATTGATCGTATCGTTGTTTTGTTCGGAAAATTTTAGAAGCGTAAAAAATACTTCGTGTGCATTTTTGAAATCGTTTTTACGAACAAGCAGCGAGCCTTTCAGATACAAAAACTTAGACCGGAGGGCAGATTTATTTTTGTTATTTGAGAGTTTCGATAAACTATTTTCTACGAGGTAATATGCACTGTCGAGCAATCCTTTTTTCTCAAGCGCGCAACCGATAAAATAATCAGCACGCAGCATATCATCTGGTTTGTTGAGCGAAGCGGCAAGGCTTTTAGCATTTGCGGCAAAAGCAAATAAGGTATCAGCACTTAGTGAATTGCGTTCATCGCAAAGTGTTAGAAAAAATGCGAGCTTTTGATGTGGGTCGCTGGTGAGTGCGAGTTTGGTTTTCAGTGTATTGATAGAATGGGTTTGCCCAATGGCAAATGTTCCAAACATCAAAAGGCTTGCAAGAATTATCAGAACGTTTCTCATGCAGTGCTTAAGATACGAACAGTTATTTCAAAGTAAACAATTTGGGTTTATTGACGGAATGTAAACGTTGCTTCGCTGGCACAATATTTCATTTAATAAGAAAAGCTTGTGTGATGAAAACGTTAGATGAAGGAAAAGAGAAAAATGCTGAGGTAATTTCGTTTGATATTTCAGGATTGCCGGAACATGAATTGCATGATTTATTCCGCGATCTTCCCATAAAATCTTTAAAGCAGTGGTTGAATTATTATGTGGGGGTGGAGCATTACGAAGTTTGCAAAGTAATTAAAGAACACATTGACATGAAGTCAAAATAAAAGCTCCTTTTGAGGAGCTTTATTTTTTTAATCACAAAATGGGCGGCTTAGTTTTTCACTTTTACTTCGCCTGTTTCACCATCAATTTTTATCTTCTTATCGCCTTTCTTAATCGTCACGTCGCCATCGCGTTCCACTTCCTTTTTATAATCTCCGTGCTTCACTTTATACTCGCCGTTTTCGTACTTTTCTTTGTAATCGTCACCGCGCTTAATTGTGTAATCTCCATCGCGCTCAACTTCCATTTTGTAGCCATCGCCTTTTACCTTTCCATAATACACATACTTTCCTTCGTCCGACATACTCAACTTCCCATTGACCACCTCGCCGGTTACCCCATAAACAGTGTCGTTTGTTTTTCGGTTTACAAATAGCTTCACCGGCTCTCCTGTTTTTTCATTAACGATTTTGCCGCTCGCAATGTCTTCAATCACGGTTATCTTTTCTCCTGTTTCCAGATCTATGGCCTGAATAGAACCGTTTGCCCGATTGCAGGCCGACCACGTGACTAATCCCGCAGCGCCTAACCAAATTAAAATGAAGGTTTTCATAGTTTTTTAGATTTTAGAATAGCTATAGATTAAAAACCATACCCACGAAATCTAACGCGGAATTTCATCTTGATTTTCAATGCGGTCTGATGGATTTCTTGCGGAACTATTAGCAGCCTGACGCACTGATTCGCCCTGGCTTGCACCCTCTTTGCCTTCACTGCCATCTATATTTTTCATGTGGTTTTCGCGCATATTGCTGGCAATCATACTGTCGGGCATTACGTTCGCCATATTTGCCATCATTTTATTTTTCAATCCTTCCGATACTACTTTTTCGTCTCCATTCATCATGGCTTTGTAGCCAGCCTCAGCCACAGCAGCAGGATCGCCGGTTGCATTTTCATGGTATTCCTTGGTATTCAACATTCCGGCTTTATCAAAAAAGTCCGTGTCTGTAGCGCCGGGTAACAGAGCAGTGACGGAAATGTTATGATCTTTCAGTTCATTGCGCAAAGCCATACTAAACGAATAAATGAAGGCTTTGGTAGCAGAATAAATGGCTAAAAGCGGTGAGGGATTTTTGCTAACGATAGAAGCAAGATTGAGAATACGACCTTCCTTTTTGGCAATCATATCTTTTGCAAAAAGTTTCACCAGATATACGGGAGCAATAACGTTTAGATTAATGATGTCTAAATCGCGATAAATATCTGTTTCGTGAAAGAATCCATATTCGCCTTGTCCTGCATTATTGATGAGAATGCTCACTTCATACCCTTTCGATTTTGTAAAATCATAAATTTCTTGTGAAGCATTTACATCAAACAGGTCTTGGGCAATTGTTTCCACCTTCACTTTGTGTTCCTGCTGAATAAGCTGTTTTGCACTTTGCAACTCTGCTTCATCGCGTGCTACAAGAATTAGGTTGAAAGAATCTTTTGCACAAAGCTTGGCAAGTTCATAACCAATACCGATTGATCCGCCGGTAACCAGCGCCCATTTTCCATTTGCTGACATAGTGATAGTTTTTGGAACTACGCATCATGAAAATGATGCCATGCGAGCCTTCCAAAACTACTAAAATTTCCACCAGGCTAATTGCTCAGTTTTTTCACTAAACCAATGGAAAGATGCTCATGTTGTAAATTATCAGGAATGGGAAATTACTGATTTGATTGTTTTGATTAAACTCTCCCAGTTTGCAAACGTTTCGTTAACCGCTTGTCAATCGGATGTTAAACATCCAAGGTCTATAATAATTCTGTTTACCTCTCTCAATCTTTATGAGGCAAACAACAACCATGAAAGAGATTTTTCTAATAGCCGCCTTCCTGGGAATTACCCTAACCACGCAGGCACAGGTAAGTAATGCCGATGTGTCGGCCACTGCCCAGCAAGCCGTGCAACTTGGGCTAACAAACGCTCTGGAAATTTCTTACACCAGCAATGAGTCCACAACCGGCGGGACAATTACTTTTCCATTTACCTCTGCCAACGACTATGCAAATGGTGTTACATCGGGCGATCAGGAAATGAAAATCAAATCTAACAGGACATTTAATGTTTCTGTAAAAGCAGCCGCAAACACCTTTACTTACTCCGGTACAACTTCACCTGCACCGGTTATGTATGTTTACTCTACCCTCAGTTGTATGATAACGGCCAACACTACGGGTGGAAATATTCCTGCACCATTTTCTGCAAATAGCTATTATGGAATCGGAGCAACAGCTCAGAATATTATTGCCAATGCAACAGCCGGTGGCGACAAAAGATTTTCCTGCAAGTTTAGAGCGAATCCTGGATTTGCTTTTCCTGCTGGCACTTACACAGTGGACGTGATCTTCACAGCCACCCAGCAATAGCAATTACCACCTGAGTGCGTACTGCAAATAAAAATTGAAATCGAAGCTGGTAGATTTTTCACCCTTTCCATAGCCTGCTACAAATGCGGGTGGCAGTTCGCGAAATGGAGATTGATTGAGTAAAAATTTTCCACGAACCGTATAAAAAAACCTCTGAATAACTCCACCCGTAGTCCGGCAGTAAGTTCCGCCCAATGTCCGGAAAATGATTTGGATGCAATGGTACCGGTGGTTGTTCCCCAAACCGGATCGGAGGTAAGGTAAGTTGCTTCACTTCTATTGATAATTGCTACCCCGTATCGAATTCCTACAAATAAAAAATCCCAATCGTTCGGAAACAAACGCTGCAACATGCTTTTATCAATTCCCACTCTAAAAAATGTATTCGAACTTGAATATTTCAGATCTGCATAATCAATGTTAGCACCACCGAAACCACCTTCTGCCACCAGATATATTTCTTTAGGAAGACAGTAATCTACAGTAAACTCATAGCTCTGTTTCGTTTTAGATAAGGCATTAAAAATCGGTTTGCTTATATCAAATCCTATTCGCAATTGCTGCTGTTTGGGCAAAATTGCACTTGTTCCCTCTGTGTCTGTACTATCTGTTTGCGCAAATGCACTGGCAGCAAAGAATAAAACCAAAATGCTAGAAAAAAACCTGTACATGATCTGGTGTGTTTACATTGCCATTTACCTCGTTGTTTCGCAGCAAAACAGAATCAACATTATGGTTTGTAGTCTTTATGCTGCGCAAGTTGTAGAAATAGGTATAACCACAAGCATTGGATAAAAACTGTAATCTCCGGTCATAAAAAAAAGTAAGGGTATCGAAAGAGAAAACGGCGGAATCAGGCTGAATGGCATATCGGGAACTATCGGCGCTTGCATTCAGCGACAGACTAAAACTCCCGGTTCTTCTACCAAAAATTAAAGTTACGCCAGAGTCAATCGCGCTCCATCTTGGATTAGGTAAAAGACTATCGGCAACTGTGGTATCGGCCACATTTTTCATAGAGCGGAGGCGTAAATATGCGGTTGTAGGTTGCAAACATGGGTCTCGTTGCTGTTCGCAGGAAGAAAGGCAGTAAGCAGTAAGCAATACGCAGTAAGTAGTAGGCAGCCAAAATTTTTGCGTAAAAAAACGCAGTAACGAAAAGACAAAAAGACAACTATTTCTAATCATTCAGCTTAGCAAGTATTTTATCTATTTCACCAATCACAGTATCAAGCTGCCGACGCATTTTTTGTTTTTCATCGTAGCTCACACTTCTCCCAATTTGCACAGCTATCATATTTTGCTCCAGGTCCGAAAGTTTTACATTCAGCGTTGCCATGTTTTTTGTTTGCTCGGCAATTGTGATTCTGAGTTTCTTATTTTCAGAATGAAGTAGTGCATACTTTTTTAAAAGCACATCGAGCCTGGTGTTGAGTAGCTGTAATTCGTGCATAGATTATTCGCGTATTTGGGCTTGCAAAGTTGATCTATATGAACTCATAAGTTGTTGCATTGCCAAATCAATTTCCGCATCCGTCAGTGTTCTATCCAGCAACTGAAAGGTATAGCTCAATGCGTAAGATTTCTTATCTGCGCCTAATTTTTCACTTTCAAAAACATCGAACAAATCGAACCCTGTCAACGATTCAATTTTCAATTGCTCGGTTGTTTGTTTTACCTGCTGATAGGTAATTTCCTTATTAAGCACAATTGCAAGGTCTCGTTCCACCACCGGATATTTCGGCACTTCGGTATATCTGATCTTGTTTTCGGTTGCGGCCTTTATCCAAACCTTTGCATTAATGTTGGCAAAATAAACTTCTTGCTTAATGTCAAATTCCCCAAGTCGCTTCGACGGTACGGCAAAAGCTGTGCAAAGCGTTTGGTTTCTGTGTTTATAAACCACACGCTCTTGCTCATAAGTAACTGTAACATTTCCAATACCCGAGCGATTCACCAAACTTTGTAAAACGCCTTTTAGATAAGCAAGGTTTGCAGGTTTTGCTTTCTGATCCCAATGGGCAGAAACTGCATTTCCCGAAATCCATAGCGCAATTTGTTGTTCTTCAATGTAGCGGTCGTTTTGCTTTTTGTAAGTTTTTCCAAACTCAAACAAGCGCAAATCCGTATTCTTTCTGTTGCAGTTGTATTGAATCACCTCCAATCCGCTTTCAAGCAAGGAAGGCCGCATCACGTCAAGTTCGCTACTCAAACTATTCAGCATTTGTACCAGGTCATTGTTCTCGGGATAATATTTACTGTTGACAATGGAATTGGTAATTATTTCCTGAAAGCCTACGCCGCAAAGTGTTTCCGCCAGTTTTTCATAAATATCCCGTTCATTGGGTTTTGTGGGTTTTAGAGAAATATTAAGTCTTTCAGGAATTGCAATATTGTCTAAGCCATCAATGCGCAATACTTCTTCCACAATATCTGCGGGCTGAGTAATGTCCGTTTTATTTGTTGGCACTAACAGCGTCAGGCTCTCTTCGGTTTCCTTGAGAATTTGAAAATCAAGTGAGAGCAAAATGTTTTTTATTGCTTCGCTGGAATACGATTTGCCGCTTAGTTTGCTCATGTATTCATACCGGATCGTCACTTGTTTTGGTTCAAGCTGTTTTGGATAAACATCAATTACTTCCGAAGCAATTTCAGCCCCTGCAATGTCACAAATCAACATAGCCGCACGCATTAATGCAGGAATAAGATTGTTGATGTCCACTCCTTTTTCAAAATGCGTTGCTGCATCTGTCCGCAGTCCGTGGTGCATGGAGGTGCGGCGTATAAATGTAGGGTCGAAGTAGGCGCTTTCGAGAAAAATATTGGTAGTGGTTTCAGAAACCCCGCTATGAAGTCCACCAAATACCCCTGCAATACACATTCCTTCCTCCTCATCACAAATCATCAGATCGTGAGACTTTAGTTTTCTTACCTTTTCGTCTAAAGAAAGAAAGTCTGAACCCTCGTCAGGAAAACGAACATTTACCGTTTTACCCTTTATTTTATCGGCATCAAAAGCATGAAGCGGTTGTCCAAATTCATGGAGTACATAGTTGGTAATATCCACCACATTGTTGATAGACCGGACACCGATAGTTTTTAATTTTTGCTGTAACCAATCTGGTGAAGCACCCACTTTTACGTTGGTCAGGCAAAGCCCTGTATATCGCGGACAAGCTTCTGCCGCATCTACATTTACATTTATGTGGAACGAGCCTTTGTTTGGTGGCAATTCCAATTTTGGCATTTGCACCTGATGCTTTTTAGCGCGGTGATGCGACAAATAAGCACAAACATCTCTTGCCACTCCTATATGACTCATCGCATCCGAGCGATTGGGTGTCAAACCAATATGGATGGCATAATCAGGCTCAGGAATATTAAAGAATGTTTTGGCTAAAAGTCCGATGGGTGCATTTTCGGGTAAAATTATTATTCCTGCGTGGCTTGCCCCCAGCCCAATTTCATCTTCCGCACAAATCATTCCTTCACTTTCTTCCCCCCTGATTTTTGCTTTTTTTATTTCAAATGGTTGTCCTTCTGTAGGAAATACTGTGGTGCCAACGGGCGCTACCACTACTCTCTGACCAATTGCAACATTGGACGCGCCGCACACAATTTTCAAAGGGGCATCAGTACCAATATTTACAGTTGTGATCTTTAGCTTGTCTGCATTTGGATGCTTTTCGCAAGTAAGAATTACGCCAATTACAAGCCCCTCAAGACTGCCTGTTATTGCTTCTGTGGTTTCAACGGCCTCTACTTCCAAACCTATTGAAGTGAGCATATTGCTCAAATCGGAAACAGGTAAAGGTTCTTGCAGAAAAGTAAGTAGCCACTGGTAGGAAATGATCATTGAAAAGAGAAAAATTTGGGTAAAGATAACCTATGATAATAGCAATTTGCATCCTCTAAAAGAAATCCAATGCTGAAGCATTTGTCCACATATTTTTGTGGATTCGATGTGGGTTGATGTTTGCTTTTAATCTGCAATGTTGGTAACACAAAGAAATTGGGTGGGTTGCTGTAGACATGTTGTGAAACTGGTGTGTAGTCAGGGCTGAAAATTATATTTATTGAAGTCATGCGGCGGTTTCATTTTTGCGTTTACATTCGTTTCCATGCCACTGAAATAACGATCACTTAATACAGGCTTAACAGTGAATATTGCCAACATCAATCACTAAGGCTGTTAAAGAATTTTATTGAAAGAAGCAGTTACAATTGAACAACTTAATACGACTAACCGACCAAGAATAATGGCGCTAAACATCAAGAAAGACTTTGGAAACACAAGAAATCGTAAACCCGATCTCACTACCCTTGTTTATGGAAAAATTCCGCCGCAGGCGAATGAATTAGAAGAAGCTGTACTCGGCGCTATAATGCTTGAAAAAGATAAGCTTGCCGAAGTGCTTGAGATAATCCAAAGCCATGATTGCTTTTATGTAGATGCCAACCAAAAAATATATGCTGCCATTCGCCGTCTGTTCGACAAGGGGATGCCGGTGGATTTGCTGACCGTAACTGATGAACTGCGAAAATCAAATGAACTGGAAATTGTAGGAGGCGCTTATTACCTCACCCGCCTTACCATGAGCATTGTGTCGAGTGCACACGTAGAAGCACACGCACGCATAGTGATGGAAAAGTTCATTCAACGCGAATTGATCCGTATTTCCGGCAATGTAATTTCTGATGCTTATGAAGACAGTACAGACGTTTTCGACCTTTTGGATAAAGCAGAATCGAGTTTGTATGAAATAACGGACAAGCACCTGAGAAAAAATTTCAAAAGTCTGAAAGAAGTATTGGTAACTACAGTTCGTGATATTGAAGAGGCTAAGAATAAACAAGAGGACGTCACTGGCGTTCCTACTGGCTTCAAATATCTTGACCGCATAACCTCTGGCTGGCAAAAGAATGCACTTATTATTGTGGCTGCCCGTCCTGCTGTCGGTAAAACTGCTTTTTGTCTGAACCTTGCCATGAATGCAGCTATGAATACCAACAAGCCTTTTCCCGTTGCATTTTTCTCACTGGAAATGGGTGCGGGAGAATTGGTAAAAAGGATGCTTTCCGCAACTACGGAAGTAAGTATGGATGCCATTACCAAAGGTAGAATGCAGGAACACGAGTTTGTTCAGATGACGCAACGGATGACTAAACTCGCATCTGCTCAGATTTTTCTTGACGACCAGGCTGCGCTTAATATTTTTGAATTGAGGGCAAAAGCGCGCAGGCTAAAACAAAAGCACGACATCCAGCTTATTATCATTGACTATTTGCAGCTAATGCAGGCAGATATAAACAAAGGCGGGAATCGGGAACAGGAAATCTCAAAGATCTCACGCGACCTGAAATCGCTTGCAAAGGAATTAGAAATACCCATCATCGCACTCTCTCAGTTGAACCGGGGTGTAGAATCAAGAAAAGAATCTAAAGTACCTCAGTTGAGCGATCTGCGGGAATCGGGCGCTATTGAACAGGATGCCGATATGGTAATGTTTCTGTATCGTCCTGAATATTATGGCATCAACAACGATGAGATGGGCAACCCCATTGAAGGCGAAACCCATGTGCATATTGCTAAAAACCGTAGTGGACAAACGGATACCGTAAAAGTTCGGTTCATAAAAGAATACCAAAAGTTTGTTGACATAGAAGAAGACAACTTTGGAGGATTTGGCAACTTCGGCGGCGGCGGAAATTTTGACGGTGGAGGAAACAGTCCCAAGCCTTTCAATCCGGCAGATAACCCGCAGGCAGGTTTAAGAAACCGCGACCTTAGTGATTTTGGCGGATCAAAAATGTTTATTCCCGGGGGCTTTCAAACACTTCAGTCAAAAGCAAACAACTTTAGCTACGATGATGATGAAGATATGACTCCACCCTTCAAAAAGCCAAACTCACCGGAAGAAGACACTCCTTTTTAAAAGACCTTATAAATCAACACATCCTTTAATAAACTACATTTCTATGTAAATTCGCGTCCTCAATAAAAATTATTTAGTACCAATGCGCCGTATTTACTTTGACAATGCTGCTACCACTGCGCTCGATCCCGAAGTGCTGGAAGCCATGATGCCCTACCTCACCGAAAAGTTTGGTAATCCCTCTTCCATTTATTCTTATGGCAGGGAAACAAAAATGGCAATAGAAGGTGCGCGCAAATCTGTGGCAAAAATGTTGAATTGCACCCCAGGTGAAATCTTCTTTACCTCTGGTGGAACCGAAAGCAGCAACACCGCCATTCACGCATCGGTAAATGATCTTGGTTGCAAGCATATCATCACCTCACCTATTGAGCACCACGCTACATTACACACTGTAGAAAACCTTCAGAAGCGCGGACTCATAAAACTCAGCTTCGTAAACCTCACACCCAACGGCCACGTAGATCTTTCCCATCTCGAACAATTGCTTGCTACCAATGAAAAGACATTAGTAACCCTAATGCACGCCAACAACGAAATCGGAAACCTCCTAAAAATCAAAGCCGTAAGCGACCTATGCGAAAAAAACCAAGCAATATTCCATAGCGATATGGTACAAACCATCGGACACTACCCCATAGACCTAAAAGCACTAAACATACACTTCGTATCTGCCGCAGGCCACAAATTTCACGGACCAAAAGGCGTAGGCATCCTATACATAAACCAAAACATAAAAATAAACCCCCTACTCTGCGGCGGCAGCCAGGAAAGAAACATGCGCGCCGGCACCGAAAACCTCTACGGCATCGTAGGATTCGCAAAAGCCCTCGAACTCGCCATGCAACGATTCGAACAAGACAGCCAGCACGTCACAAACCTCAAAAACTACATGTGCCAGCGCCTCACATCCACCTTTCCCGGCGTAGTGTGCAACGGAGACACCAACGGCAACAGCCTTTACACAGTACTCAACATCTCCTTCCCCCGAACCGAAAAAACCGAAATGCTCCTCTTCAACCTCGATATGGCAGGTATATGCGTAAGTGGCGGCAGCGCATGCAGCAGCGGAGCAAACGCCATCTCCCACGTCATCA
>CALMWT010000195.1 GCA_937870855.1 uncultured Taibaiella sp.
GATTTGCACATCGCGCACTATGCCGAGATCGAGGATGGTGAGCACGGGCACTTCGGGGTCGGTAACGACGGAGAGGTAGGTGTATATATTTTCTTTGGAGATAGTCATTACCACTCCATGTTTGGGTATGTGCGTTGCATGAATTGCATTTCGGCGAGTATATAGCCGAGGTGTTCTGTATGAATGGCGTTTTTGCCGCCTTCCTGCATCCAGGTGCCGGTGGGTAGTTGCAAAGTTGCTTCTTGAATAATAGCGGTTACTCTTTCTTTCCACTGTGTGGCAATTGCGTTCAGATCTGCGCCAATGTCTTGAGTGAACATAGCCTTATCGGTATCGCCTGGTTGTGTCAGTTCGCCGGTAAACATCCAGTAGTCGTTGATGGCGTTTTGAATGCGTGTTTTGCTTTCATCAGTTCCATCACCCAGCCGAATGATCCACTCACTGCTCCAGCGAAGATGGTAGCTTACTTCTTTCAAAGACTTTTCGGCTATTGCTGCGAGTGTTTCGTCTTTGCTGTTTTGCAGGGCAGTGAAGAAATAGAAATTGTAGGTATCGAAGAAGAAAGACCGTGCTACAGTGTATGCCCAGTCGTTGTTGGGTTGCTCTACCAGCAGTACATTGCGGAAATCCCAGCCATCGCGGAGATAAGCCATATCATCTTCGTCGAGTAGTTCTCCCGCTTCAATTTTTTGTTGGATGGCGGTTGAAGTGAAGGTGTTTAGCTTTTCTTCAGTGCTAAAATTATTGAACTGATCTGCTGCATATTGATACAGACTTCTTGCCTGCCCAAGATGATCGAGTGCTATGTTGCTAAGTGCAATGTCTTGCTCCAGAACTGGCCCGTGCCCGCACCATTCGCTCAGGCGATGCCCGTTGATGAGTGCGCTGTCGGCTATTTGGAGTGTGTAAAAAAGTTGATTAGTTGATTGGTTGATTGGTTGATTTAGCATTGCGATTGATACTGTTGCGTAAAAAAGTGATGTATCCATTTAGCAGTTTGCCTACATGGTCTATGTGCTGCTGCTTAAAATGATTTAGTTCGGATTCGGTAATAAATCCGGAGTCGAAAGCGTCAAGTAAATGATTGTAGGTCTCGCTCAAAGACCCACGCGCCTGAACACAAAAGTGTAACTGATCCTTATAGGTAAAACGACCATGACCTTCAGAAATATTGTGGTTAATAGATCTCACCGAACGAAGGATTTGATCTGTCATGCGAAACTTTTCTTCTGACGGAAATCTTTTGACAAGAAGTTCTATCTCTAACTTAAATGAACGTCCTGCTTGCCAAACAGCGAGTTGGGTGAAATCCTGATTTGAAAGTTTTTCATTCATAAACACTAATTAACTAATCAACAAGTCAACCAATCAACAAATGAACGACTACATGTGTTTTAACTCGTCCGGTAAATTGTAAAAAGTAGGGTGGCGATAGATCTTATCATTCGCAGGTTCGTACAACATTTCTGCATCGGCGGGATCGGAAGCATGGATATGATTGCTTTCTACTACCCAAATGCTTACGCCTTCCATACGGCGGGTATAAACATCGCGTGCATTTTCAATAGCCATTTGTGCATCTGCTGCATGAAGGCTGCCAGCATGTTTGTGATCTAACCCAGCTTTGCTGCGGATGAATACTTCCCATAAAGGCCATTCATTTGCAATGCTGTGGTTGCCGTCTTGTCCGCCGGCTGCTTCTCTGTCGCCGTAGTCGCCGTAAAGAATTTTCTTAAACAACTTCATTTGAGTATGTATTATGTTTTATGATGCGCAAACAGACTGCAAATTATAAGAAGATTTCTCACTCCGCTTTGCTCCGTTTCGAAATGACGGATTTCTATTATGCTGCAATCGGGTCTTTAGTTTTCTTTTCTTGCTCGTTTTTTGCCTTACGCTTTTTTGAATGGGCTATTGCCGCTTCTCTAACCCATGCTCCTTCTTCCCATGCTTTGCGACGAGTATCCAATCTTTGTTTATTGCAAGGACCATTTCCTTTTACCACATTCCAAAACTCATCCCAGTTTATTTTCCCAAAATCGTAGTGGCCGGCCTCTTCATTCCATTTCAAATCAGGATCAGGAACTGTCAATCCAATAAGTTTTGCCTGCTCCACTGTTACATCAATAAATTTCTGACGAAGCTCGTCGTTAGTAAAACGTTTTATACGCCACCTCATACTTTGTGCGGTATGCGGACTGTCCGCATCCGATGGGCCAAACATCATGACAGATGGCCACCACCAGCGGTTCAATGCATCCTGAGCTAATTTCTTTTGTACAGCCGTTCCGTTAGCAAGCGTCATCATTATTTCAAAACCCTGACGTTGATGAAAACTTTCTTCTTTACACACACGCACCATTGCCCGTGCATAAGGTCCATAAGACGTTCTGCACAGCGGCACTTGATTCATGATAGCAGCGCCATCTACCAACCATCCAATTGCACCCATATCAGCCCAGGTAAGCGTTGGATAATTGAATATCGAAGAATATTTCGCTTTGCCGGAATGCAATTGTTCGATCATTTCATCGCGCGAAATGCCCAATGTTTCTGCTGCACTGTAGAGATATAAACCATGTCCTCCTTCATCCTGAACTTTTGCAAGCAACACCGCCTTGCGACGAAGACTTGGCGCGCGTGTAATCCAATTTCCTTCGGGCAACATTCCCACTATTTCACTATGCGCGTGCTGACTGATCTGACGGATCAACGTCTTTCGATAATCATCGGGCATCCAGTCGCGCGGCTCAATGCTTATCTCGTTATCTATCTTATCATCAAAGTGTTGCTGAAATGAAAATTGTGTCATTCGAAGGACAATTTTAGGCTTACAAATATAACGCTTTGAAGGCGGAGGGCTGATGATTTATGTCAGGTTTAACGATATGGAGCTTTTCAGTCAAAAAGTGGAAGTCCTCATTTGTAAAAGACAGACTAATAAAATCGCATTTGCTTTTTGAAGAATCTTTCTACACCGTACTGGAATGAAATTTATATAATTCTACAGGCAGCGTTTCCCTGCTAATGTTACATTTCTAATTGCGCAACAGCTATAAACGTTTACTTAATGATTGATTTTCCAGGAAGGAAAAGAGTGGTGGTCACAAATATTTCGCCGCAAATTAACGGTGGAAGTTATCCGGCAAAGGCGGTGATACAAGATGAGTTTATTATCAGCGCCGATGTATTTACCGACGGACATGACGATGTTGTAGCCAGTGTTTTACTCAAACATCGTAAGGATAGAATTTGGAAAGAATATCCAATGAGCTTTATAAATAACGATCATTGGGAACTAAAGTTTTATCCAACTCAACTTGGCTTTTATCAATTTCAGGTGCAAGGTTGGGTAGATCATTTTACTACCTGGCGAAAAGGCTTGATCAAAAAATATGAAGCCGGGCAAGACATAAAAGTTGAATTGCAGATAGGGGCACAATTAATTGAAGAAGCGGCATCGAGAGCAGGAACAAAAGACAGGAACGGCATACTTGAACAGGCTCGTTTGCTGACGAATGTCCAAACACTGGAAGAAGCTATAATGGCTGCGACTGATGATAAACTCGCTACTGCCATGTATCGGTTGAGAGACAAAAAACTTATTACAGTTTATCCTGAAATTTTTGCGTTTGAAGTAGAAATAAAACGTGCATCATTCAGCACATGGTATGAATTATTTCCTCGCTCTGCTTCGCAAGAACCAGGCAAACACGGAACATTTAAAGATGTAAAACAATTGTTGCCGCGCGTAGCCGCAATGGGTTTTGATACGCTTTATTTTCCACCTATTCATCCCATCGGGGAGCAAAAAAGAAAAGGGAAAAACAATTCGCTTACCGCAACAGAAAATGATCCTGGTTCGCCGTGGGCAATAGGTAATCGGCTCGGTGGACATAAATCAATCCATCCGCAACTCGGCACGCTCAAAGATTTTCAAGACCTGATTAAAGAAGCAAGAAAGTATGACATAGAAATAGCGATGGACATAGCTTACCAATGCGCGCCCGATCATCCTTATGTAAAACAACATCCGCAGTGGTTTAAATGGCGACCCGACGGAACCGTGCAGTATGCAGAAAATCCGCCGAAGAAGTACGAAGACATTTTACCTTTCAATTTTGAAACAGAAGATTGGGAAAATCTTTGGCTGGAACTAAAAAGTGTAATTGATTTCTGGATAGATAAAGGCGTTACTATTTTTCGGATAGACAATCCGCACACAAAATCTTTTGCTTTTTGGGAATGGATGATTGGCGAAGTAAGAAGGGATAATCCACAGGTAATATTTCTTGCCGAAGCATTTACCCGTCCGCGTATAATGGAGCAGTTGGCGAAGGCTGGGTTTAATCAATCCTACACCTACTTCACGTGGCGCAATACGGCAAAAGAAATAGAAGAATACATGACGGAGCTAACGAAGACCGACATGCGCTATTTCTTCCGTCCCAATTTTTGGCCCAACACGCCCGATATTCTTCCGCCTGAAATAACTTATGGAGGAGAAGTAGCGCATATCCGAAGACTGATACTCGCTGCAACACTTTCCTCCAGTTACGGTTTGTACGGGCCGGTTTATGAATTCGGCTTTACGCAACCCATGCCAGGAAAAGAAGAATACATTGACAACGAAAAGTACGAGATAAGGCATTGGGATTGGAACGCTTACACGCGCATCAAAGAGATTATTTCAAGAGTGAACAGGATCAGAAAAGAGAACCCTGCACTACAGGATACCTACAACATTGAGTTTGCAAAATGCACGAACGAACAGATTGTTTGCTATGTAAAAACAGATAAGAAAACTGGCAATCAACTAATCGTTGCTGTAAACATGGATAGCTGGAACACGCAAGCCGGGCATGTAACCTTGCCGCTTGAAAAAGCCGGTTTGCCGCAAGGTGAATACATGGTTCGGGACTTACTGAGCGGAGACAAATACCGCTGGAATGGCGCTGTGAACTTTGTGCAACTCAATCCTTATGAAATGCCGGCGCATATCCTGAAAGTAGAAACTCCTCCATCTGTTTAGAAAATAGCGGAGGAAGCGGTAAAAACGCGGCAGGAGGCACTGAAAACCCGGAAGGCAGGCTTAAAAACATGAAGGATCGGCTAAAAACCGTGGAGGATTGCCTAAAAACCGTGGAGGAGCTTCAAAAACCTTGGAGGAATGCTTAAAAACCTTGGAGGACTCGCTGCAAACTAATTTGCAAGCATCTCTTGGCAGTTTTTAAGCCTCTCTCTCTGCCTTTTTTGCAGATGCTGAAAGATTTTTGGGCGGGGCTTTTTTGTTTTTATTGTACGATTTGTAAAATAATGATGGGGTGGAAACGATGGTGGCGCTCCCTACTCCGAGTTTGTAAATGGCTTCTTATCATAAAGCAATTTTTATCCCACCAAAGGATGTAAAAACAATTGTTTGTGGAATAGAATTTATGCTTCTCCTACTCTCAAAAAATTTATTCTAAAAAAAGATGGCTGATAAAGGAAGTGTAATAGACGATAAACTACACTGGTATAAAGATGCTGTAATTTACGAACTGCATATAAAAGCATTTGCCGACAGCAATGGCGATGGCATTGGCGATTTTAGCGGGTTGATGCAAAAGCTCGATTACCTGCAAAACCTCGGCGTCACGGCAATATGGGTTTTGCCTTTTTACCCTTCGCCGCTTAAAGATGATGGTTACGATATTGCCGACTACTACCGCATCAATCCCGCTTACGGCGATATTAAGCAGTTCAAAAAATTTCTGAATGAGGCACACAAGCGCGGACTGAAAGTGATTACCGAACTTGTTATTAACCACACATCCGATCAGCATCCCTGGTTTCAGCGTGCCCGCAGAGCGCCTAAAGATTCGCCCGAAAGAGCGTTTTATGTGTGGACAGACAACCCCAAACAATATAAAGGTGTGCGCATCATCTTTCAGGATTTTGAAGCATCGAACTGGACGTGGGATCCCGTGGCGCAGCAATATTATTGGCATCGCTTCTTTCATCATCAGCCCGATTTGAATTTTGATAATCCGCTGGTGCAACAAGAAGTTTTTAAGGTGCTGGATTACTGGTGTGAAATGGGTGTGGACGGATTTCGATTGGATGCCGTTCCTTATCTTTTTGAGCGCGAAGGAACTAATTGTGAAAATCTTCCTGAAACGCATGAATATTTAAAACGCCTGCGTGCGCATGTAGATGAAAAATATCCCGGCACATTGCTTTTGGCAGAAGCAAATATGTGGCCGGAAGATTCAGCTTCTTACTTTGGCAATGGCGATGAATGCCACATGAATTATCACTTTCCTGTGATGCCGCGTATGTTCATGTCATTGCAAATGGAAGATCGTTACCCCATCACCGATATTTTTGATCAGACCCCGCCTATACCTGAAACTTGCCAGTGGGCTATATTTCTGCGCAACCACGACGAACTGACGCTGGAAATGGTAACTGACGAAGAGCGCGACTACATGTATAAAGTGTATGTGAAAGATCCCAAAGCGCGTATCAATCTTGGTATTCGTCACCGGCTGGCACCATTGATGGGAAATGATAGAAAGAAGATTGAGTTGCTTAATTACTTGCTGTTTTCGTTGCCGGGCACTCCGGTTATTTACTACGGCGATGAAATAGGAATGGGTGATAATTTTTATCTCGGAGATCGTGATGGTGTACGCACGCCCATGCAATGGAGCGACGACCGCAATGCAGGTTTTTCAGATTGCAATCCACACAAACTTTATCTGCCTGTAATTCTCGATCCTGAATATCATTACGAAACGGTGAATGTGGAAAGACAATCACGTAGCACTACTTCTCTTTTATGGTGGATGCGTAGAATTATCAATACCCGCAAAAAGTATAAAGCATTCAGCAGGGGCGATATGAAATTTATCAACTCTGAAAATCCTAAAATTCTTGCATTCACCCGAACCTATGAAGATGAAACCATGCTGGTGATCGTCAACCTATCGCGCTACATACAGCCGGTAGAGCTTGATCTGAATGAATACAGCGGTTATCAGCCGGTAGAAGTTTTTAGCAGAAATAAATTTCCTTCGGTAAAGACAGACACACCTTATTTCTTCACGCTTGGCCCCCACGATTGCCAATGGTTTTTGCTGGAAAACACAAGTGTCGAAACAGAAAAGAAATCGCTGCCGGAAATGGAACTGAAGAAATGGAACGACTTGTTAGATCGTTATCCGGTGGAGCAATTAGAAAGCTATATACTGCCCGACTACCTGATGCAAATGAGATGGTTTGGCGGTAAGAGTCGCAATATGCAAAACCTGCGCATAGTAGATCATGCAGACATTCCTTTAGAGGAACACAGCGCGTTTCTGCTGTTGCTCGAAGTAACTTATGAAAGTGGATTGCCTGAGTTTTACCAATTGTCAGTGGCTTTTAGCAAAGGCGATTCGGCGAGCAAACTACAGGAGAGTTGTCCTAAATCTGTGATTGCAAAAATAAAAGTGGATGGCAATGAAGGATTGCTTTATGATGCCATTTATGGTTATCAGTTGCAGCAGGAAATATTGAACCGCATGTCCGGCAATCACGACATTGCCTTAAAACAAAGTGAGATTCAATTTTCAGGAAATAAAAGCTTGAAAAAATATGTGAAGGAACATGAGAAAATAAAATCGCGTATTCTTTCTGCCGAGCAAAGCAATACTTCGCTTGCGTTCGACAATGCCTATTTTCTAAAACTTTATCGCAAAGTAGATCGTACCATAAATCCGGATTTGGAAATCACCCATTTTCTTTCTGAGGAAGCAAAGTTCAAGCATATCCCGGCTTATGTAGGTTCGATGGAATGGAAGTATTCGAACAACACAATAGTGCTGGGCATGATGCAGGAAATGGTGGAAAGCAATGGTGATGCCTGGAGCTATATGCTTGACCGGCTTGCTGCTTTCAACGAAAGAATTTTATCAAAGCAAGATCAGCTTCCCTCACCATCGGAACTGCGTGGTAGCTTTATCCATCCGGCGAGTTATGAAGATCTTCCTGAAGAAATGAAAGTGGTGTTTGATGCCACAGTTGCGGAGCGCTCAAGATTGCTCGGTGTACGCACGGCAGAAATGCATATTGCCCTCGCCTCGAATTATGATTTGCCTGATTTTCGACCGGAAGATTTTTCGCTTCATTATCAGCGGTCATTGTTCTCAGGTTTTCAATCTCTGGTGCGTGCAACATTTCAGAATCAGGCGCGTGCGCTGCGAAAACTGCCAGAGGACATACGCAAGGAAGCAGAAGAGGTATTGAGCATGAAAGATGATATCCTCACAGCGTTCAAAAGAATTTACAAGAAGAAATTTGACACCATCAAAACACGCCACCACGGAGACTATCATCTGGGACAAGTGTTGTTTACCGGAAAGGATTTTATCATACTCGATTTTGAGGGAGAGCCAGCAAGAAGTTATAGTGAAAGAAGATTGAAACGTTCACCACTGCGCGATGTGGCAGGTATGATACGTTCGTTTCATTATGCCGCTTACGGTGCGCTGTTTCTTAACGATCAGATACGCAAAGAAGATATTCCGAAGCTGCTGCCTTTTGCAGAGCAATGGTATCACTACATGAGCGGCTTTTTTATGCAGGCTTATCTTGAAACCGCAAATGGTCACGGCTTTATTCCGCCGGAAAAAGAAGACCTTGACACCATGCTGCAAACCTATATTTTGGAGAAAGCGATCTACGAATTGAATTACGAATTGAACAACCGACCAGATTGGCTGATCATACCGATACGTGGTATCAAAGCGATTTTAGCGAAGGCGAAAAATGAGAAACCAGGAAAAGTACAGACAGTTTAATTATGCAGCAGTGGCATCCGATTCCTAAAACGCAGAATGCTTTTAGACAGACATTTATTGCTTGACAGTCGGGTGATCTACATTGGCGAGTTGCCCGCAAGCGGCATCAATATCTTTTCCTCTGCTTCTGCGCAAGCGGGCGTTTACTTTTTTCGTTTCAAGATGTTTCATGAAACGATTAGTAACGGCTTCGTCCGGTTTTTGAAAATCGGCGGCTGAAATTGGATTGTATTCAATGATATTGACAAGGTCGGCGGGCACCTGCCGGTAAAGTTTTATTAGGTCGTCAGCATCTTGAAGACTGTCGTTCAGGTCTTTGAAAAGAATGTATTCAAACGTTATTTCGTTTTTAGTAAGTGTGTAGAAGTGATTGAGGGCACTTACTAGTTCCTTTAAGTTGTTGGTTTCATTGATCGGCATTATTTCATTGCGCTTGGCATCGCTAGCTGCGTGCAACGATAGCGCAAGTTTAAAACGAACCTGGTCATCTCCTAATTGGCGAATCATTTTTGCAACCCCAGCAGTGGAAACGGTTATCCTTCGCGGACTCATACCAAGGCAATCGGGAGAAGTAATTTTTTCAATTGCCTTCATCACATTTTTGTAATTGAGCAATGGTTCTCCCATACCCATAAACACAATGTTGGTAAGTGGTTTTCCGTAGTGTTTCAAGGCTTGTTCATTTACTGCGGTTACTTCATCCACTATTTCATCGTAGTCGAGGTTTCTTTTTCTTGGCAAATAACCCGTAGCGCAAAACTTGCAGGAAAGTGAGCAACCCACTTGCGAAGAAACACAGGCGGTCATTCTTTTTTCTGTAGGAATTAAAACGCTTTCGGTAAAATGACCATCGTGAAGTATAAGCCGGTTTTTGATAGTGCCGTCGCTGCTGTATTGGCTATGATGAATTTTTACTTTCGGAATAAAATAGTTTTCTGCAAGCTTTTCACGAAGACTTTTTGAGAGGTTGGTCATCTCGTTTATATCGCCTACAAACTTCTTCCATATCCATTCCTGTATTTGCTTTGCGCGGAAGGCGGGTTCGCCCCATAGTTTCAATTGGGTTTGCAGGTCTTCAAGACTGATATGCCTTAAATTATTCATAGCCTGCAAAGGTAGGTTTGAAATTGCGAGAATGAAGTTAATGCGTTGCTGAGATTCACTTCAAAAACTGGAGTAACTGGAGTCCATGGCACGAGATGGATAGCAGTATCGTTGTTACACTTAACGGTGATGATGGAGCTGAAGGAAGTTCCTATTCATGGACAAGCAAAAACTCAGGAGCCGGAACTGTTACCAATACTAAAGTTGAAGGAGATAAGATGATGTTCAACATGCACTTTACAGAGCCGTTTGAAGCAAAGCCAGATGGCTATGTATTGGTAGAGGATGCAGGCGATGGAAAAACAAAAGCAACCTGGGGGTATCATGGAGAAAACACCTTTTTATCTGGCGGCATGATGAAGATGATGGATATGTTTAACATGGGGCTGAAAAAAAGCTATGATCGTGGATTGGAACTTTTAAAACAATACTCAGAAGAGCACGCTAAAGATATTCCTGTACCAACCTTCGTCATTACTGAAGCACAGTTTCCTGGACATACTTATGCATCCATCCGCAAAACAATATCTATGGATGAAAGCGCAATGATGAAATTTTTCGATGAAAGCTATCAGGCACTTGGTAGAGTGGCAGGCCCTCGCATCATCGGGCCAGCTTCATGTCTTGCATACAACTGGGATGAGCAAAACCAACAAGCTGATCTTGCTCCAGCCTTTCCTGTAAGCGGCAATGAACAGTACAAGGCGCAACAATAGTAACAGTTGCTCCTTCAAAAACGTACATGACCGTATTGAATGGCAGCTATGATGGAATGATGCAGGCACATGGCGCTATGGGCAAACATATTGCTACTAAGAATGTTCAACCAAAACTTGTTATTGAAGAGTACATTACAGGTCCCGGCGATGAAAAAGATCCATCTAAATGGGTAACCAACATCTATTATCTGATTGACTAAACGCATTTTTTTTTGGAAGAAGCTGCCTGAACAATCGCGGGCAGCTTTTTTCGTTATTACCCATGTAGCACTATATTCGCAAGTGCAGGGCAATGAAGATTTCCGTTATCATCGTTAATTACAATGTGAAGTACTTTCTCGAAGTATGTCTTCATGCTACTTTGCGTGCATTAGAGGGAATTGAAGGTGAAGTTTTTGTTGTTGATAATAACTCGCACGACGGAAGTATAGAATTGGTGAAGGCAAAATTTCCTTCCGTTATTTTAATAGAAAACAAAGAGAATATCGGCTTCGGAAGGGCAAACAATCAGGCGGTAGCACTGGCGAAAGGTGAATACATTTTGTTCCTTAATCCCGATACCGTTTTACCAGAAGATTTTTTCAGCAAAAGTGTTTCCTATCTTGATGCACACCCTGAAGCCGGAGGGCTTGGGCCTCGGTTAATTGATGGTAAAGGAAAGTTTGCACCTGATGCGAAGAAATCATTTCCCTCCTTGTCGGTTGCGTTATTCAAAGGCACCGGCATCAATAAACTTTTCCCTAAGTCTCCTTACTTCAACAAGTATTACGCGGTTCATATTGGTGAGTTTGAAACTGCCGAAGTGGATGCGCTTTCCGGCTGCTGCATGATGATGCGGAAAGAAGCAATGAAAAAAGCTGGCGGTGCATTTGACGAAGACTACTTTATGTATTTTGAAGATGGCGACCTCTGTTACAGAATCAGAAAAGCAGGGTTTGTCAATGTCTATTATCCGGAAGTGACGGTCATTCATTATAAAGGCGAAAGCACTAAGAAAACAACCTTGTCTTATGTAAAGATTTTCAATGAAGCTTTTGCGATTTTTGCAAAGAAGCATTATCGTAAACGCTACGCACAGGCATTTATGGTTTTCATCAATGCAGGGGTGGTATTGCGGGCTATACTTAGTGCCGTAAAAACATTCCTGAAAATTTTGAAGATGCCTTTGTTCGATGCTATTGTACTGGCATTAACTCTTTGGTTTATTAAAGAATTTTGGACGGAGCAGGTAAAAAATATTTTGCCCATTCCCTGGCTTTCCGTTTACCTCACTTTTCCGGCTTACATCTTCATTTGGATACTTTCAATGTTCTTGAATGGAGCTTATGACCAACCTTATCGCGGAGTTCGTGTAGTACGAGGTATGTTGATCGGAACAATTATCTGCCTTGCATATTTTGGTTTGATCTCTTCAGAGTTCCGTTATTCCAGAGCAATCATTATTCTTACAGGTGTTATTGGTTCCATTTTGCTACTCTCACTACATGAAGTTTTCTACCGGTTAGGAATATTTAAACTGGTACGCTACGATGCACTTCCGCGCAAAGCCATAATTGTTGGAGAAGAAATTACTTTCAAGAAAACGAGCGATAAATTAAAGCAAGTACATTATGCCCCTGAAATTTATGGACGTGTAAGCCCAGGAGAAAACAAAGAAGAAAATGCGCTGGGAAACATTCTTCATATCAAGTCTCTTTTGTTTACCGGAGGAATTGACGAGGTAATTTTTTGTGTAAATGGTTTGAGGTATCAGGAGATCATAAAACAAATGCAACTGTGTGGAGCGGCTTACGAATATAAGATTCACCTGCCCGATAGTCTGAGTTTTGTAGGTAGTAATTCGAGCCATACTGCCGGCGATCTTTATACTGCCGATCGCCGCTTCAATCTTTCGAAATTATCGCATCAGCGAAATAAGCGCGTAATAGACATTGTAATATCGTTTTCGCTTCTTTTATTCTTTCCTGTTGCTATTATTATAATGCAAAATCCGATGGGCTATTTGAGGAACTGTATAGATGTATTGCTCTCGAAAAAAACATGGATTGGGTATTCTGATGCTTTAAACACCAACCTGCTCCCAATAATAAAGCCTGGCATTTTACCGCCTTACCGAATTCTTGAAAACTATGAGCCAGATGATGCTGTAAAGCAACAACTTAACCTTACCTACGCAACGAATTATAGTGCTTCACAAGATATTGGTCTCCTTGTGCGCAACTTTAGATTTTTAGGGAGAAAAACTTAAAAAGATTTTGCTGAAAAAAACTGGTGACTATCTTTGCAGTCCCAAAACACAATCCTCCTTAGCTCAGTTGGTTAGAGCACCTGACTGTTAATCAGGGGGTCGTTGGTTCAAGTCCAACAGGGGGAGCAAGACAGACAAGGGTTTCAGGAAACTGAACCCTTTTAATTTTATCACACCTTTTAGATTTATTTGTTCTGCCTTAAGCTAAACCTCTTTTCGCCGTTTTTTCACTTTCCCAACAAAATTTGGCGAACATTTTTCGAAGCACTGCAAATTGTCCCTTTGTCAAGCAATTTTTACATTTTCCTTTTTCAAAAATTTTCCATCGGTTCAACCGCTCTTTTTCTAACCTTATAAACTGCTAAAAGGCTAAAACGATAGTATAAAACCTACCGTCCGCTAATCATTTAATGCTACTTCGATATTGCTGTCTGTGCAAATTCCACCTTCGGCAATTCCCTTACTATATCCACCGTCTGGCAGCTTACATTGATGATGCTAAGCAATAAGTCTAAAATATACCGGGGCTTTCCGTGTTCCTTTGTCCAGTCGTTAGGGTCGTTGGTAATGCCGCTTTCTTTGTGAGTGTCCACTTTGTAGCGCTCCATTATCCACTCAATAGCGCTTTTGCCATTTACCACATATTCATAAGCCTTTGCTGGTATGTTCTCTATCGTTATCTGGCTGTTGTAAATAATGGTGTCTTTACTGTCTTTTGCAGGAAAGCGCATCTTTTGCACCCGGTAATTGAGGTATTCTATTTCCTCTTTTCCCGCTTGCTTCATAGCATCGGTAATGCTTAGCGGATTGAATAGCGTTATTACTTGCGGGTGTGGAGGTATGTTTTCGTAATTCAAATGCAACTCTGCCAATGCCCTGCCTGCCTTGCTGAATGCCCAAAAGTCTTTTACATTTTCTACCAACGATAGGCGGGGCAACATTTTCTTTAAGTCGGCTGCAAAGGTTTCTTTGTATTCCGGGCTATGAAGAAAGCCATACACGTAGTAAAAAATATCTTCCTTGCTTACATTCTTTCCATACTGCTTTTGCGCACGTTCTAAAATGAAATCTGAAACACCATCACGGCGGGTGTAATCTTGTTTTCCATCAGCATCAAACAAACCCTTCTGCGTATGGGTGTTTTCTTCGTAGTAATAAAGAGGGAAACATTGACTTTTCCCTATCAATTCTAAATCAGGAATAATATCGGTAATTATTGTTGTGAAGTCTTTAGTAACGCCTACACCCGAAACACAAATGACAAGGTTTTTATGAGCGGGAGAAGGGAAAAATGAATCAAACTGTCCACGCCTATGAATGAGTTTTTCACCTCGGTACAAATGTTGTCTGTAAAAAGGTCTGTAAAGGCTGCGTTCTATTTTATGGGATTCAAATACCGCTTTATTCGCTTTCTCTAAGTACGTTATTAAGCTGCTTGTCCAGCTAATTTGTGAGGAGTTATTGTCAATAAAATCTGTAATTTTTTCGTTTGGCCTTAGTGGTGCTGCTTTAAGGTATCTATCTACTTCGCTATTATAGAAAGAGATAGTTCTATGTACATTTTCAGATAAAAGCATTTTAGAAGAAGCGTACATCCAGGCATCGCGAGAAGATTCATTACCTCTGGAATTGACAACAAAAAAGCTATGACTTTTTATATCAAATTTCTTTTCTGATTCTATTTGTATAAACGTAGAAAACGCATCATTCCTCACACTTATCCAGTCGCCATGTTCATTGGGTTGCAGTTCTTGCAGGGGCATGGCAGGGTTGGCAAAAGAGCCAAAGCGTTTTATAGTCTTTAGCTTTTCTTCCCGGTCGAGGTAGTCGCCTATATCGTGGTAGTATATTTTGGCTTTGGGCATGGTTTTCTATCTTTGTCAGGCAATTTTGCAGGCATCATAATGCTCACTTGGGCAGGTTGTCAGTATTGACGCGGGGTTTGCAAGATTGCTTTTTTATATTCCTCTCTCTCTTTTTTACTTCCATTCTGTTGGTCTTTTCAGTTTATAACCCGTTAATCAAATCTTTGTGTCTATATTTGCTTTCAAGAACCACACTAAAGATAGCATCTTTAGTCCGACGCCTCCCGAAATGGAGGCGTTTCACATTGTGATATGCTTTCAACTTTCTCACTGGCTCTGTCAGTAATTCTTTCAGTAGCTTAGTCTTCTGACATTTCAAACTGAAAACCGCCTGTTTCAAGATTACGCAGCAGCTTATTTATTCCCTGAATAGTTTCAGATAGGGTTCAAACCTGAAAATACGGTTTCTGGAATATCCCGTTACTTCCTCTACTATTTTCGCTTTCTCAAAATATTCTGCTAAGCTTCCGGCAGATTTTTTGCTAAGCTGACAAATATTTTCTATTTGCTTCACAGTGGTAATAGGCTGTACAAAAAGGTTCTGTAAAAGTTTTAACCCCGCAGGCGCACGTCTGCCTAACTCATCATGTATTTGTGTTTCCAGTTGTTGCTTTAATGCTATAATTTCCGAAAGAGTGTCAACCGCCTCCTTTGCCGTTCGTTCCACACCCACTAAAAAGTATTTCAACCATTGCAGCATGTCATTCTTTTCCCGCACACGTGTAAGGTTGTCGTAATAGTTGCTTTTGTTTTTCTCAAAATAACTGGACAGATAAAGCAGCGGTTGGCTTAATATATCCTGATCCACTAAAAACAAAGTGATAAGCAATCTTCCTATACGCCCGTTTCCATCTAAGAAGGGATGTATAGTTTCAAACTGATAATGGGCTATACCTATGCGAATAAGCGCCGGAACATTTATCTGGTCATTATGCAGAAAATTCTCTAAGTCACCCATCAATTCCTCCACATAGAAATGTGCAGGCGGTACAAAGACTGCATCTGCCGGGCTGCTGCCACCTATCCAGTTCTGACTGCTTCTAAATTCGCCGGGCAGCTTTGTTTCACCTCTAACACCATTCAGCAATAAACCATGAGCCTGCTTAATAAGCCTTGTTGAAATGGGAAGATTTTTCAATCCTTCTATGGCATGTACTAAAGCCTTTGTATAATTCCTTACTTCTTTCCAGTCATTCCTTTTTTCCGGACTTATTTCTTCTTCCGGCAAAATAGCTTCATTGATGTTGGTTTGTGTTCCCTCTATCTTGCTGGATACGACCGCTTCTTTCGTAACGTGGAGTTGTATGAAAAGATCAATATTGGGAACGAGCCGGGCATAAGAATTTAGTTCGCCCAGTTTTATAGATGCCCTTTCCAGTAAGGTATTAAGCTGTGCATCTTTCCAACTCCATTGAGTATTAACCTTTTCGGGAATGAAAAATTTATATCCCTTGCCGGATTGCCAATTTCCTGCTTTGAAGGTTTCTATAGTTATACTCACCTCTTATACTTTTCCGCAAAGTAAACTATAATTTGGCTTAGTTTACTTTTTCGCCCAAAAGTAAACCATATATTTTCTTGGTTTACCTTTTGCCCATTTTACTCAGATCCTAAATAGGAGGTGTTCACATTTCCATTTTTTCCGGGTTCTTTACCAGCAAGGTAATAGCAATAGGTGTGCGGCTGCCACTGCCAAAAATTTTGCCGCCTTCTTTTCTACTTAGCTCCCCGCTTGTACGTTGGTTGCCTCGCAAGTTGAATACATAAATGCTGGTAAATTCTTCTTCCAGACTTTTACGAAATCCGTCTGCACTATTACCGTCCAGCCATGCGCCGTTGCTCACAAAGCAGATAATGCCGCCGTCTTTGCCCAGCCTGTCGGTACTCCAGCGAAATGCCTTTATATAACTATCGTAAAGACTGTTTTTATTGGTAGCATCTGTATTGGCTGCATAAGTAGTTGCTATGCGCGCGTCCAGCTTTGTATATTTCTGGTTTTGCGCATTATCGTTCGCGCTTTTTTGTCCTACTGAGTAAGGAGGGTTGCCCATTATTATTTTCAGTGGCGCTTTCTTTTGTCTTTGCACACGCTTGCTGTTTTGAGGAAACATTTCGCTGAACAGTTTTTCACCGTCTGCCGTTTCTCCCAACTGAAAAGTATCTGTCAGACAAATGCCATCGAAGGGTGTGTATTTCTCTTTGCCTATGCCATCTTCGGGGTCGGGTGTAAGGTCGTGGTACACGTTTTCGATGTTGATAGCGGCAATGTAGTATGCAAGCAATACAAGCTCATTGGCGTGTATTTCATTGCGGTATTTTCGTTCTAAGTCTTCGGGCTTTATGCGTCCGCTTTGCAGCAATCGGGTAATGAATGTACCTGTGCCGGTAAAGGGGTCTAAGATGTGGATGTTTTCCTCACTAATGCTTCTGCCAAATTCTTTTTCCAGTATATCTGCCACGCTATGAATAATGAAATCCACCACTTCCACCGGGGGTATAAACGATACCCAGCTTTTCAACCATCTTAGGGAAGGCAGTCTTAAAAAACTTGTCGTATAGTTCAATAATAATGCGCTGCTTTCCTTCGGCATTGTCTATACCGCTTGCGCGGGTCTTTACGCTGTCATAAAAGCGTTGCAGGATTTCAGCATCTTTTTCCAGGCTCTGCTCTTCCAGCAAGTCCAGCATTTTTTGCATAGACTGGCTCATAGGGTTGCTTTTCACAAAAGAGTAACCTTCAAAAAGCGCATCAAATACAGGCTTGGTAATGATGTGCTGACTTAGCATCTCAATAGCCTCTGGCTGGCTAATGCTTGGATTTATGTTTTTGTGTAAGCCTTTCAAAAAGTTATCAAAAGCCGCTTGGTGTTTTGCATCTTCGCTTATAAGTTTTGTGATTCGCACTGTTTGTCGCTGGGCTATTTCTGCTACGCTTTTGCCCATTGTTCCCAATATATCCTTTTCCAGCTTTTCCCAGTCAACCTTTGCTTCGATAAGGTCTGTCAGTCCAATTCGGGAAACGGGCGGGTACTGATTTTGGATAGCTTCTACAGCGTTGCGTCCCCAATTGTTTGTAGTGGAAATCCATAGTCGGTGGGCAAAGCCTGTTGTCTTTAAGTCTTCGCCTTTAAACTTTCGGCTGCTTGTAGAAAGAAAGCTATCTACTGATGGCTTGTCCATGCTCGCATTCTCTGCATAGCACTTGCATTGAATAGCCCAATAATCACCCTCAATAGTTAGCCCTACCAAATCAATCCCTACATCCCATCCACCCAGATCGTCTTTGCCGGGAAACTCACTCCAAAGCCAAACCTTTTTGAGCTTAGATTCAAACTTCCGGTCTGTAAGCAGATAGGCTTTCATTAAGCGCTCAAAACGCTCCCCTTTATCCTTTTCGCTAAAGGAGAATTTACGGTATTTGTCTAAGACCGTTTGGAAATTCATAGGTGTGTTTGCTAATGTACTAAAAGGGGTGTGGAAAAGCTACAATTGGAAAAGCTTCGGCGCCAACTGGAAAAAAGAAACTAATATTTAGCAGTGGCGCTTTCTCGTTAGCAGTTGATAATCGCTATTCCTTGCTTTCGTTAGCATCCGGTTCGGATGTTTCTGTTCCGTGCAAAGTGCCATTGTTATCATACATTCCATCCAGTTCGTCTATAATGGTATGTTTCCACATTTTGGTTTTGACGAGATAGGCAGCCCTACCGATAAGTTGTGCGCTAACCGGCGCTGTAATCGTTATAAAAAGTATAATAGCCAGCACCCGCGAGGTTACCCCTACATTGGAGAAATAAAAAGCGGCGCTCACTAAAATTAATCCAACACCTAAAGTGGCAGCTTTGGTAGTTACCGACAAGCGAAGGTATAGATCGGGCATACGCAGCATACCGATAGAGGCAAGCAAAATAGTAATAGCGCCCACGCCCGATAATATCATGATGATTATTTCAGTCATTCTTTTTTCTTTTTTCTAAATAATAAGAAAAGGCAACCGTGGTCAGAAATCCAATAAGCGCTACCACCATTGCAATATCTAAAAAAGTACCTTGCCGGGATAATATACTATACACGGCAATTGACCCGATACCGATTGTTACCATTAAATCCAGCGATATTACTCTGTCGGCAATATTGGGGCCTTTTAAAAAACGAATGAATACACAAATGGTAGAGAGCGACAATATTGGCAAAATGATGTATAGCAAATAGGTGTTTAAACTCATGATTATCGCATAATGTTTAACAATGGTTTTTCCAGTCCCATTTTTATTGAATCAATAAATTTCTCTTTATCCTGTAAGTACATGCCATGCACATACATCACTTTTTTATCGTCTGAAACATCAATAACCAGAGTGCCCGGTGTTAGCGAAATAAGGTTGGATAGCAGTGTAATTTCAAGATCGGTTTTTGCTTCGAGGTATATTTTTACAATTCCAGGTTTCATGTGAAGATTGGAAGTTACCACTTCATAAGCCACCTGCCAGTTTGCTCTCAGCATTTCCCATAAAAAGAAAAAGAAGAAGCCTACAATTTTAATTGCAATGGTAAAGTAACGCCTATCCTCACTGTTCCTGCTAATTATCCAGAGAATAAAATAGCTGATAACAAAACCTATTATCAAATTGATATAGTTGAAAACGCCGGTAAGCGCAACCCATATCAGCGTTAGCATCACATTTAATAGAAACCTTTTCTGCATCACATCAGTTCATTTTATTTACTCAATCCTAAAACAGCGTTTATATAAGCAGAATTATCCACCAACTCTGTAGCTATGGTGTCGGACAAACGGAAGATATTTTCTGCGCCTATCCCAATATACAGCGATATGAGGCTAAGAAAAAGGATAGGAATAATGAGTAACGCTTTTTCATAAGCAGGAGCCTGGTCGTAATATCTTATGTGTGGTCTGCGTTCACGATTTTCCATTTTTTTCCAAAAAGCCTCCGACCAAAACCTGGTAATCACCAATAGAGTGATGATACTTCCGAAAATAAAACACCCTAACAGGAAATAGTTAGAGGTTGTAAAACTCTCGGCAAAAAGATCAATTTTAGGCCAAAACCCCGACAGCGGCGGAACGCCTACCAAAGAAAACAAAGGCACTGCTATCAAAAGAGATAAAGCCGGGTAATTAGCGTAAATACCACCCATGCGCTTCATGTTCAGTTCGCCATTTATTTTATAAACTAGGCCGCCTATTAGAAAAAGATTGGTCTTAATAATTATATCGTGAATCAAATAGAACACAGCTCCCGATAATGCTGCCACTGTAAACATGCCCAGCCCGCCAATCATGTAGCCAATGTGACAAACTATGAGGTACGAAAACATTTTGCGCATATTGGTTTGCACTAATGCACCCAGCCCGCCACTGACAAGTGTAAGTCCCGCCAAAATCACCACCAGTGTTTTCATAAATTCATCAGGAATAAACACCAAACTAAACACGCGTAGCAGTGCATAAATTCCAACCTTAGTAAGTAGCCCGGCAAAAATGGAAGAGATGGCAGCCTGTGGTGTATGATATGAATCGGGTAGCCAGAAATAGAGTGGAAAGATGGCAGATTTAATACCGAAACCCACCAGAAATAAAATAGCCGTTACCTGCACCAAGCCCTGGTTTTCTATACTTTTAATTTTGCCGGACAAGTCAGCCATATTCAAGCTACCGGCCAAACCGTATAAAACCGCAATGGCAGTAAGAAAAACCATGGAAGCCAAAAAGTTGAGCGTAAAATATTTTACCGCCCCTTCTATTTGCACCTTTTTACCACCCAGCGTAATAAACACAAAGGACGAGATAATAATTACCTCAAACCAAACATACAAATTGAAAATATCGCCGGTAAGAAACGCGCCATTTAATCCCATCACCAAAAAATGAAAGCTGGGGAAATAGCCAAATTTCATCCGCGCTTTTTTTATAGTTACGATTGAAAACATACTAACTGCCGCCGACGACAGCGAAGCCAGTAAGATCATGGTAGTGCTAAATGCATCTGCAACGAAAGAAATTCCAAAGGGAGCCATCCAGCCGCCGGCCTGCAGGGTCAAAATTTCACTACCATATACCGTGTTAAATAATGTTCCGGCAACTATTACAGACAAGATACTTCCGACAATACTCAGCTTTTTTTGAATTTCTATTTTTTTCCAGAAAAACAATAAAATAATAGCCAGTGAGAACTGTAGTAATACTGGTAATATAATCAGGTTAGTAATCATCGTCTTCTTCTGTTGAGTGTATTTTATCCAGGTCGTCCGTATTTACAACTATATAAGCCCGCTTGATTAAAACGATTGCAAACGATTGCAATCCAAAACTGATAACAATGGCGGTAAGTATTAATGCCTGCGGAACCGGGTCAGCATAAATTTGTCCCAGCACACTTTCCGTTCCGGTAATAATGGGTGGATTACCCCTTACCAGTCCGCCCAGCAAAAAGATGAGCAGGTTTACGCCATTACCCAGCAATACAAGCCCTATCACCAGTTTTACCAGGCTGCGCCGAAGCATTAGGTAAATGCCTGCTGCATATAAAAGCCCCACAATAAACGCCAGAATTATCTCCATGTTACACCGATTCTGAAATGGTAAAAATAATGGTGAGCGCCACGCCCAATACGGCAAGGTACACGCCTGCATCAAACAATAAAGCGCTGCCAGCCAGCCCCACTACGGGCAAAGGTTCATTTAGCCAAAGACTTGTCATAATGGGCAGTCCCTGCAAAAAAGGAAGCATGGCAGCCAACACTGCCAATGCAAGTCCCGTAGGCATTAGCAGCATCGGGCTTACCCTAAGCAGCTTGCGCGTATGACGCAGTCCAAATGCAAAAGCATGTAGCACAAATGCGATAGCCGCAATGATGCCGCCCACAAAACCACCACCCGGTAGGTAGTGTCCTCTAAGCAAAATGAACACCGAAAACAAGAGCAATAACGGCAACAAAAAAGTTGTCGCGGTTCTAAAAGTTAAGTGTCTCATAGTTCCTGGTCGTATTTATTTAACTGTAGTTTCAGTAAGGCAAACACGCCCAATGCTGAAATGGTCAACACCGTTATTTCCACCAGCGTATCTATACCTCTGAAGTCAACAAGAATAACATTAACAATATTTTTTCCCTTAGCCAAGCTGTAGGCGTTCTCCGCAAAAAAACGTGAAGTTTCTTTGTTGGTTGGTTCGTTCAATACTTCAAGCGCTAGTATGGTCATTAACGAACCAAAACATATTGCCACTAAAGCATCGCGCATTCTTACCAGCCTGCTGGCATACGTGACATATTTGGGCAAACGGTACAATACCAGTATGAATAAGATAACAGTTAAGGTATCAATGGCAAACTGCGTCATTGCCAGATCTGGCGCGCTGTAAAACACAAATATCAAACAGATACAATAGCCTATTACACCCATAGCCGCCACAGCAGCAAGCCGCGATGGTGTATATACCACGTAACCGATTGCTGTTATAAGTATCAGCATCACCACCATTTCGGAAGAGGTAAGCGGCGATATCTGCGAGAGATCAACATAGAACTTCACTTCTGTAAACGATTTGTATGCAAGTAAAACCGTGAGAAACGAAATGATGACCAAAACGTAAATCCTCAAATAGCCATTTTGAAAAAGGCGTGTCCACAGGTTAGCAAATTCTTTAAACTTCTGGCTTAAGAAAGTCGCCGCATTCTTAGGGGAAGATTTATATAAAACTGCCAGCCACGAGTCGTGCTTAAGCGATGGTTTAAAAAAGAAATATAGCAGGATGCCGCCAAAAATGGTAACTGCACTCAGCCCAAGTATCAGGTTGAACCCGTGCCACAGTTTCAGATGAAATTCGGGCGCTGAAGGATCCATTGAAATAAGTGCCGGTATAACTATTCCGCCTTCAATGAGGGTGGGAAACAAACCAAGAACCAGACCCGCACTACCTAAAACGAGCGGAGGCACCCACATGCGCCAATCGGGCAAATGAACGGTTTTGAATTCATCGGGCAATGCACCTGCAAACGGTTTTATACCTGCGAGAATGCTGGCATACAGCAGCAG
>CALMWT010000196.1 GCA_937870855.1 uncultured Taibaiella sp.
GGCACCAAAAGAATAACCGTGGTGGGAACAGGCATTGGCCCAGACAACATTGATATTGTTTTGAACGAACTCGACGCGCTCGCCAATATTGACTTTGCTACAAGACTTCCCAATGAACAGCACACGTCTTTGACAATAATAAGAATGGGTACCTGCGGTTCGCTACAACCTGATGTGCCCACCGATAGTTTTGTGGCTTCTACTTATGGAATCGGGCTTGATAATCTACTGCATTATTATCAGCATCACACACCGAAATATGAACAGGAATTGCTGAATGATTTTATATATCATACAGATTTGCAGCAACAGGTAATAGTACCCTACATTGCTGCCGGTAATCCCGAATTACTTCAAGCTTTTCATGCAAACTTCTCGCACGGCATTACCGTAACTTCTCCGGGATTTTATGCGCCACAGGGTCGCGTGTTGCGTGCCGCGGTAGCATTTCCTGAACTGATAGATAAGCTTTCAACTTTTAGCAGCAGCGGTAAAAGAATCACGAATTTTGAAATGGAGACCTCCGCTATTTATGGACTCGGAAAACTATTGGGGCATCGCTGCATAAGCCTTAACACTGTCGTAAATAACCGTCTGGAAAAAACGTTTTCTAAAGACACCGACGCAGCCATTGATCGCATGATTGTGCAATCGTTCCCTATCATTGAGAAATTATAATCGCCGCATCAACTTTCTACTTTATACTTTTGAGATACCGAGGGAAAGGCAAAATGAAAAATGAAAATTGCAATAAGCAGTAGGCAATAAGCAGTAGGCATAACAATCAACCAACAACTATCAACCAACAACTATCAACCAACAACCATAAACTAACAACTAACAACCATCAACTAAAAAATGTATCCAGACTTCCACCACCTTATAGAAAACCTTTTTGGAATTGATGCGCCCGAATGGCTTGGGCTTTTTAAAACCTTCGGACTTTTTGTGGCACTGGGCTTTCTGGCGGGGGCGTATGTGCTGGTGAAAGACCTGAAAAATAAAGAAATTAAGGGATTAATGGTTCCTGAGTTTACAACTATAGAAGTAGGCAAACCAGCTACTGCAAATGAAATCTTATGGGCATCGTTGATTGGTTTTATTTTAGGTCATAAGATCGGTGGGTTTTACGGATACTGGCAAGAAATTTCTCCCAATCCTATGGGCTATGTGTTTTCATTGCAGGGAAATTTTATTGCAGGAATTATTGGTGCGCTAATCATGGGTTATCTGAAATATGCAGAGAAGAAAAAAGAACAGTTGCCCAAGCCCGAACAGAAACGAATAGCCATCTATCCGCACCAGCGAATTACAGAGTTTGTAGTAATTGCAATGATTGCGGGACTTGCAGGCGCAAAGATTTTCAATGCGTTCGAAACCTGGGATGAATTCGTGAAAAATCCTGTTGAAAACCTGCTTTCTTCATCAGGACTTACTTTTTATGGCGGACTGATAACCGCAGCTATAGCCATTGGATACTATGCGAGAAAACACAACATTCCCATCAAACATCTTGCAGATTCTTTTGCACCCGCGTTGATGTTGTCTTATGGTATTGGCCGCTTCGGTTGCCATTTTGCAGGAGACGGTGATTGGGGCATTTTCAACAGTGCTTATGTTACAGAACTAAGCGGTATGCTGAGAGATGCCGCACCCGGAGAATTTATCAAAGCCCTGCATACCGACACCAATTACATGGGCAGGCTCATTATGGAATTTGGCAGCATAGATAAGATACCCCACATCTATCAACCTGCACCGGGTTGGCTACCCGACTGGGTATTTGCCATGAACTATCCAAACAACGTGAATAATGAAGGAATGCCACTTCTTGACTGCACAGGATATTATTGCTCGGTATTACCAATTGGGGTATTTCCCACCGCACTTTACGAGGCGTTTACCTGCATCATTTTGTTCTTTATTCTTTGGTCGCTGAGAGGTAAAATGAAACAGGCGCTACATCTTTCCGGCATCTATCTTATCATGAATGGATTGGAAAGATTTCTGGTAGAAAAGATTCGCGTAAACTACAAATACGACTGGGGTTTCCTTCAACCCACACAGGCAGAGATCATTTCTTTTGTGCTGATTATTTTCGGCATTTGTCTGTTGGTTTTTGTGAGGGATAGAAAGAAAGCCGTCGGCTAAGTAGATGTTCTTGACAAAAGGCAATAATTGTTAGATATTGTGAACAAGCGAAAACGCCTAATAATTCTTTCTTTTGTTTTTGATTCATGCAGCGCACCAACCTCATAAAAGATTATCTCCATAAAGTAAAAACTGCCAGCAAAGAGGCGACGAAAAAAGAAGCCTTCAAAGATTTGCTGAACAGGCTTTATCATGGGGAAAAGGAAATAGAAAGGATCATTGACAAAATATCTTCCGGCTCAGAATATTCCATCCTCAATATTCCCCGCAAAGACAAGTTGCACAAAGGCAGCGCGGACACACTCTACAACCAGATAATCATAGAGTTTGAAAACAACCTGAAGACAACGGAAAAACATGCAAAAGAACAGCTTGCCGGATATTTACTCGGTCAGTTCAAATCGGGGATGGGTTACAACTTTACGCTCATAGCTTCCGATTGCATCCACTGGAAAGTATATGCTCCCGATGTGTCGCAGCTCGATCAGTTGGATGCTATAAAAGAGCATGAACTTAAATTGGTTGAAGTGCCTTCAGCTTCCTTTACGCTAAATGAAAACAATGCTGAGGATTTCTATTACTGGATAGACCGCTTCCTATTTAAAGAAGAAAAACAAAAAGCCACGCTCAAAGCTATTGAAGAAGCTTTCGGCTACCAGAGTGCTACGTTTATTGAGTCATATCGAATCATCAGCAACGTATTTAACCAGGCAAAAAAATCTGGTGAAGTACAAGTAAGCTACGAGCAGTGGCGTAAGTTTTTAAGCATTGCCTACGGTTCGTTTCAGGACACGGAAAGCAAGTTTATCATTCATACCTACCTATCCTTTCTTGCCAAGGCGCTGGCTTATGAAGTGTTGAGCAATGATGACTATATAGATGATGCGGAGATGAAATCAGTGCTTGAAGGAACGGTCTTTCACAAATACAACATCCGCAATTTTGTGGACAATGATTTCTTTCACTGGATAAAAACTGATGGAAATTACCACAAGCTAAAGAAGGCTTTTCGACTCATTGCACAGGAAATTTCCACCTTCGATTTTGAAGATGTGGCAGAAGATATTCTGAAAGGCGTTTACCAGGAACTGATAGACCTTGATACCCGCCATGCGCTGGGCGAATATTATACACCCGATTGGCTGTGTGAGCGTGTGGTGGGGGAGTTTGATTTTAAAGCCGGAGAAAAAATACTCGATCCTTCTTGCGGCAGTGGTTCTTTTTTGCGTGCTGCTGTTCATCGCATTAAAAAGCTAAATCCTGATGCGAAGCCAGAACAAATAGCGCAGGATGTTTATGGCATAGACATTCACCCGCTGAGTGTGCAGATAGCCAAAACAACCTTGCTGCTGGCACTGGGCAAAGACATTGGCAAAGCAAAAAAACCGGTACACATTAATGTTATTCTTGCCAACTCGTTGTTGCAACCGCTGGAAGAAACACAGGGACAATTGCACGGCGCAGATTTCAGGATGGATATAGACAAGTACAAGTTTTACATCAATACCAAAGTGCTGGAAGATGTCACGCTGTATAACGATGCCGTGCAGATTTGCGATGAGCTTGCAGAGCAAACCATGAACCGCGATAAAGACAGTCCGCAGACTTTGCTCAATACATTGAAAAACCGCAATGCCGCGCATAGCAGCACAAATAAACAGCAGCTCGAAAGTTTTTACAGTATCTATGAATACATGAAATTGGTGAAAGAACGCGGGCGTAACAGCATCTGGAAATTCATTCTCCAAAACCAATACAAACCTTATTTCCTTGCGGGTAAGTTTGATTACATCATTGGCAATCCGCCCTGGTTTACCTATAGTTCCATCCGCAATGAGGAGTACCAAAACATCCTCAACACCGTTGCTGTCAGCCACCAGGTGAAGCCTGCAAGAGTGGCTAACTTTCCGCACTTAGAGATTGCTGCCATCTTCCTTTCTTACTGCACCAGTTACTATCTGAGCGAAGAAGGAAAGCTTGCTTTTGTACTACCCCGCAGCTTTTTTAGCGCCGACCACCACGAAAATACACGCAGCGGAAACGCGCTGGGATTTAAGCTGAAAGCTGCCTGGGATTTGGACAAAGTGCAGCCTTTGTTTCGCGTACCAAGCTGTGTGCTGTTTGCTGAGAAAGCAAAAAAGAGCAAGAACGACAAACAAGAATCTGTAAAAGATAAAGCCATTCCTGCTACCGGAATAAAAGGATTATTCTTTAGCGGACGGCTGCCGGCGCACAATTGCAGCTACGAAGATGCGCAGCCAAATCTTACAGAAGAAAAACTGAAATGGTATTATGTGCAGCAGGGAAAATCTTCGGCATTGTCATCGGTCAAAAAGAAATCGAACAACAAGATAAACCCGTATAAGGCTGAGTTTAAGCAAGGCGCAACCATTGTGCCGCGCTCATTTTATTTTGTGGAGTTGACGCAGGAAGAGCCTGAAGATTGGGACGACAGGATCATCAATATAAAAACTGCAGAAGCCATAAAGCCCGATGCGAAAGTGCCATGGCGGGATATAAATTTCAGAGGACAGATAGAAAGCCAGTATTTGTTTAGAACGGCATTGTCGAAAAGCATATTACCGTTTGCTTTGTACAAACCCGATTTGGTTGTTCTGCCAATAGAAATAACAGTTGACGAGAATGGAAATAAAAAGATTGAACTACTTGCAGCAGACGAGATAAGGAAGAAAGGACATACTAAAGCCAGCAAGTGGTTTATGGATGCGGAAAATGTTTGGAACATTCATAAGACAGAGAAAAATGCAAAAATTTCAAGTGAAGATTACCTGAACTGGCAGAATAAATTGATTTCGCAAAACTTGAATGCGAAATATGTAGTCCTGTACAACGCTTCTGCGAAAGATGCAAATGCGGTTGTAGTAAGAAGAAATAAAATTGATTTAGACTTTTTGATTGAAAGTGTTTGTTATGCTTTCTACACAAACAAACAAGATGAAGCATTTTACCTAACAGCAATCCTCAATTCAAATGTTCCGAATGAACTAATGAAAGATTTTCAGGCAAAAGGTTTATTTGGTGCAAGACATGTTCACAAAAAAATCCTCGACATTTACTATCCCCGCTACGATAAAAACGATCCGCTTCACAATCGTCTGGCAGCCCTCAGCGAGCAGGCACATAAAAAAACCGCCCGATACCTTAAAGACAATCACCCGCAACAAGCGCTTACCGCCATGCACCTCGGCAGGCTGCGCGTAGCCATCAAAAAACATCTGGCAGAGGAAATGAAGGAGATTGATAAGATGGTGGCGAAGGTAGTGGGGTGAGGGGAAGCATAACAAACAAGTGGTTTAACTTAGCTCAATAAACTACCCCATGGCAACGATGAACTTCAATACTGCAAACCAAACTTATCGCCAGATAATGGGGAATGGACTCATTTATACTGTTCCTCGTTTTCAACGGGACTATAGCTGGACAGAAGCCGAATGGGATGATTTGTGGAATGACATACTTACGATAACCGATGGTGACGCGCACGCCGGGCATTACATGGGTTTTCTGGTGTTCCAGTCAAGAGACAGTAAGAACTTTGATGTTATTGACGGACAGCAAAGGTTAACGACGATGAGTGTTCTGATACTTGCCGTACTCGGTCATCTCAATAAACTTATTGAACAAAATTCAGACGCAAACAACAACCAAATAAGACAAGAACAGCTTAGGAACTCTTTCATCGGGTACCTTGATCCTGTAACACTTATTGCCAGAACAAAACTCACTCTTAATAGAAACAATGATACTTTGTATCAGCATTACATGGTTCCGTTAGAGCCTTTGCCAAAAAGAAATCTGAAAGCGCCGGAGCATTTGATGCGGAAGGCTTATGATTGGTTTTATGAGCGGTTGAGTAAGTTGGTAAACGTCGAAGAACAGAAAGGAGTTTTTCTTGCAAAGTTAGTAGAGCAGGTAGCCGACAAGCTTTTTTTTACTGTAATTACTGTGGCAGACGAGTTGAATGCTTATAAGGTATTCGAAACGCTGAATGCAAGAGGTGTGAAGCTTAGCTCAACTGACCTGCTCAAGAACTATCTTTTTTCAATAGTGCACACTCAGGCGGCAGATGAGCGCGAGCTGAATATACTTGATGACAAATGGGAGCATTTGGTGGGCAAGCTGGGGAGTGAGAGTTTTCCTGATTTTTTAAGAACACATTGGAATAGCAAAAACCGATTTGTGCGTCATGCAGAACTTTTTAAAAGGATCAGGGAGAAGGTAAATAATCGGCAAGAAGTATTTGATTTGGTACGCAATATGGAACGTGATGCAGATGTATATGCAGCACTTCCAAGCCCCGAGGATTCTTTGTGGACTCCTGAACAACGGAAATATGTTGCCGAGCTAAAGCTTTTTGGCGTAAGGCAATTGTATCCACTATTACTTGCAGCCTATCATAAACTACAAGCAGTAGATTTTTGTACACTTTTAAAAGTATGCAGCGTTATTACCTTCCGCTGGAACATTATTGGTAGTCTGTCAAGAAGTGATCAGGAACGAATTTATACGGGTGTAGCAGAAAAAATAACTGCTGGAAGCCTTTCAAACATACGGGAAATAGTGACGGAACTTAGAAGCCTTTACGTTAAGGATGAAATCTTTAAATCTGCTTTTGCCGAAAAGGAAATAAAAACTACCCAAACGCGAAACAAACGGATAGTAAGGTATATTCTTGCAGAGATTGAAAAGCATCTTTCAGGGGCAGATTATTATTTTGACAGCGACACGTTCAACATCGAACATATTTTACCGGAAAACCCAGCAGATGAATGGGCAGAGATTTCCGACAAAGAACATGAACAACTGGTTTACCGGCTTGGAAATATGACCTTGCTTAAGACATCTGAAAACCGCGACATCGGAAACAAGCCATTTTTCAAGAAGAAAGAAACGTATGCACAAAGCGAATTTGCTACAACAAAAAAGATTGCAGAGGAAAACAGTGAATGGAATGCTGAGAGATTAGCTGCCAGGCAACGTTGGATGGCTAATCAAGCCACATCTATCTGGAGAATTAATCAACTCAGTTAGTAATAGCATCAACAGTAACCAACCCCATCTATCCACCTCCCGCAATTTAAGCAGGAACGGCAGCATAATGTTCTGACAACTCAGCAAAAACAGCATGAAGGTCGTCCAAACTTTCCGCCGTTACCAGCTTCATGCGAAACTCCTTTATGTTCGGTAGTCCCTTTAGGTAATTAGCATAGTGCCTGCGCATTTCAAGAAGACCTAATCGCTCCCCTTTCCAGTTTACAGAACCGAGCAAATGTTTTCTACATGCTGCAATTCGCTCTTCCAATGTAGGAGGCGGTAAAATTTCTCCGGTTGCAAAAAAATGTTTGATCTCCCGAAATATCCACGGATAACCAATTGCAGCACGACCAATCATTATGCCGTCAACACCATAGCGATTTTTGTATTCCAATGCCTTTTGTGGACTATCAATATCTCCATTCCCAAAAATGGGAATTTGGATGCGGGGGTTGTTCTTCACTTTGGCAATTAGTGTCCAGTCAGCTTCGCCTTTATACATCTGCATACGTGTGCGGCCATGAATAGCAAGTGCTTTGATGCCCACATCCTGTAAACGCTCTGCTACTTCTTCAATGTTTTTGGTGTTACTGTCCCAACCCAGTCTTGTCTTCACCGTTACCGGAAGTTTGGTGTTGTTAACCACTGCTTTCGTAAGCCGCACCATCAGGTCTATGTCTTTCAGCACACCGGCTCCTGCACCTTTACACACTACTTTTTTTACCGGGCAACCGAAATTTATGTCGAGCAAATCGGGGTTGGTTGCATCAATTATTTTTGCGGAAAGAGCGAGCGCTTCTTCATCGCCACCAAATATTTGTATGCCT
>CALMWT010000197.1 GCA_937870855.1 uncultured Taibaiella sp.
GGCTTTCTCTTTTAGAAATAAGAATCTTATGCGATTTCTACATCTGCGCCAGCTTCAGTAAGCTTGTTTTTCAAGTCTTCTGCTTCTGCTTTGCTTACGCCTTCTTTTATGTTTTTAGGAGCGCCATCTACCAGTTCTTTAGCTTCTTTCAAGCCAAGTCCGGTAAGTTCTTTCACGATTTTTACTACGTTCAGTTTAGAAGCGCCTGCTGCTTTCAATACTACGTTGAAAGAAGTTTTTTCTTCTGCTGCTGCCGGTGCATCGCCGCCGCCGCTCATTACTACTGCTGCTGCTGCTGGCTCTATGCCATAGTCTGCTTTTAATACGTCTGCCAATTCTTGTACTTCTTTTACAGAAAGGCTTACTAATGATTCTGCAAGTGCTTTTACGTCTGCCATGTTTTTTACTTTTTAACCGCCTTCATTGCTTTTTGCTCCGGCGGAATGGTTAATAAATTTTCCCTGTTTGAACCTCAAGGGAGTTGGTTTTCAATTTGATAATTTGATGAGTCGGCAATTTGATAATGATTCTTATTTGACGACTCGAGTACATTATCAAATTACTCTGCAACAGCGCCTTCTGCTTGCTTTTCGTGGTGGTGCAGTAGTGCAGCCAATACGCGCTTTGCAGGAGATTGCAACAAGCCAATAACTTCGCCGATAAGCTCGTTCTTAGTTTTGATTTGGGTGAGTGCTGCAAGCTGGTTGTCGCCTGTAAATACGTCTCCGCCTATGAAAGCAGCTTTGAGTGTTGGGCGCTCGGTCTTTTTATTTTCCTTGCGGAAAGAAGAGATGATGAGTGCGGGCTCTTTGGGGCTTTCGCTAAACATGAGGGCAGTTACGTTGTTCAATGATTCGTAGATGCCTGCATATTTTTCCGCATCAAGGCTTTCGAGTGCCTTTTTGATGAGGGTGTTTTTTGCCACTTTCATTTCTACATTCTTATCGAAGCAGTGGCGGCGAAGTTTAGCTACTTGTGCTACGGTCAGCGATTCTGTATCGGTGATGTAGAAATTATTATACTGAGAGAATTTCTCTTTCAGCATTTCTATTACTTCATTTTTTTGAGCTGGTGTCATTGTTTTTTAATTTTTGCCCCTCCCGTCCTTCCCGAAAGGGAGGTGACCTGTGAAGAAGCCAATGTTATCAAATAACTTATCGGTTCCCGTCTCCCCTCTTTCGGAGGGGTTGGGGGGAGGCTTATTTACCCAACAGATTTTGTATCAATTATCAATCCCGGACTCATAGTGCTTGCCATGCTAATGCCTTTCAGGTATTGACCTTTAGCAGTAGCGGGCTTCATACGAACCAGTGTGTTGATGAGTTCCTGTGCGTTTTCAGCAATTTTTTCAGGAGTAAAAGATACACGACCAATAGATGCGTGGATGATACCAGCCTTATCTACCTTAAATGCAATTTTACCGCCTTTTACATCTGTAACCGCTGCAGCAACATCGTTTGTTACCGTACCTGTCTTAGGATTTGGCATGAGGTTGCGCGGGCCGAGTATTTTACCCAAACGACCAATCTTAGGCATTACTGATGGTGTGGCAACAATCACGTCCACATCTGTCCATCCGCCTTCTATTTTCTGAACAAATTCGTCCAGCCCTACGAAATCTGCGCCTGCTGCTTTTGCTTCTGCTTCTTTATCGGGTGTGCAAAGAACGAGTACGCGTTTTGTTTTACCGGTACCGTGCGGAAGTGTTACCGTACCACGGATTGCCTGGTCTGCCTTCTTAGGGTCAACACCCAGGCGAATGTGTACATCTACCGAGCTATCGAATTTGGTAAGGTTAATATCCTTTACCATTGCAGCAGCTTCAGGAAGTGTATATATTTTGTTTTTATCGAGTTTAGCCTCTACAGCTTTTCTTTTTTTTGTAATAGCCATTGCTACAAGTTTTTAGTAAGGTGAATCAATGGATTATTGAGCTACTGGTTTTTCGCCTTCTACAGTAAGACCCATGCTGCGTGCAGTACCAGCCACCATACTCATGGCGCTATCTACTGTAAAACAATTAAGGTCAGCCATCTTGTCTTTAGCGATTTCCTCTACTTGTGCCCAAGTAACCTTACCAACTTTTATGCGGTTTGGCTCTTTACTACCGCTTTTTACTTTCGATGCTTCCATAAGCTGCACGGCAGCCGGAGGCGTTTTAATAACGAAGTCGAAAGATTTGTCGGTGAAAACAGTAAGCAATACCGGAAGCACTTTGCCCATTTTGTCTTGTGTGCGGGCGTTGAACTGCTTACAAAATTCCATAATGTTTACGCCCTTGGAACCGAGCGCCGGACCGATTGGCGGTGCGGGATTGGCTTGTCCTCCTTTTACCTGGAGCTTTACATAGCCGGAGATTTCCTTTGCCATTTTTTCTTTTTTTTGGTTTTAACGAGTTGATGAAACTCTCCCAATGCAACCTTAAACTATAAGAGCAATATGAGAATTGGAGCGCGAAGATAGGGAGATAATATATGAGGGCAAAAAGATTTTTGGAGGAAAAGTCCTTACTGTTTCAGAAACTTTTTAATGCAGGAGCCTTTATCGCTTATGAGCTTAAGCAAATAAACACCAGGCGGCAACGACGAAACATCTATCGAATTTTTTCCTTTAACAATTGACGTAGAAAGTAACATTTGTCCTGCAAAATTTGAAACGATCGCTTGTTGTCCTTTATCGTTTTCTACTACCAAAGTAGTGGTGCACGGCGATGGATATATCTTTTGCTCGTCTGCATCTACACTCTCCACATCATTAGTGTACTCAAAAGCTATATCATCAATGTAAAACTCATTTCCATTTGTTCCGGGCAGTGTGTTGGACGTTATAAATCTTATGTGTACGGTATCGTGTGCTCCCCAATAAGTAAGAGGCATAACTGCTTTAGCGTACATGCCAGAAGGGTTTGGAATGTAATGAACTCCGCCCCCTGTTGTCAATCGGGTTGATGAAGCTGCATCCCATGCAGAAAAGGTTACAATGGCAACGGCTGAATCAAACGTTTGCCCTACTCTGTTGAATTTATACCAGAATGTTAGAAATAGTGGATTGTCTTGAAAAGGCACTTCGCAATAATCCATCCAACCAGTATGAACCGGATCATTACTGCCATTTTTCACATTTTTTATTCGTGCAGCATAAGAACCACTTTTGCTGTCCCCGGTTTTCTGCATCGAGTACGCACCGGTATGATCTGGATATCTATCAGCACAAAAATAATCGGGCTTGGTGGCAACGATTGTCCAGTTCTCAAGACCACCGTTGTTGATCTGCTGTTGTGCCAATGACGCAGTGGAGATAAACACGGCGACAATTGAGAGTATTTTTTTCACAGCATACGTTTTTAGACTTATGAAATTACAGCTAATAAATAGAAGTTTCTTCTTTATGGAAAATCTCACCCCTCCATCCCCGCTGTCCTGAGTTTCCAAACTCAGGAATTTTTCTTTCAAAAAAACCTCTTCACACCACTTAGCCAATTATGTATTCATGTTCGGAGCACAATAATGTTCGTCATTTCGAACGAACTGCGAGGTACGAAGCAGGAAGTGAGAAATCTCCCAAGCATTTGCAATCCGCTGCATCAAAGCGACTATCAACTTAGCTACTCACATCAGGGGATTTCTCCCTGCGGTCGAAATGACGTTCTCTGTTCGTCCTTTCGAAGGAGTGAACTGCGAGGAACGAAGCAGGAAGTGAGAAATCTCCAGAGCATTGCTACACACGCAGCACAAAGTTTCTTTCACTTAAGGCTCACATTAGGGGATTTCTCCCTGCGGTCGAAATGACGTTCCCTGTTCGTCATTTCGAAGGAGTGAACTTCAGGACGAAGCAGGAACGACTAAATTTTTCTCAGCGAAGCTAAATCTTCCGAGCATTTGCAACACGCTGCATCAAAGCACCATTTCACCTTAGCCACGCATCAGGAGATTTCTCCCTGCGGTCGAAATGACGAATAATTATTGAGCGGTCGAAATGACGAATAGCTATTCAGCGAATTAAGTAACTTACCTCATGTTCAAAGGCGGCTATGTTTACATTATGACCAATGCGCACCATACCGTGCTGTATGTAGGTGTAACAGCAAACCTTTTGCATCGGGTCTATCAACATAAAGACCATACTTTAAAAAACAGCTTTACTGACAAATACAACGTGGAGAAGCTTGTTTACTACGAAATATTCGACGGTATTGAAGAAGCAATAGCAAGAGAAAAACAGATCAAGAAATACCGAAGAGAAAAGAAGGAAGCACTGATCGGACAGAAAAATAGTGAGTGGAAAGATTTGTGAGATGAACTGAATGAATGGTAGCGCCACCTCGTCTAACGCAAGCATGCACTCAAGGCGGCATACTTGTATCAGAATGAAGAAGTCAACATGCTGTAAAATAGAACGCAGATAAAATTAAGAGGGTCAGGATTTTTAAATATGCATGAATCATAAAGACATGAAACAAGGTGCGTTCCATCAGCAAAACTAAAACTCAAAACCTACGCCCACATAGTTGTGCGGTGTTATAGCCTTCAGTTCCTTTTTTACTTTGGCAGAAATTTTCAAAGTTTCAATAAACTGGTGAATGTCTTCTTTCGAAATGCCTGCCTTTCCGCGTGTCAATGCCTTCAGTGCTTCGTATGGTTGCGGATAATTGTCTCTTCTTAAAACTGTTTGTATCGCTTCTGCCACTACCGCCCAATTTTGCTCAAGATCAGCTTTCAATTTGTCTTTGTTCAGCAATAGTTTTCCGAGTCCTTTTTCCAAAGAGCGGAGTGCCAAAAAACTATGTGCCAGCGGCACGCCAATATTTCTAAGTACGGTACTATCGGTAAGATCGCGCTGCAGGCGGCTGATGGGAAGCTTTGCTGAAAGATGTTCGTAAAGTGCGTTTGCGATGCCAAAATTTCCTTCTGCATTTTCAAAATCAATAGGGTTCACTTTATGCGGCATTGCCGAAGAACCTACTTCATCTTTTTTCACCGTTTGCTTAAAATATTCCATGGAGATATAAGTCCACACATCGCGGCATAGATCAATGAGAATGGTGTTGATTCTTTTCAGCGCATCGAACTGTGCTGCAATATTATCATAGTGCTCGATCTGCGTGGTGTATTGCATCCGCTCCAGCCCAAGTTTGTTGTTGACAAAATCGTTTCCAAATTTTATCCAGTTCATTTCCGGAAAGGCCACATAGTGTGCATTGAAATTTCCCGTTGCGCCGCCAAACTTTGCTGCGAAAGGAATATGCGAAAGCTGCGCAATTTGTCCTTGCAATCTTTCTACAAATACCATCCATTCTTTGCCCAAAGTGGTGGGTGAGGCAGGCTGTCCGTGGGTTCTTGCAAGCATGGGAATGCCCTGCCAGTCTTTTGCCATTTTACTTAAGCGCAATACAAGATTGCCCATAGCAGGAAGAAACTGTTCTTCCAGCGCTTCTTTCCACAGCAAGGGAACTGCGGTATTGTTTACATCTTGAGAAGTCAATCCGAAATGCACCCACTCTACACTATCGCCTGCGCCCAGGGCACTAAGTTTTTCTTTGAGAAAATACTCCACTGCTTTTACATCGTGATTGGTGGTTCGCTCTGTTGCTTTTATCTGCTGCGCATCTTCTTCCGTAAAATTTTCATAGATGGAACGAAGTTTTGCAGGCTTTGCAGCAGCAGGAAGTTTAAATATTTTTTTTTCTGCAAGAAAAATAAAATACTCTACCTCAACTCTTAGGCGATAACGTATCAATCCAAATTCTGAAAAATACGGAGCAAGGCTACTAAGCTGTGAGCGATAACGACCATCAACGGGACTAATGGCTGTGAGTGCGGTTAATTCCATGCGGACAAAGATAAGGGTGCAACACAATTACTATTATTATCAGCGCGGCACATACACCACATACTTTTCTTTAAAAGATTCTTCAGGGAAAATATCATAAACGGGAAATAAATGCGGACGTAAACCAGAGGCTTTAATTTCTGTTGCGAGGTCTCCACCTTTCAGACAAAGCAATCCGTTTGAAAATTCATCGCTCATTTTTCCTTTGCGTAATGATGGTTTTATCCAACCCCACAACTCGCCTAAAGGTGCCACCGCGCGCGACACCGCAAAATCAAAAACTTGTCCGATAGCTTCTACCCGCGAATGAACAGCCGTAACGTTTTTAAGATCAATAGCAGTTGCCACTTCCTGTACTACTTTTATTTTCTTACCAATACTGTCGGCTAATAGAAATTCCACTTCAGGAAAAAAAATAGCCAGTGGAATCCCTGGAAAACCACCACCCGTTCCGATGTCAATAACCTTTGCGCCATTATGGAAATTACAAAGCGCTGCGATAGCCAACGAATGCAACACATGCTTTTCATAAAGTGCATCAATATCCTTTCGGGAAATGACATTGATCTTTTCATTCCACTCTTTATACAGTTCTTCCAGTTTTCCAAACTGCTCTTGCTGACGAGGAGTAAAATCGGCAAAGTATTTATTGATTATTTCCACTGCTGTTTATTTTTCCAAAGAATGTACGGACTGAGTACAAAATTATAGATCGCCCACCCGATGTCGCACAACGGCATCCACAGCAGCAACTTCCGGTCTTGTAATTTGAAAGCTGTGCTTTGCCAAATGGTCCAATACACTGCGCACCGCATCATCATAATGATCCACACAATTGTCCAACCGCTAAAAAATATCAGGACGAAAAAAAGCAACCACGACAAAGCATGTGAAGCCGCATAAACTCCCAGCAAAGCCTGTATTTCATCTCTGTAATATTTACCTGTTGATACATGACGTTGTTTTTGCCTGATCCATTCTTTCCAACTAAGCTTCGCATCCGATAATGTAAAAGCATCGCGATGCGCGACAATGGCGGTGTTGTCTTTTTCTGCACAACATTGCATCAGCAAATCGTCATCACCCGAAGGCAGTTCATTCCAGATATCAGACTGCCGGGCTTTATAGAAAATTTCTTTGGTGCAGGCAAGGTTTCTTCCCACTGCCATATACGGTTTGCCTGCCAGTGCATAAGTGCTGTATTGCACAAAAGTGTGGAGCGTTTCCCAGCGAATAAATGTATTGAGCAGTCCGGGATGATATTTCAATGCTCCGTAACCCGCTACTATATCTTTGCCTTGCTCAAACGGCGACACCATGTGCGCAATCCAGTTTTGGGTTGCAGGCACACAGTCGGCATCAGTAAGCAGCAACCAGTGATGTGTTGCATATTCCACTCCTTTATCCAACGCAAACTTTTTTCCTTTAAATTTTCGCTCTTCTTCATCTGCAATGGTAACATGCCATAAATGACTGAACTGCTGTTCTAACCGATACAATACTTGTTCCGTATCATCGCCCGATGCGTCATTGACTACCACCACTTCGTACATCGGTTTGCCGGTTTCGTTACTATATCTTTGCGACAAAATTGCCGGAAGATTATTTTCCAGGTTTCTTGCTTCGTTCTTCGCACAAATAATAATGGAGACTTCACCAGTTGCAAACTCATTGTCGAGTTCAGGTTTTGGGAAGTTAAATATCCGAGTGAAGAAATAGAGAGCATAGCCACATTGAATGGCGACAGACAAAAGAAACAGACTGAATAACACTGCGTATAGCACGGGGATAAAGATAAGTGGCAGCGCGCAGTTGGCAGTAGGCAAAGTGAAGACAGGATAGCGCCTTGCGCAAATAGGCATAAGCAACTACAAAAATGGATTTTGAACTTTTAGCAACCGACGAACATTCCAAAGCGCGAGCAGGAACCATCATCACCGATCACGGCAAAATCGAAACGCCCATTTTCATGCCGGTGGGAACTGTGGGTAGCGTAAAAGCAGTAACCCAGCAACAGCTAAAAGAGGAAATAAAAGCGGAGATAATTCTTGGCAATACCTATCACTTATACCTGCGTCCGGGAACAGAGGTGCTACAAGAAGCAGGAGGATTGCATCGGTTCAATGGCTGGGATAAACCCATTCTTACAGATAGCGGCGGGTATCAGGTTTTTTCTTTGTCGAACAGCAGAAAGCTAACGGAAGAAGGTGCAGTTTTTCAATCGCATATTGACGGATCAAAACATCTTTTCTCTCCCGAAAATGTCATGGACTTGCAACGTGCCATTGGCGCCGATATTATTATGGCATTCGATGAATGTCCTCCTTACCCTTCTGACTACGAATACGCCAAAAAATCAATGGAGCTTACCCATCGTTGGTTGGCAAGATGCGTTAAAAGATTTAGCGAAACAGAACCACACTACGGATACAGTCAAACGCTTTTTCCAATTGTACAAGGAAGCACTTTTAAAGATCTCCGCAAAACATCTTCTGAATTTGTAGCCTCCATGGAAGCTGAAGGGAACGCTATAGGTGGACTTTCAGTGGGTGAACCGGAAGAGATGATGTATGAAATGTGTGGTCTTTGCTGCGAATACTTGCCGTGGAATAAACCACGTTATCTAATGGGAGTAGGCACTCCGTGGAATATTTTAGAAAACATAAGCCTCGGCATTGACATGTTTGACTGTGTAATGCCCACACGCAATGGAAGAAATGGAATGCTTTTCACTACCAAAGGAGTGATAAACATAAAAAATAAACGCTGGGCAACCGACTTCTCTGTTATTGACGATGGGCTGGATTGTTTGTCGAGCAATTATTACACAAAAGCTTATTTGCGCCACTTGTTTGTAGCCAATGAAATATTGGGATTGCAAATTGCCAGCATTCACAATCTTGCCTTTTACGTGCATCTTGTAAAGCAAGTAAGGCACCACATTATTGCAGGCGACTTCAAACAATGGAAAGACGCGATGATACCTGTGTTGAAGCAAAGGCTGTGAGGGGAAGAGTATGTTTGGGGATACTTATTCACTCTTAAGTTTCATAATCGTAATGCCTTTGATGGATTTTATTTCTTCGGGTAAGGTGCCTTTGTCATTAATAATTATGCTGTAGCCAAGAGTTATCAAACTGACAATTTTATTCTTGTCGGGGATGTAGGGGTAAGCCATTAAATCCGTATAAAACATTGCTTCCACAGGTTTATCATAATTGAGCAATACACCTTTTATTATCTTTTTGTCGTTTAGTTCACGTAGCTCAACTACCCAATCAGGATTTCGGTTATTTTTTTCAAATGGTTTCACCCTTTCAATCATGTAACGGACAGGCAAAACAATTAGCAAAAACAGGATCAAATTAAAAAGCCATTTCAGCCTATGACTCTTTCTATAGTCATTAAGCATAAAAAAGAAATTTGAAGTCATTAAAAACAAAGCAGGTGAAATGAAAAGTATATAAGCCTGCATCTTTGTTTTCGCAATGGAGAAAAAAATGAGTGGAACCATCACCCAAATAGTAATTGCCAGCAGCTTCTTGTCTCGAAAGTTTTTGCATGTTTTCCACAGAAACCAAGTCAAGGGTAAATAAATCAACTCACCATAGTTTATTCTGATTTTTTCAATAAAGTAGTAAAAAGGACCTGTTTGTTCGTCAAGTCCTTCTGTGATGTGTTTGAAATTGAAACTCGCTTCCCATTTCGCTTCAGCAGGAAATGTCTTAAAAATGTATAATTGCCATGGAAGAAAGATGAAGCAACAAGTTGTTAGTAAAACAATGAGCTGCACAACAATTGCTTTGGACTTAAATTTTCCTGAGTCCGTTACAAGTAAAAGCCAGATCGGGACAACAATTAACGCCGGTAACCATTTACATAAAATTGCAGCACCCATGCTAATGCCAGCACAAACGTTGAAAAATAATTTTCGTTGTTGTGCAAATAAAAATGCTGAACACAATTCCCAATTCAATGAAAAACAAAAAGAAAATGTCAATATGGTCGGTTGCAACTCTGCCAGCCGTTAATTCTATAATCAAACCATTGATGGAATAAAAAAACACTGTGAGGTACCCGGTTTTCCTGTTGAAAAAATATTTACCAATAAAGTACGAAAGTCCAATTCCGGCTGTAGTTAAGATAATTGAAGGAAGTCGTAACGCTATTTCATTTACACCAAACACCCCATACTTGCAGCCATCGTCCAAAGGGGCAAGGGTTGTTTATGCACCCAAATGTGACTCTCTGTCCAATTCTTGTAATTGTAGGGTAAAATCGGATCATCGTAGAGGGTTGGAATTAAGGGATGCTTGATTAGGTTTTTTGCCACGAGAGCATGATAGCGTTCATCCCAAAAATGCAGAAAAAAATCGGAGGAAGTATAGACACGAAGCATGAGTCCGCAAACCATTAGTAAAAGAACGGCAACAGTAAAACTGCTCTTTGAATACTGTTTATACGAAAAATAATATCCTAAAGCACATAAGACAATTGTGATGATGGAATAAGGAAGGTCGTTCATGCGGATAGGTCTTTGTTACTTGCTGTAATAATACAAAATAGCAGGCGCAACTGACGTTGGTCAAATACTATTTTACAAACGCGGAATTAGTTACTTTTGAGCCTTAAAAATTATAAAGGAAAGCACTTATGGCTGAAGCGATACGAATGCCTCTGTTGAGCGATACGATGAAGGAGGGAGTGATAGCGGCATGGCACAAGAAGGTGGGCGATAAAGTAAAAAGCGACGATGTATTGGCAGACGTAGAAACCGATAAGGCGACGATGGAAGTGATGCCTTATGTAGATGGTACTTTGCTATACATTGGTGTAGCAGAAGGTAAGGCAGCTAAAGTGAATGATATAATCGCAATAGTGGGTAAGGAAGGAGAAGATTTTAACAAGTTGCTTTCCGGCACTTCTGATAATAATTCCTCAAAACAGGAAGCAGAAACTACTCCACCGCAGCCCGCCTCTCAGGAGCCAAGTGTAGCTCCAGCTTCTGCACCTAACCCTGGCGATGCCACGGTGATACGGATGCCTTTGCTTAGCGACACAATGAAGGAAGGGAAAATAGTAGCATGGCATAAAAAAGAAGGAGATAAAGTAAAAAGCGACGACATACTTGCTGACGTAGAAACGGATAAGGCAACGATGGAAGTGATGCCCTATGTGGATGGAACTTTACTCTACATTGGCGTAAAAGAAGGTGATGCTGCTAAGGTGAATGAAATAATTGCTATAGTGGGAAAACAGGGCACGGACATTTCTTCTTTCCTGAAAAATGATAATCAAAACACGGATAGCCCCGAACAACCAAAAGAAACAAGCGCTGGTCAGGCATCTGTAAATACTGCTACATCCCAATACGCCACGCAACAACCAACTGATAGTGATGAGCGTCTAAAAGCTTCTCCGCTTGCCCGGAAGTTGGCGGAGGAAAAAGGTATTGATATTCGTCAGGTAAAAGGAAGTGGTGATAATGGTCGGATAATTAAGCGGGATGTGGATGGGTTTGAGGCTACGCCAACTGCACAACAGCCAACGCAAAAACAGCAAAGTCCTTCATTGTCCTCCACTGTTTTAGGACAAGAAAGTTACACGGATATTCCGCTGTCGCAAATGCGAAAGATAATTGCCCAACGACTTTCAGAAAGCAAGTTTTCGGCTCCGCATTTCTACCTGCGTATGACGGTGACGATGGACAAAGCTATTGAAGCACGCAAAGCCATCAACGAATTATCTCCGGTAAAAGTTTCTTTCAATGATTTAATAATTAAGGCTGCTGCAATGGCATTGCGCAAGCACCCTGAAGTAAACAGTTCCTGGATGGGCGATTTCGTTCGCAGAAATGATCATATTCACGTAGGAACTGCCGTTGCAATTGATGATGGATTGATTGTGCCGGTTGTGAAGTTTGCAGACCAAAAGTCTTTATCGCAAATTGCTGAAGAGTCAAAAAATCTGGCAGAGAAAGCAAGAAATAAGAAACTACAACCGCCGGAATTTACCGGGAATACATTTACAATCTCCAATTTGGGAATGATGGATATTGATGAATTTACCGCCATCATCAATCCACCCGATAGTTGCATACTGGCAGTAGGGAAAATTTCGCCTACACCGGTTGTTGAAAATAATCAGGTAGTGGTGCGCCAACTTTTAAAACTTACACTAAGTTGCGATCACCGAACGGTAGATGGCGCGGTTGGAGCAAGTTTCTTACAAACACTAAAAGCACATCTGGAAAATCCGGTAACGATGTTGGTGTAAAGACCTACAGATATAAGTTTAAAATAAAAGCGCCCCTTGACTGGAGCGCTTTTATTTTAGCTGAGTGCGGGAGATGCATTTGCAGTCCGTACATAGTCGTTCTTAATGTGCATGTACCAGAAAACTGGGAAAGCTACGAGATTGAATGTTGCAAGAAATATCACCCAAACAATCTTATTTCCAGAAGGCACATCGGGACGTGTCCAGATATTTAAAACAAAGTATAGAAATGCAATAAACGCTACTACGAAATTGGTACCAAGCAATAGGAACAATGGTGTGTAATATTCTACTGTTGTGCCTGCTATTTCAAGGTGTTCTTCTAATCTTTGCTCAACTATATAGTCGCCCAGAATAATGAAATAATAGAGAAGCCAGAAAGCAAATAATACCAATGGTGCAAAAGCCAGTATCCCAAGATTTAAAATCCTTTTCTTATCCTTCTTATTGTTATCCATAGTGAGGAGGTTTTGTACAACACAAGTTGAAAAAACTATGCCGCTACACTATGGGCGAACAGGATAAACACGCAAAAACTACACTATAAATAGTTTGTCTATAATATGAAGATTATTAAACCATTCTTGCGAACCTTTACTCAGCCATCATTTCCTGGATTACAACGGCAATGTCTTCTGCATTTGGCTTTGAAAAATAATCGCCATCGGTAGCATAAGCTGGTCGGTGTGCCTGAGCAGCAATTGTTCGAGGTGCCACATCCAACCACCGATACCCTCCCTGATTTTCCATTACCTGCTGGAACATGTATGCCGAAGCTCCGCCAGGAACATCTTCATCCACAAATACAATCCGGTTTGTTTTCTTCAAAGATTCGAGGATCATGTGGTTAATATCGAAAGGCAATAATGTTCTAACATCTACTACTTCACAAGAAATGCCTTGAGGCTCCAGATAGTTTACGATAGCTTCTTCAATTACTCTTAGCGTAGAGCCATAGGATACAATAGTAATGTCGGTTCCCTCGCGAATAATTTCAGGTACACCAAATGGAATAGTGTATGTATCAAGATTGGCAGGTAAATTTTCTTTTAAACGATAGCCATTCAAACATTCAATAACAATACCCGGTTCATCGCTTTGCAGCAACGTATTGTACATACCTGCTGCTTGTCCCATGTTTCGGGGCACACATAAATACATACCCCGAATGCTGTTGATGATCATGCCGATGGGTGAGCCACTATGCCAGATTCCCTCAAGTCTGTGTCCACGAGTACGAACGATTAACGGACATTTTTGTCCTCCACGGGTACGATAAAGCATTGTTGCAACATCGTCGCTCAAAGGTTGTAATCCATACAGCAAATAGTCGAGGTATTGAATTTCTGCTATGGGACGAAGTCCGCGCATGGCTAATCCAATTCCCTGACCAATGATGGTTGCTTCTCTAATGCCGGTATCAAAAATTCTCTGCTCTCCATATTTTTCCTGCAAACCAGCGAAGCCTTGATTTACATCGCCTATTTTCCCAAGGTCTTCTCCAAATGCAACCACAGCAGGATTGTTAGCGAAAGTCGAGTCGAAGAACTTGTTCAGAATTTCATAACCATTTGCTACTTCACCACTATTTACGGCAGGCACTTCTTTTACCTTCATCGCAGAAAAACGCGACTGAGAATGTAGGTGCGAACTAAATTTTTCACGGTTTTCTGTTCTCAGGTATTCATAATAATTACGAACTGCACGCACAGCTTCGCTATTGCCGGATGCAAGGCGCATCACATGGCTGAGTGTCTGCATCACATCTTTTCGAATTGGCTCTTTTATTGCCCCCATTTTTTGCACAAGGTTCGCAATGGCAGAGGCTTGTTCCCCACCCTCATACACTATCTGATTGCAAAGATTGGCAGCGTGTTGTATTTGTTGTTTTATAGGTGAAATAAAATTTTCCCAAGCTCTCTGTTTTGCCTCTCTTGCTTCTTGTTTTGCAATATTCTCTATTTCGTTCAGTCTTGCGTCATCCCCAATTTCATTTTCTAAAAGAAACTCCCGCATTTTCACAAGGCAGTCATATTCTCTTTCCCATTCCAATCTTTCTTTGCTTTTGTAACGTTCGTGCGAACCGGAAGTAGAATGACCTTGTGGCTGTGTTACTTCCTGAATATGGAAGATGGCAGGTATATGCGTTTCTCTTACTCTCGAAATGCCATGCTGAATGGTTTGCATCAGGTGTGGATAGTCCCACCCCTTTGCTGTATAGATATTAATGCCGCCTTTTTTACTGTCATATTGCATTCCGGCGAGTGCCTCAGAAATGGAATTTTTCGTTGTCTGGTATTTTCTCGGAACAGAAATTCCATAACCATCATCCCAAACAAATATTGCGAGTGGCACTTGTAAAACCCCTGCTGCATTTACACTTTCCCAAAATAACCCCTCCGATGTAGAAGCGTCGCCAATGGTACAGAAGATTACCTCATTTCCTTTTTTAGAAAACTTCTCAAATCCTTTTTCTAACTCCGGTATGTTGCGATAGCACTTGGAAGCAAAAGCAAGTCCCAATGCACGAACCATTTGTCCGGCGGTAGGAGATATATCGCTTGATGAATGTGGTGTAGTGGTCAGGTCTTTCCATTCTCCATCATCATTCAGCCAGCGCGTGCCGTAGTGACCATTCATCATTCTGCCGGCGGTAGAGGGTTCTTGTGTTACGTCAGGATTTGCATAAAGCTGTGAAAAGAACTTTTCAATATCGCTCATGCCGGTTGCAAACATCAAAGTCTGATCGCGGTAGTAACCCGAACGAATGTCACCAGGCTGCATGCACTTTGCTGCGGCAAGCTGTGCCAATTCTTTTCCGTCGCCAAAAATGCCAAACTTTGCTTTACCAGTAAGCACCTCGCGTCTGCCAATCAAACTTGCCTCTCTGCTTGCCACCATTATTTGGTAGTCGTTCAACAATTCTTGTCTGAATTCTTCAAACGATAAACGCCCGTTTGCCTGTACAGTTTGTTCTTGTATCAGCATAACTAAATTTTCCGGTATTAAAAGACCACAAAGGTAATCCGCCGAATGTGGAAAATACAAAAAGCTTCGGTGTTACGAAATAAAAAGCTGCCCTTTTCGAGGCAGCCAGTTCTGTTTTTACGCTTGAAATTTTTTAACCCGCATTCGCGTTTTCTGCTACCTGCTCTTTTACGAACTCTGCATTTACATGCATACGCACTTCATCGCTTACTACAATGCCTCCTGCTTCGGTAATCGAGTTCCAGTTTAGTCCGTATTCTTTTCGGTTGATCTTACCATTTACGGTAAATCCCACTCGTGTATTACCCCATGGATCTACAGCTATGCCACCATACTCCACTTGTAGTTTTACCGGTTTTGTAGTGCCACGAATAGTAAGATTGCCGTGCAATACAAAGTTTTCATCGTCCACTTTTTCAAGTTTTTCACCCACAAATTTTATCTGAGGATGGTTTTCTGCATCAAAGAAATCTGCTGATTTCAGATGCGTATCGCGTTGCTCATTGTTGGTAGAGATTGAGCTAAGGTCTGCGGTAAATTCAACTTTTGCAGTCGTAAAATCATCGCCATTAGTTACTACCGTAGCATTGAAACTACTTAAGTACCCAGTAACGGTAGAGATCATCATGTGTTTTACCTTAAACTGCACTTCGCTGTGCGTACTGTCAATCTGCCATTTTGTTGCTTCCATTTTTGTTTGATTTTAGTATTTGGTTAAGTAATGTTTTCAATCAATTTTTCTGAATTTTTCAAGCAATTCATGCAGTTGAGTTGCTTCGCTTTGGGTGAGGTTTAAGATTTCTTCACTCAGATTTTCTACTGCACTGCTCGCTACCGCCAAATGACTGATTCCTTTTTCGGTAAGCACTATCAACGTTTCCCGCCGGTCTTCTTTGGAAGTAGCGCGTTTCACTAATTTCTTCGCCACCAATCGGTCAATAATACGGGGCACGTTCGAGTTTTTTTCCAGCATACGGGAAGCAATATCACGCACACACATAGCCTCGGGATGTTTTCCTTTCAATATGCGCATCACGTTAAACTGCTCTTCGGTAAGCCCATGCTCTTTGAATACAGCACTCATCTTAGATTTCATCCAGTAAGCAGTGTAGATTACATTCAACGATGCCTTATGCAGCTCATCTTTGAAACGATCTGTTTTCAATGCTTCCTGAAGTTTCATAATGCAAATGTATGTACGTACATCTAATTTAGAAAATAGGTTTCGTTTATCTAAAGATTTCTGTAAAAATTACGCCAGGTTGAAGATATAAAAAAGGAGCCTCGATCAAGAAGCTCATACATGAAGATGTCAGTCAACCCGTTGTGAGATTATTGTTGAGGCTTAGTTCATCAATTTCTGGATGGATGCTGGGCGTTTGTTCCTTTAATTACTCTAATGTAAGACTGCTCTGTGCGTTTGCGTATTCGCAGTGCAGTCTTTAATACCTGCGACATTATTTTTTATAGCCAATAATAATAGAACGGCACAAGCCCCTCCCCTCGGAGCCAAGACTGCATGCTTGCGCCAGATGGGGGTGAAAAGCGAAACGGTCTATTGCGCATTTTGCATCTACGTAATGACAAAAAGCGCAATAAAAGTATTGTTTGGAAGAAATTTATTGCGCATATTTATGATGTTGCCTGTAATGCACTGACACCTGCTTATGGAAAAAATTACTTGGAAGAACGTTCAAAAATTCTCCGACAACACACTTGCCGACGGACTTTGGGAACTTTCAAAACGACCGTTTGAAAGTTATAGTGACATTTCCCATAACGACTTTGGAAACTATCTCATTTCACACGACAAGAAGCCATACTACGTTGGTGAAGCAAAAGACATTTGCAAGCGGTTAAAGCAACAATTCAAGCCGACAACTTCAACCTTCTTCAAGAATTACCAGAAATATTTAACCAAAAACAAAGGGTTAACGGTCCTGCTGATTGACAATTTCAAGGTTCAGCACATGCCAACACAACTCGGCAGAAAGGAAGTAGAAGAATTTGGAATTGTCAATTTGCCAACGATTGTGAACAGCTTTCAGCTTGGAAAAAGAGAACGTCAAAAGGTTTGTTGTCATGACGGATTGTGGAGTGAAGTTCAAAAGGCAAAAAGCGAGCTTTTAAATGAAGGCGAGAAAGAAATATTCAAACAGACTTTTCAAAAATGGTTTGACAACAAGGTTTTTTCAAGAGCAGGACTTTATCTTGTTCAAAATAAAAGTGGCGACTTGATTTATATTGGCGAAAGTTCAGACATCAACCAACGTTTTGCAACCCATAGCGGCAGGACATATTTTTCAGCTTTAAGGCGACACATTGCAACGGAAATTCTGTCTTTTGAGTTAAAAGAAATCAACGGAAAGAAAAAGTACTTAAATGAGAACGAAGAAAAAGCCGTTACCGCGTTTCTGAAGACTTGCAACGCCTCCTTTCATCCGACTGACTTTGGACGCTACGAACTTGAAGAATATCTGATAAAGAAGTATAGACCGTTGTTAAACCGCAAGGGCAACAAAGATTAGGGTGACAGAAAACACTACAGGCAATAACTAAGGTTTCGTTTTGCTCCCCCACTGGCGCAAGCATGCAGTGCTGACTTTGCGGGTGGCGTGCTTGTGCCTATTTTTCTAAACATGCCTCCTTAATTTATTCTTGTGTCTGGTTCCAATCAACTCAATTTAGCCGCAACTTTTCCTTCAGTGAAGCGGGTAATCCGTTTTTATGAACGAGAAAGGCAGTGGTTTTATACTGAACGTAAGGTTTGCTAACGTAGATATAGCCTTTATAATCGTTTTTCTCTCCCCAACTGTTTTTCACAATGTAGTATTCTTTGCCACTCTGATCTTTTGCTAAACCCACAATGTGCATCCCATGATCGTCTGTAGTTTCATAATTTTCATAAGCGATCTGTCTCATTTCGGGGGTTATTTTTCTATCGGGTCGCGGTCCGTTGAAAAGATTTTTTTGCTCTTCCTCGCTCATGTCGTCCCAGTCTTTTTCAGGAACAAATGCAACCCCATTTTTCCAGCTAAAATATTTTTCACTTACGTCAGTTGCCCAGGTTACGCTATATCCTTTTTTAAGCGCATGGTCTATTGCATCGGTAATCTCGTTCATCTTTACATTATACACTTTGTCGAAACTCCAGTTGTCGGGAACTAAAAACAACACTTTCTTGTAATAAGGCTGATCGGTAAACGATGCAAGCTCTACGTAATCATTCGGGTTGATGCCAACTACCTCATCAGCAAAAGTTTTCGGTGTGTATTTCTTTCCCTTGTAGCTAAACGTTTCGGGCACTTCTCCCAGGTAAGAATCGAGCACAGCCGTAAAAGCTTTTTTCCAATTAGGGCTCAATTTTCCGTTTGGATTTTTCACCAGTGCGTCCAGCATTCCTTTCAAAACAGCTTGCATTTCGGCAAACTTATTTTTGCTTGTACCATAATTAAGTCCGGTGTAAACTTCTTGCGGCACAGCGCCATATTTAGCGTACATGTTTATCACATCGTGACAGGCACCGCCATCGCCCCATGCTACGGCACCGTGCATACGGATGTAGTGTTCTGCTTTGTTGATATAGACATTTCGCGCGGTAAAAATTTCTGCAATATCCACTGGTTTTTTACCCATTCGTATCATCTCACTTTCAAGAAAAGAATTGGTGGAGTAACTCCAGCAAGTACCACTACTCCCCTGATTTTTTACATCAGTGCGTTCCAGATTAATGATAGGCGTGAAACTGAATTTCTTCTTTGCACTATCGCTTTTGTTTGCGTCCAGCTTTTTTACAAGATCGTCCTGTGCATTAGCAAGTATGGGAAATGCAACAGCGACCAGCAACAACAATTTTTTCATTTTGAATACTGAGGATTAATTGATTAGCTAAGTGGCGAATATAGCCAATTCTCTTGCGCGGTGGTGAATGGAAAAGGTGAAAATGAGGGGGGAACAATCAAATAAGATCTATCTCATACAAAACAGTTTCTTCACCATTTTTTATTCCGTACAGTTTTTGTTCTTTGGTTTGGAAACGATCAAATCTTGCCAACAGCGCTTCGCTAAGTCTTATCAAACGTTCTTCTGTTTCGAGTTCCAGACGATCTTCTTCATCGGTAAGTGTAGCGCGGTATTCTTTGAAGGCAGTGTTACTTTCCAATTCTTTCTCAATTTCTTCTTTAAGTTCTATGATGAGTGGTGCGGCTTCTCCCAAAGAAAAATCGAAGAGCATTTCCATAAGTGTTTCTTCATCATTGAAGGTCTGATTCTTAATATACATTCTGTGCTTTTGGCAAATTTAAAACGCAAAACCGATTCTGACTGTGCACTAAATCTGCAATGGGTGCATCCCAATTTTTTGGCTGAAGATAAGCCCTGAAAGGGCGAAATTACTAACGATGGGTGCAGCCCATCGGTATGAATGTGTTTTAAAAGCGAAAATATGGGATCCACCCTCGGCAATCGAACTCGTAGCTACGTAAAGGAATTTTAAAAGGTTCTTGAGTATTTTGAATAAATTACGCGCTTCTGAAAATTTGTCAATGAAAAAATTACTACACAGTTTATTGTTTCTGGCGATCACTGCGGTGGCATCTGCTCAAAATTATGTTGTGCAATTGCAGTCGGGAGCATTTCTTCCACAGGAAAAAAGTTTCACTTCAGCCTTGCCAAAGGAGGAGTTAGTAAACGGCAGGTATTATCGTTTCATCCAGTTTTACCAGATACCTACCGACGAGCAAAAACGAACTTTGCTGGCAAAAGGAATAACGCTGTATAACTATGTTCCCAATTATAGTTTCATGGCATCCTTGCCGGGGTCTTTAAATGTAGCTACCCTCAATGAGCCTAACATTAGGAGCATCTTACCGATATCGCCAGTAAATAAATTTACCCAGGATCTTGCAACAAAAAAGTATCCTGATTTTGCGCTTCGCGGACATGGTAAAATTGAGTTGATCGTTGTTCATCATCCTGATGTAGCAAGTGAACAAGCTGCGGCGGCGCTGAAAATGGCAGGTGGAGAAATAGTGCATGTACTGGAAGATCAAAATGCTTTTAGAGTTATCGTCAATATTTCCGCGATAGAGAAAATTGCCCATGATCCTCATTTCTATTTTATAGAACCTGCAGATGGCGATCCTCAGCCAGATAATCTTGTAGGTCGGACAGATCATCGCTCCAATATGATTGCTACAGAATATGCCGGTGGCTTAAAGTATGACGGAACTGGTGTATCGGTAGCGTTGAATGATGATGGTGTAATTGGGCCGCATATTGACTACACAGGGAGAATTATTAATCAGTTTATTTCCTTCAACAATGGGAATCATGGCGACCATTGCGCCGGAACTATTTTTGGCGCAGGCAACAGAAATCCTACTACAAAAGGAATGGCATTTGGCGCTAATCTTGGCGTGTATGGAGTAGGTGGAAGTTTTGCAAATTATTATCAGGCTTTCGACAGTATTTACAATCACTACAATAAGCACAATATCAGAATTACATCTACGTCTTACAGCGATGGAAATAATGCGGGTTATACTACTCGTGCGCGACTAATGGATATTCACATGAATTCAATGAACGACCTGATCCACGTATTTTCTGCGGGTAATGCAGGTACATCAAACTATGGATATGGCGCAGGTGCAGGATGGGGAAATATTACGGGAGGGCATAAGCAGGCTAAGAATGTAATAGCTGTTGGGAACCTTTCTTATGATGACGCTTTGAACAGTTCGAGCAGTCGTGGGCCTGCGAAAGATGGCAGAATAAAGCCAGACATCTGCGCTGTAGGAACAAATGTAAATTCAACTATCAACCCGGATGTGTATCAGCAAAAAACCGGAACATCAATGTCTTGTCCCGGAGTGGCCGGAACTGTTGCACAATTGTACCACGCCTACAAAAGCCTGAATAATGGAGCAAATCCACCTTCTGCACTTATTAAAGCAGCAGTGTTAAATACGGGAGATGATATTGGTAATCCTGGTCCTGATTACAAACATGGGTACGGCAGAATAAATGCAAGACGAGCATTAGGCATTTTGCAAAACAATCAATACTTGCTCGATTCTATTAGTCAAGGCGCTACTAAAACGCACACAATTTCAGTTCCTTCCAATGTAGCCGAATTGAGAGTGATGATTTACTGGCATGATAAAGAAGCAACAGCTGGCGTATCAAAGGCTTTGGTAAATAATATCAACATGTCGGTAGCGACACCTTCTTCCTCAATAGTAAATCCGTGGGTGCTTAATCCTACCCCCAATGCCACTGTATTAAATTCAAATGCCGTTCAGGGAATAGATACTTTGAACAACGTAGAGCAGGTAACAATTCCGAATCCTGCAACAGGGAATTATACAGTTAATGTAAATGGTTTTGCCATTCCGACCGGACCTCAGAAATATGTAGTGGTGTATGAATTTGTAATGAATCAGATCACTGTTGTTTATCCTTCAGGCGGTGAATCAATTGTACCTGCATTACAAGAAGTTATTCGCTGGGATGCTTATGGCAATACCGGAAATTTCACTCTTCAATATTCCACCAATAATGGCGCTTCATGGACCAACATTTCTACAAACGTGTCAGGAAGTTCACGTTATTTCAACTGGACTCCGCCTTCCACCGTTACCGGTCAGGCATTAGTAAGGGTTTCGCGCGGTACACTTAGCGATCAATCAGACGCACCTTTTTCAATTATCGGGGTGCCTTCGGGACTTACAGTTGATTGGGTGTGTATTGATTCGATGAAAGTTAGTTACACTGCTATTTCAGGTGCTACGGGCTATGTGGTAAGTGTTCTTGGAACTCAGTATATGGATTCTGTTGGTTTTTCAACTACCACCTCATGTATTGTAAAAGGTATCAACACTTTAACTCCCGGATGGTTTAGTGTTCATGCTATTGGTGCAAATGATTGCAAGGGGCGAAGAGCTTTGGCGCAAACTTATTCTGCCGTTCCTTTCAACTGTATTATTGCCGATGACCTTGGTGTGGTTTCTTTTACCAGCCCTTCGGAAAAATCAATCATCAATTGCCAAAGCACCCCCATTACAGAGCAAGTAGCCATTCAGATAAAAAACAATGGACTCGCGCCGCTTAATAATATTTCCGTGAAGTACACAGTGAATGGAGGAGTGCCGGTAGTAGATGCTTTCAATGGTTCAATTCCTCCGCAGACTACAGTTACACATACTTTTTCCCCATCAATTTCCTTTCCAGCACCTGGTAGTTATCAGATCAAAGCCTGGGTGGAAAATTTGCTGGACCTTACACCTGTTAATGACACTATTGCTTGGATGAAAGACATTGTGCAACCTCCCACAATGACGCTCCCTTTTTATGCTGATTTTGAAAACTTCAATCTTTGCGACACATCAGCCAATTGCGAAACAGAGCAGTGCATACCCATTGCAGGTTGGAGAAATGAACGTAATGGTGTGGATGACGATATTGACTGGCGTATTAGCAGTGGCCCTACACCTACAGGAAATATTGATAGTCTTACCGGCCCGCTTATGGATTTGAACCCTGGTATAGCGATAGGAAAATATGCTTATTTGGAAGCCACTAATTGTTATGGAAAACAGGCAAATTTAGTGTTACCATGTATAGATCTCAGTGGGTCAGCCAATCCTAAACTTGTTTTGGGCTATCACATGTTTGGAAGTGGTACAGGTTCTTTGCATGTAGATGTACTTTCAAACGGAGTTTGGATAAATGATGTGTTACCAGCTTTGATAGGAAATCAAGGGAACAACTGGCAATATGCTACTGTAGGGCTTGGCGCTTATACGGGCCAGATAATAAGTTTAAGAATAAGAGGACTGACAGGTACAAATGAAGAAAGCGATATTGCTATTGACGATATTTCCGTTGTTGATGCAACTTCTTTATCAAGTCTTTCTTTTGAAAATTCCGTTCAGGTTTTTCCAAACCCATCAGATGGCATTTACAACGTTAGCTTTTCTAAAACTCAATCATCTACCGACCTTAAAGTGGTGGACATAAGCGGAAGACTTGCGTATAATACTACCATTCAAAATGGACAGGATGCAACAATTGATTTACGTGGAAAAGCAGCAGGAATTTATGTGCTGACAATAAAATCTGTTGACGGTGTAATTACCAAAAGACTGATAAAACACTAAGTATAGATTGAGCGGCAAGATTTAACTAACACACGGTGTTGTATCTTTATCGCCCATTGCAAAGCACATTGTTCATTAATCTGAAAGATTATGTCCACCTGGTTTCGACGAATTAAGAAAGGAATACAAACATCAACGCAAGAAAAGAAGGAAGCACCGGATGGACTATGGCATAAATGCCCAGAGTGCAAAACGACTTATACAGTAAAAGAACTTAAAGACAACAAATACGTTTGTCTGAAGTGCAATTATCACAACCGTATTAACAGCTTTGAATATTTCGAGATCATTTTTGATAACGGCGAATTTGAATTGCTGTTCGAGAATATCGTTCCGGTAGATAAGCTGGGCTTTGTAGATATGAAGCCCTACGATAAGCGACTTGAAGATGCACAGAATTCTACAGGTTTGAAAGATGCCATGACCGTAGGTGTGGGAAATGTAGAGGGAAAACCCCTTGTAGTTGCTTGCATGAATTTCAACTTTATTGGTGGCTCAATGGGAAGTGTAGTTGGGGAGAAGATTAGTCGCGGCATTGACTATGCAATAAAACATGCAATGCCATTTATGATTATTTCAAAATCGGGCGGTGCTCGTATGATGGAAAGCGCTTTCTCTCTAATGCAAATGGCGAAAACTTCAGCCAAACTTACTCAGCTTGCTAAAGCCGGTTTGCCTTATATCTCGTTAATGACCGATCCAACAACTGGTGGTGTAACTGCGAGCTATGCTATGCTGGGCGACATAAATATTGCTGAACCAAAAGCATTGATCGGTTTTGCTGGTCCACGTGTAATAAAAGAAACAATTAAAAAAGATTTACCCGCTGGTTTCCAACGCTCGGAGTTTTTACTGGAGCATGGTTTTCTCGATTTTATTATTGATAGGAAAACTTTAAAAGAAACACTGGCGCGCGTAAATGAGTGGTTTATGAAGGAAAAAGTTTGATGCAACTATCTCCGCTGATAAATTAATGCCTTGTCTCAGAAAATCTACATAAAGAATAGACCCGCCACGTTTGAGTATGCAATCGAAGACCGCCTGACCGCAGGTATGGTTTTGACCGGTTCGGAAATTAAGTCCGTGCGAAATGGAAAAGTGAGTTTTAACGACAGTTATTGCTTGTTTAATAAAGGAGAACTCTGGGTTAAAAGTTTGCACATTGCTGAGTACGTGAATGCGGGCTATGCAGGTCACGACCCAACGAGAGAACGGAAGCTCTTACTTACCAAACGGGAAATCAGAAAATGGGAGCAAAAGATCAAAGAAAAAGGGTTCACTATTATACCGCTCGCTGTTTTCGTAAATGATGAGGGATTTGCCAAAATGGAAATTGGTTTAGGCAGGGGTAAAAAACTTCACGACAAAAGGGAAACCATTAAAGGCAGAGAAGCAGAACGAGAAATAAAAAGGCATATCAATAGGTTTTAGAACATGCCCATCGTATAAAAAATTGCAGGCAACCTGGTAACAAGTTGCCTGCAATTTTATTCAAAGTCAAGTTTATCATCAAAGGACAAAGCTTCTAAGATTGAGCTTCTGGTATATGTCCGTTTGATTCTGCTTTTCTGTGATGTGGTTTATGTTTTCCTCTGTAGCTTGGCGCAAAGCTCTTTGTTGTATTTTCCTCCTGTTGCTGATTCATTTCGCTTTGTTGGTTTCTAAAGTGCCTGTAGAGTAAAATAGCCGGATAGGTGAGCAGTGCCGCTGTACCGATTACTATTCCAGATATCATCAATATTCTCCGTTGCTCTTCACTCATTCCATTTCCGCGTAAGTTGCGCATGTTCAGATGCTCCATGTTCATTTTCATAGCCTGTAGTTTTAGAATTATTTACTAAAGACGAACTAAAAAAACCACACCATAAGTTTCATTTGGCTGTTAATGGAAATAGAAAATGCCTCGGCGAGAGGCATTTTCTGAAGCAATATTTACAAAACCTTATTTCTGTCTTTTACTTTTTCCCAACTTGCTATTCTTCATGCTATACCCAAAGTATATTATAAATCCGAGGGCAAGCCATATAAATAGCCGCAGCCAATTTTCCCAACCTAATCCAAATATCATTGTTCCGCAGGCTATAATTCCGAGTATAGGCAGGAATGGCACCAATGGTGTTTTAAATTCTCTTTTTAAATCAGGATCTTTTTTTCTAAGTATAATTACAGCAGCACAAACCAACATGAATGCGAAGAGGGTGCCAATACTTGTCATGTGCCCAACTACATCTCCAGGTACAAAGGCAGCAAATAATCCAACTAAAATTAAAATAACCAAACTGCCCTTGTAGGGTGTTTTAAATTTGGGATGCACCTCTGAAAATACCTTGGGTAATAGACCATCGCAACTCATGGAATAAAACACACGGCTTTGTCCTAATAACATTACTAATATCACTGATGAAAATCCGGCGAGTATAGCAACCGTTACTGACTTACTAAGCCAACTGTATGTAGCAGGCATTCCTTCGCGTATGGCGGCTACCACAGAAGCTTCACCACCTTTATTCGGGTCTCTGAAAAATTCTAATGGTGCTAATCCTGTTAAAACATGGGAAAACAGAATGTACAATACAGTGCAAATTACTAACGAACCTAAAATACCTATGGGCATTGCTTTCTTGGGATTTTTGGTTTCTTGTGCTGCTGTGCTTACAGCATCGAAACCTATAAAAGCAAAAAACACAGTACCTGCTGCTCCAAGTATCCCCATGATACCGCCAAAATTATAGGTTACCCCCTGATGATCTGTATAAGTCGTTGCATCAGGTATATAAGGAGTATGATAAGCTGGATTGATATAACTCCAACCCAAAATGATAATGATGATCACAATCGCTACTTTAACGATTACTATTATCGTATTGACAAAGCTTGACTCTTGAATGCCTCTTATCAACAAAAGGCTCATGAGGGTTACAATACCTAAAGCTGGCAAATTGATGATACCTGATACGCCTTCTAATGAAGTTTGAAAAGGTGAATGACACCATTCATAAGGGATAGGTGCAGTATGCATAACTTCTATAAGAAAATTATTCAGGTACTCACTCCAGGCAATACCTACAGTAGCTGCCCCTACGGCATATTCCAATACCAAATCCCAGCCTATGATCCACGCTAGTAACTCGCCCATGGTAGCATAGGTATAGGTATAAGCGCTTCCAGAAATTGGAATAGAAGAAGATAATTCTGCATAACACAAGCCTGCTAATGCGCAGCCAATAGCGGCTATTAGAAAACCGATAGTAACGGAAGGCCCTGCATTTTGAGCAGCTGCGGCTGCAGTTCTTACAAATAAACCAGCACCTATGATTGCCCCAATACCTAACGTGATCAAGCCCAATCCTGTAAGTGTTCTTTTCAAACCTTTTTCCGAGTCGGAGGCTTCTTCAAGTAACTGACTTATTGGCTTCCTGATGAATAAACCCATAGTGTTTTTAAAATGATGGCTAAACCTAAACATAAAATGCGGTTTCTACAAGCAGCATCTATGTTCCTTTTCGCTTGAAAAAATGTTACGAAAAACAAAATCTGCATAGCGCTTATTTCTGGTTAGTCAATTTGCAGTAGGTTTGGCGCATGATGCGGTGTTTTCTCCCGAAGCTGAATTTTATTTGCGTTCTAACTTTATTTTTTTGTGCCACAACCTACGCCCAGCCCGTCTTGCCCGAAGTAATGGCTACAACACAAAAAGGGGTAAATGTGCTTTCCTGGATAAGCCAGTATGATGGCATCAAGTCTATAGCGGTGCAAAGAAGCAACGACAGCATTTTCAATTTTACCACTATAGGCTATGTGAAAAATATAAAGAAAGGCACGCAGGCTTTTATTGACGGGCACCCAAATCCCGGCACTAACTGGTATCGTCTTTACATAGTATTCAGTTCCGACCTTACCTGGTTTAGCAATCGCGTAAAACTATTTGTTGACAGTGCGCAACTTATGAAACAAGGGGTATTGCCACCCAATGATTCTTTGCAAAAAATTGTAACTACACTCACATTAGGAGATGGAACAATTCCCGATCCGTCTGAGATTAACGCCTACACTTATATTCGATCGCAGTACGTGTTTACCAATCCATTTACAGGACACATAAATGTGGAGTTGCCTGATAGTAACGATAAAAAGTCTGCGTTTTCACTGGTCTTTTTTGACGACAAAAACAGGCAGGTGCTGGAAGTGCCAAAGATCGCTGAGCAAAACGTGATCATTGATAAAAGAAATTTTCAGCGAAAAGGGATTTACAAATTTGAAATGAAGAAAAATCAAAGCTTGCTGGAAACAGGTTACATAACCATCTACTGATTTTCATTTTTCTTTCTACTGATTTCTACCTGAAGCATTTTTGATTTTTTGGGAGGCACTTTGTTTTGAAGCTGACAATTTTTATTTTCAAAACAAAATACCCACAAAATGCAATTGAGTGTTTCGCCTGTTGAGGACCTCCGAGAGCACAATATTTATGCGCTGAGTTTGCTAAATGTTTATCTGCTGCTGCTGGAAGGAGAAATGCTGCCTGGTTATCATCTTCCTGAGTTTTTGAAACGAATCTCCGTCCGTATGCTCATGGCGAAAATGGAATCATCTAAAAAAGCGGAAGAGTTAAACTTAAACCACGATGAGTTAAAGACAATTTATGCCGCGTATATACTCGGAAATAAATTGCTAACAAGTAGTAGGGGCGAATACCTGAGCGGAATGATACTACAACAAATACCTGCCGGACATGAGCTTAAAGATCCTGGACGTTTTCAAAGTACCATGATTACTAACAATGCTGCTCTTGCAAAGTTTACAGACGATCAATTCGCAGAAAATTTTGAAATTTTTTCTGAATGGAAAATAAACCTTGAAGGTTTTGTAGTGGAGTGAGATGGGAAATTAACCACCTAAAGTTTCAGATAAAAAGGTTTCAGCAAATGCGTGAACTCCGGTGTGTATTCGTTTGTGCTATTGCGGATAATTAAGTCTTCAGTCAGTTCCATATTTGTTGGAGAGGAGCTACACAAACTGATTACACGGTTGGGTTTTTCTTTGACTCTGGGAACAATATTTAGCTCGTGAAAAATCTGCCAGTTGTTAGCCTCAAGCAGTTTGCTCCACTCCTTATGTTCCATAGCAGGAAGTAACACTGATGCATAGCCCGTTGGGCTGAGTGATTGTACTATTGCGTGAAATAAATCTTTGAACAACAAATTAATTGTGTGTTTTGCAACATTTCGTTTCTCGTTGTTGCCTAAAAGACTGTTTACAAAAAAGGGAGGATTGCAGATGACGAGGTCATACTTTTTCTCAAACTTGTATTGTCGCACATCTGCTTCTATAATGTTTAATCGCTTACCCCATTCAGATTGCTCAAAATTTTGTTGTGCCTGGCGAGCTGAATTGGTGTCAAGCTCTATTGCGTCAATGTGCGCGGTTTTATTTCGTTGCGCCATCATCAAAGAAAGCAATCCGGTACCTGCACCAATATCCAGTATGTTTTTTATTTCCGATGAAACAGGTGTCCACGCGCCTTGTATGCAAGCATCTGTTGACACCTTCATAGCGCAGTGTTCCTGATCTACTCTGAATTGCTTGAACTGAAAATAACTATTGCTCATTACCAGCTTGCTCTTGCAGACGGACTTACAGTCAAATCATCAAATTCACCCTTCAGGTATTTATGATATCCTGTGATACCTATCATTGCCGCATTGTCGGTGCAATATTCAAACTGCGGAATGTACGTTTTCCAGCCCTTGCGCATACCGGTTTCCATAAGTGCAATTCTCAATCCACTATTGGCAGACACGCCACCGGCTATACCGATGTGATTTATGTTCATTTCCTCTGCTGCTTTTTCCAGTTTCTTCATCAGCATTTTTATAATCGTGTATTGAACTGAAGCGCAGATGTCATTTATATTTTTCTGAACAAAATCGAGATCGTTCTTTTTTTCTTTCTGAAGAAAATATAACACCGCCGTTTTAATTCCACTGAAACTGAAATCGTAACCTTTCATTTCTGATACCGGAAAATTGAAACGTTTGGGGTCTCCCTGCTGTGCAAGTTTATCCACAACCGGCCCGCCGGGATAAGGCAAGCCAAGCATCTTCGCAGTTTTATCGAAAGCTTCACCTGCGGCATCATCTATGGTTTCGCCCAGCACTTCCATGTCAAGATAATCTTTGCACAAAACCACTTGTGTATGCCCACCTGAAACCGTCAAACACAGAAACGGAAATTCGGGTTTTGGATCTTCAATAAAATGCGCAAGAACATGAGCCTGCATGTGGTGTACTGCAATCAATGGAATATTAAGCGCCTGCGCATAACCCTTAGCAAAACATGCGCCCACCATTAAAGAACCGATAAGACCAGGTGCCTGCGTAAATGCAACCGCATGGATCTCTTGTCGCAACACCCCTGCATTTTTCAATGCTACATGTACTACCGGAACTATGTTTTGCATGTGCGCTCTTGAAGCCATTTCAGGAACTACACCGCCATATTGTTCATGAACTTTTTGGGTAGCTATAAGATTGCTCAACACTACCCCATCACGGATAACGGCTGCGCTTGTTTCATCACAGGAAGATTCTATAGCAAGAATGTTTACAGACATGGAGCGCAAAGATAGTTGGCTCATGACTTTGAATGTGCTAATCTTCTGTTTAGTAAACTTGGAAAAAGTAAAGAGTCGTTATGGAAAATGCACTCAAGGAAATTTTGAAGGAAAACACTGAAAAAAAGATTGAAGCAGTTCAGGCAATATGGAATAGCATTGATGAAGACACTATGCCTGCAACCGAAGAAGAAGTAAGGATTGCAAGAGAGCGCTACGAGGAATATCTGAAAAATCCCTCACAGATAATAGCATGGGAAGATGCGAAGCAAAAACTAATGAAGAAGTATGGCTTTTGAAATTGCAATTCAGCCAATTGCTCTTATTGATGTTGACGAAACTGTATCACGGTATGAAAGTGAACTTAAAGGTTTAGGAAATAAATTTCTTCAATCACTTTCCTCAACGCTGGAAAAAATAAAAACCAATCCTTACCTATACACATCCATAACCAATGAGGTAAGAAGAGCGCTAGTAAAAAATTTTCCTTACAAAGTTTTGTTCACAATTGAAGCTGAAACAGTTATTGTGGCAGTAGTGCATTTCGGAAGAAGCAAAAGATACCTTAGTCGTCGAATGAAATAGCTCATCGCAGCCGAGCATTTATCAATAAAGTTTTTCTACTACATTTGCGCCCTTCTTTTTGCCTATGATTCTTTAATCCTTCTTCTCTTGTCTTCGGCAGTTGCTGCCGATGGTTCGGGTACTCCGTTCTCTTTATTTATGCATTTAACCGCCAAACATTTTTACAATGACGCAACGTGCTGTTCAGCCGTATCGCCTGAAGAATATCCTTCGATTATTTAAAATTGCCGTGACCGGCGAAGAAAAAGAATTTACTACCGGCAGTATCAATCGTGCAATTTTCATGTTGTCCATTCCCATGATTTTGGAAATGGTGATGGAGTCTTTGTTTGCAGTAGTGGACGTTTTCTTTGTGGGCAAACTTGGAGTCGATGCTGTCGCTACTGTGGGACTTACTGAGTCAATGCTTACCATTATTTATTCTGTAGGCATCGGACTAAGTATGGCTGCTACTGCGGTAGTAGCGCGGCGTGTGGGAGAAAAAAATGCAGATGCCGCTGCACATACCGGTATGCAAGCTATTTATCTGGCAATCGGCATTTCATTAGCCGTCTCGGTTGCTGGGATGTTTTTCGCAAAAGACTTGCTGCGATTAATGGGCGCACATGAGGAGCTTATTGAAAAAAACTACCGTTATACGCAGATCATGCTGGGAAGTAATTTCGTCATCATGCTGTTGTTTATGATCAACGGTATTTTTCGCGGCGCAGGCGATGCGTCTGTGGCAATGCGTTCCTTATGGCTGGCAAACATTCTCAACATTATACTTTGCCCCACACTTATTAATGGCTTGGGACCCATCCCTGCATTTGGGTTAACCGGCGCTGCACTGGCAACTACTATTGGTCGTGGATGTGGTGTGCTCTACCAATTGTATTTTTTGTTCAAAGGGAGTGGCATTCTTCAAATAAGGCGCAGACATACAAACATAGACTTACCAATTATTGGCAGTTTGCTGAAAATAGGGTTTGGTGGCACAGCCCAATTTCTCATTGCTTCTGCAAGTTGGATTTTTCTGGTACGAATCCTTTCAAACTTTGGAAGCAATGCACTGGCGGGCTACACCATTGCCATAAGAGTAATCATATTTGCACTGCTCCCTGCCTGGGGCATGGCAAATGCTGCTGCTACACTTGTGGGGCAAAATCTCGGAGCACAGCAACCGGAACGTGCAGAAAAATCGGTGTGGAAAGCAGGCTTTTACAACATGATATTTTTGGGAGCTATTACGGTAATATTCTTTTTTGGTGCCCATTGGATTATTGGCTTTTTCAACAATTCCCCTGAAGTGGTGGAATATGGCACTTTGTGTTTGCGGATTGTGTGCCTGGGTTATGTGTTCTATTCTTACGGCATGGTTATCTCTCAATCCTTCAATGGTGCAGGCGATACCCGCACGCCAACAATTCTCAACCTGTTTGGTTTTTGGTTGTTTCAAATACCGCTTGCGTATGTGCTTGCCATTACGCTGAACTTTGGTGCGCACGGAGTGTTCTGGGCTATTTCTATTGCGGAAAGCTGCATTGCCATCGCTGCTATTTTGCTTTTTAGAAGAGGCACATGGAAGACCGTAAAAGTATAGCGAACAGAGCCGGTGTTAAACGACCTTAACACGATAGTAAAGTGATTTGGTTTACCTTCGGGAATAATTTATCATTTAGAAAGTGCAACAAAAAAAAGCTTTAGTAAAGTTCGCTCCCAAAGGCGAAGACAGTTTTTACGATACCGTTCGGCAAAGAGTTGAGGATTATTTCAAAACAAACAATATTTCAAAATACGCCAATCGCGCTATGATGTTGAAGACTATCGTGATGATATCTTTATACTTCGTGCCCTACCTGGCAGTGGTCACAGGACTTGTTGCAACACCTTTATGGCTTTTTTATGGCGCATGGATATTGATGGGTTTAGGAATCGTGGGCATCGGTACTTCTGTAATGCACGATAGCAATCACGGTTCTTATTCCAATAAGCAATACATCAATGGTTTTCTTGGAAGTTTGCTGAATATACTCGGCGGTTATTCGCGCAACTGGCGCATACAGCACAATATTTTGCACCATACTTACACTAATCTTGACGGGCTTGACGAGGATATAGAAGCAGGTGTATTGTTGCGTATGTCACCACACAAACCCAGACATAATTTCCATCGCTTTCAGCATGTTTACGCCTGGTTTCTTTATATGCTCATGAATCTTTTTTGGGTTACAGTAAAAGACTTTCGTCAGTTGGGGCGCTACGATAAAGAAGGTTTGTTGAAAAAGGAGAAAGTTACTTTGCGCCAGGCTGTATTAGAATTGAGTTTGCTTAAGGTAATTTATGTTGCTTATATCATTGTACTGCCGCTTATGTTTAGTGGTGTTGCATGGTATCATGTGGTTTTAGGTTTTGTAGGGATGCACATGATGGCGGGTTTGGGTCTTGCCTGTATTTTTCAGCCTGCACACGTTATGGAAACCTCTACCTATCCAGAGCCTACTCCCGCACGAAAAGTAGAAGATACCTGGGCGGTTCATCAGGTATTGAACACTACCAATTTTGCTCCTGATAGCAGCGTTACTGCATGGTTTATTGGCGGTTTAAATTATCAGATTGAGCACCACTTGTTCCCGCAAATCTGCCATATTCATTATCCCAAGATTGCGCCGATAGTAGAAAAAACCGCGCAGGAATTTAATATTCCTTACAACGTCCAGAAAACGTTTGCTCACGCTCTGTTAGAGCATAGACGTATGCTAAAGATATTGGGCAGAACTTCCTGAAACTTTTTCCTTCAATAAAACTGCTTACACAATTAAGAGCCTTGCGAGGCTCTTAATATTTTCTCTCAGACTTGTGTATCGCTACAGACCTTCGAAGCCACAATTATTTTAGAAAGCTGGTAATAAGTTTGTTTACTTTCTCCGCCATTTCCCACTGCACAAAATGTCCGCAACTGGGCAATAAGTGAAGTTGCGAATTTGGAATTTTGGCTGCGCCGTCTGTTGCTATTTTTCGGGTGGTGGTAGGGTGAAGTGCTCGCGAGGGAATAAAGGCATCCCGCTCTCCAAAAACAATAAGGGTGGGTTGTGCAATAAGATGCAAACTGTTATAAACCGGTTCGTGCAGCATTCCGTGTATGCAGGCATTTATCATCCGACGATATTCCGTAGTGGGGTATTTGCTTAAAAGGGCGATAAGGTCATTTATCATTGTATCTGCCTGCTGGGTTGACTGATAAAAACTACTACGAATTGATTTGGTCAGGCTATTTTCTTCGGAAGAAAAATAATCGAAAAGACTGATTGAGGTTTGGTACATCGTGGCCTCCCAGGGAGTAAAAACTTCAAATCCGGCTGGGGCACACAGCACCAATGCCTCGGCTATATGCGGATGATTCAGCACCGTGGTAATTGCAATTTGCCCACCCATAGAGTGTCCTGCCAATACCAGATTTTCCAGACGTAAAGCCTCGATAAACTCAACAATTACTGTGGAGAAATAATTGATGCCGTAAGGAAAATTTCCGCGTTCGGATAGTCCATTGCCCGGCAAGTCTATAGCAATGCAGCGAAAGTCTTTTCTGAGATGTTCAAAATTCTGTTTCCATCCCAGCGCATAGTTGGCAAGCCCGTGAATAAACAGAATTGTTTTCTTTCCCTTCCCCTCATCTATGTAATTGATCTTTCCGCTGGATTTGAGTTTGACTGATGCGGTATTGTATGGGTACTTAAAGCCTTGTATCATGTAGTATAACTAAGCGAAAGTAGGACAATGTAAGTTCTACACTTTGTTGTGTAGCTATTTCCCCAAATTAGGCCGCCGAGGAACACAATATTTTTTTGGGTAGATGTAACGACAAAGAAATTATCCACAAAACAGAAGTAATTATTTTTTCTTTCGGTTAACTCCGTCAATGGCATTATGCTTTTAAAAAGTAAGCGACAATTTATTGTTCATTTTCAAAAAAAAATTAGTCTTATGGCAGAGAACAGAAATCAAAATCCAGAACAAAATCGCGCAGGTCAGCAATCAGGTAATCTGGGCAGTTCCCAGGAGCGTGGCAATCAATCAACACAGCGTCAGGGTTTAGATGAAGATTTGCAACAAGAAGTTTCTACCGGTAAAAGTCAGTCTGACCGTACACAGCAAGGTTCTCAAGAAAACCTTGATAGCGAAACAAGATCAGGTCAACAAGAATCGTCTCGTCGCGGCATGGATTCGTCAGAGGGTTCGGCTTCAAGCAACCGATAGAACGATGCTTAACTCACCGCTGGAACAATTTTTATAATAGTTAAGAGATAAGAATTAAACAACGAATTATAAAAGGTTGGCAACGTAACGTTCAACCACCTATCACTAGGAAAGCAGTTTTCAGTTGTGTGTGTGATTAATGAAAAAGGTGCGTTTTTTGAAACGCACCTTTCTATTTTTCATAATTGAGTCTTAGCAACGCTCTACTGTCCACTTAGCAACCGTAGGAGCTAATTCTTTTTGAGATTTTCCACCCACAAATACGCCAATATGCCCACCGGGGAAAGGGTATTCTTTTTTGTCCTTGCTGCCAATTTTTGACATGATAGCGAGTGTGCTCGGATTGGGAATAATATTGTCTTCGGTAGCAAATACATTCAGGTAAGGAACGGTCATTTTTTTCAGATCCACCTTTCTGCCGCCAAGTTCAAATTCTCCTTTTATCAACAGGTTGTCGCGGAATAAGTCTTTGATGTATTTACGATACATTTCTCCGGCAATTGCAGGAAGATCACCTTTCCATTTCTCCATCCTCAGGAAGTTCATAAGCTTTGCTTCGTCCTCCAGGCTGTCCATCACACCAAAATATTTGCTGATGTTCATGCTTGGTTTCAACATGCCAAATGCGCTATCAATCTGTTCGCCGGGAATGGTTCCAACGCTATCCACCATTGTGTCAACGTCAATGTACTTTGCCCATTTATACAACATGCAGCCACCGTTTTCAAAATCAAATGGTGCAACATAAGTAGTTAACGACTTCAGTTTTTCAGGATACAACGAAGCATAGATCATTGAAAACGTGCCGCCCTGGCAAATGCCTTGCTTATGAATCTGATCTACCTTATGCATTTTGCGGAGAAAATCAACAGCATCGTTCATATAGCCGTCAATGTAGTCTTCCATTGTCAGGTAGCGGTCGGCTTTGGTGGGGTATCCCCAATCCATAATGTACACGTCCAGACCTTCCGAAACGAGTTTTGCCATCAGACTTCTATCAGGTTGAAGATCGAGTACATCGTGGCGGTTGAGCATTGCAAACGACACCAATACCGGTGTTTTACATTTTGCAGGAGTATCGCGGAGGTAGTGATACATTTTCACCTTGTCGCGTTGCCAAACAAGTTCTTTGGGTGTAGTGGCAACTTCTACGTTGTCAATTTTTTGTAGCGTCTCGTATCCTTTGGCAAGTTTTTGGGAGGTCGAGATCAGCTCTTCCATCATGCCAGTGGGGTTCCAATTCATGTATCAGCGATTTTGGGCCGAAGTTAATGATGTTTTGAAAAACGATATGATAATTATGGATGATTGTTATGCTTTTGGAATGAAGTTTAACAGCGGCGAAAAACTATTGCCTATTGAGATGCTATCATTGATTTTCCCTTTTAATTTCGCTCACTATGACACGCACAGAACTTGTTTCCACTATTCGTAGTAAAAAGTCCGTACTCTGTATAGGGCTTGATACCGATCTCAATAAAATTCCAAAGCATTTGCAGCACCAGGAAGATGCGGCTTTTGCTTTTAATAAAGCAATAATTGATGCCACGAAAGACTTTGCCGTAGCCTATAAAATCAATACTGCATTTTATGAAGCACAAGGAATTGAAGGATGGAAAACCATGCAGCGCACGCTTGAATATATTCCCAAAGATATTTTTACAATAGCCGATGCGAAGAGGGGCGATATTGGCAACACATCCGAACAATACGCGAAAACCTTTTTTTATACCTACCCGTTCGATAGTGTGACGGTTGCTCCTTACATGGGTGAAGACAGCGTAAAACCTTTTCTTCAGTTTGAAAACAAATGGGCAATAGTTTTAGGGCTTACATCAAATGTCGGAAGTAGTGATTTTCAATTACTCAACATTGCTCGCTCAATCGGAGAAGATCGGGAGGATGCGCTTTATGAAAAAGTTCTCAAAACAGTATCGTCCTGGGGTACGCCGGAAAATACCATGTTTGTAATTGGCGCTACGAGGGAAGATCAACTTAAGCACGTTAGAAATTTATTGCCAGAACATTTTTTTCTAATTCCAGGTGTGGGCGCGCAGGGCGGCGATGTACCAACTGTTTGCAAAAACAGCATGAACAATGATGGAGGTATTTTGATAAATGTATCGCGCGGTATTATCTATGCCGGCACCGGAGAAAATTTTGCAGAAGAAGCTTACCACGCAGCAAAAGACTATCAGAAAGAAATGTCAGTTTATTTGTAGTTTGTTTTAGCATATTTTACCTTTTGCATTTTACATTTTATGAACGAAATGCTGTTTCAATTTATCTGGCAATACAGCTTGTATAATCCTGTCGGCCTGCAAACAACCAACGGCGAAGCTATTACTGTAATTCATCCTGGCAAACGACACACAAATGCGGGACCTGATTTTGAAGAAGCAAGAATAAAGATCGGCGATACAATTCTGGTAGGAAACGTTGAACTGCATATTAAAACCAGCGACTGGAACAAGCATCACCATTCATCTGATCAAAAATATCAGAACATTATCCTTCATGTAGTTTATAAAGATGATGTTGCAAAGGAGGAGGGGTTTTTCGAAAAAATGGAATTGGAGCAGCACATTCCCGATTATGTAATTAAGCAGTACACCAATCTTATTCAAACTACCCAACCAATAGCGTGCGCAAGGCAACTCACAAAAGTGAACAGTATAGTTAAAGAAAGCTGGCTCAATCGTCTGCTTGCGGAGCGGTGGGAACAGAAATTAAAAGATTGGACAGACACGCTTGAACAATCGGCCGGTGACTGGAGAAATCTTTTGTATTGGCGAATGGCTGCAAATTTTGGCTTCAAAGTAAATGCAACACCTTTCCTCATGCTTGCACGTTCGTTGCCCGTAAATATTCTTGCAAAGCATAAAGAAAGTATGATGCAAATAGAAGCACTGCTTTTTGGACAAGCCGGAATGCTGGATTCCGATTTTGAAGAAGCTTATCCCAATGAACTGAAAAAGGAATATCAATACTTGAAACAGAAATACAAGCTACAACCAATAGCGGCACATCTCTGGCGTTTCATGCGTATGCGTCCACCTAATTTTCCCACCGTGCGCATAGCCCAGTTTGCCGGTTTAGTACACAAATCTTTGCACTTGTTTTCGCAAATTGTAGAAAAAGGAACAGCCAAAGAAGTATATCCGCTGCTACAGGTTACTGCAAGTGCGTACTGGACAAACCACTATCGCTTTGATGAAATTCAGAAACGAGCTTATCCAAAAGCTTTGGGCGCAGATTCTATAGACAATATCATTATTAACACCATAGCACCCGTGCAATTTCTCTACGCGCATTATCACGGCACAGCCGCAAATCAGGAGAGTGCGTTACAATTGCTTTCGTCAGTGAATGCAGAAAGTAACAATATCGTTGCTATCTGGAACGAGCATAATTGGATGCCTGAAAATGCAGCACAATCACAAGCACTCATTCAACTGTTTAATAACTATTGCAGCAATAAAAGATGTCTTGAATGTTCTATCGGTTTGGGCATTATCAAATCACGCCCAATTGAATGATACGTTTTTCTCCACATCTTCATGCAAGCTTAGAAATACCGGACAAGTAAGCGCCGCATGTTCCAAAATCTTTTTCTCTTTATCGGCATATTGTTGACCCGCAGGGAAGTTAACTGCTATGTTTACCGCGCCAATTTTGCGTGGGTTTGCTACAATTACTTTTTCTACTTCACATTCCATATTCTCCACGTTGATGTTGTGGGTTCTCGCGGCTATTCCCATCAAAGTAAACATGCAGGAAGCCAGTGCGGTGGCAACAAGATCTGTAGGAGAAAATCGCTCACCTTTACCCTGGTTATCCAAAGGTGCATCTGTTTCTATCGTAGTGCCGGAATTGATGTGCGTTGCAATTGTTCTCAACTCGCCGTGATAAACAACTTTTGAAGTCATTGTCTTGTTTTCGTTAAAAATAATACACGATTGAGTTCTGTGAAATAAAAACTCTGTATATTACGTATAGATTTATAATGAACATACACTACTGTGGAAATATGATTTTACGCTACTCTCTTGGTGTTTTGATATTAGGTTTTGCATACACTGCAAACGCCCAATCCGTTTCCCCGACTCATGTTGATTCAACGAAAAAAAGAACAGTAATTATCAACACAGCGCCCGTGCCTGTGAAGATGAAAAAGCCAAAATCGCTTACGAAAGAATTTAGCGTTGGGGGAGGACTAAATACCGATGGTTGGAGTGTGCTTGTAACTAAGGGTTGGATAAAAGGTGAAGATGAGAAGAACAGTGATAAATTTCACAGCGTTCGTATTGCGCAAATTGAATTTTCGGAGCACAAGCATGTTAAAGAAATCAAAGGAACAAACAATAGAATTTCCCAAACGGCAAATGAAAAACCTAAGTCCTTTATTTATGGCAAGGTCAATAATTTTTACTCGTTGAAACTTGGTTACGGTTATCGAAAAATGATTGCCGGAAAGCCTGAGTCGGGTACAGTTTCCATTCACTGGATGTATGCAGGCGGTCTTTCTCTTGGTTTGCTAAAGCCCTATTATATAGATGCCTACGTGCTGCGCGATAACCCCATGAGGTATGAACGTGAAAGTATAAAATACACTGAGGAGAACAGAGAAGGATTTATCAGGCAGGAAAATATTGTGGGAAGTTCGGGTTGGGCTACGGGATTGGGAGAAACCAAAGTAGTACCCGGCATTCATGCTAAAACAGGTCTTCATTTTGATTTTGCTTCACAAAACCGAACAAAGCTTGCCATAGAAGTGGGTCTTGCAGCCGAACTCTATACACAAAAAATAGAGTTGATGGCCACACAAAAAGCATATCCTTATCTTGTAAATGGTTACATCTCTCTGCAATTTGGCAAACGTAAATGATGGTTGTAATTTGCGTTCCTTATGCAGGAATTACCCGTAATAAATACTGCTGTTGCTAATGGCGAAACGCGTGTAAAAAAACCTGATTGGCTGCGTGTAAAGTTGCCCATCGGAGAAAGTTACCGCCACGTTCGCAATCTCGTTGACACTCATAAACTTCATACTATTTGCGAAAGCGGCAATTGTCCGAATATGGGCGAATGTTGGGGAGAGGGCACAGCTACCTTCATGATCCTCGGAAATATCTGCACACGTTCTTGTGGTTTTTGCGCGGTGGCAACTGGCCGTCCGGAACCTGTGGATTGGGATGAGCCGCAGCGCGTAGCTGAAGCTATCTATCTGATGAAAGTGAAACATGCGGTTATCACATCTGTTGACCGTGATGAACTGAAAGACGGCGGCTCCATCATTTGGGCAAATACCATCAATGCCGTTCGTGCATTAAATCCTGATACTACGCTCGAAACATTGATTCCCGATTTGAAAGGTGACTGGGAAAACCTTCAGCGCATTATTGATGTAGCTCCCGAAGTTGTTTCTCACAATCTTGAAACCGTAGAACGCCTCACACGCAAGGTGCGCATTCAGGCAAAATATCATCGCAGCCTCGAAGTGATCCGCAGATTGAAAGATGGCGGTATGCGCACGAAGAGTGGCATGATGCTGGGTCTTGGTGAAACGAAAGAAGAAGTGCTGCAATCTCTCCGCGACCTGTATGAAAACGGTTGCGATGTAGTAACACTCGGTCAATATCTCCAACCTACACAAAAACATTTGTCCGTAGTGCGCTTTGTGCATCCTGATGAATTTGCCTTTTACCGCGAAGAAGGTTACAAAATGGGACTGGACTATGTGGAAGCCGGACCATTGGTGCGCTCATCTTACCATAGCGAACGCCATGTGATAAAAGGTGAGGGGAGAAGGGTATGGGAAGAGGGGAAGTAAAGTAAATAGTGAAGGGCACACCTATTAATCATTGTAATAGAAAGCTCTCAAAATCCCAGGGATTTAAGATAACGTTGTTTTTGTAGAGCATACAGCCCTCCACCTGTCATATAATATCCTTCTGGTAAAGAATCAAGAAACTGTTTAAGCAGGAAAGCAATCTTGGGATTTTGGCGTAAAGACGTTACAACAGACATAAAAACTCCCTCATCCTTGTTATAATTATTTCTGCATGGTTGCCCATAACCTTTCTTAGAATAGTGAAAAGGCGTGGATTGCTCCATCTCAAAATAATTTGTGTCAAAGCACTCTGACCAGGTAGCCATATCTTTTGCAGCAGGTAATTGAAAGATTGAATGTTCGTTCAGGAGTTTATAAACCCATTTTGCCGTAGCAGTATCTAACAATATTTTTTGGCTGTGCATTTTTTTGTCAACTTCCTGATAAAAATAGATCCATCCTTTAAAAGCCATGTGGTCGTCTGTGTAAACTTCTAATGCTCTTGGATAGTCCCAAAATCTGAAATGAAAAAGATGTTTTGAGTGAAGCAGTGAAGGAAAAATTATAGCGTGTGCATCGCTTGGCTTGTTGCTGTCAATATAAAAAAATTTGAATTGACTGTAGCTTTTATAGCTTGTCACAATCAAAAAAACCAAGATAAACAGAGCCTTCACTGTATAAAGCTAAAAAATCTATCTCAATCCTTACAAAGTAGCTCTGCATATTAATCAAATCAACTAATGTTACCTGCTCAAAAGAATATTCAATGGCTTCAGACTTTCTACATGGTCTGTAACAATCTTCAATATTGCCACAAAAGGAATGAACAACACCATTCCGCTCATTCCCCAAATGATGCCGCCAAGTAGTATTGCTACCAGCGTTGCCCAGGTGCTTACATTCAATTGCATCCCTACCACTTTCGGAAAGATTACGTTCGCTTCGAGGTATTGCACCACTACAAATACGCCGATAACGCCGATGGGATACCACGCAGAATCTTTTGTAACGAAGGCAACCGAAATAGGTAATAGAGCGCTGATGATAATGCCCACATAAGGTATAATGGTCATTACGGCTGTGAGCATTCCAAATAGTATTGCATGACGAATGCCGAGCGCCAGTAAACCCAGACTATTAAGAACGCCAACTATAATATAAACTGCCATCATCCCTTTGATGTAGTTGAAGTAAGTAGTTACTACTTCGCTCAAAATTGTCTGCAATTGGTTTTTATGTTTATTGCCTGCTATAGCTTGTAGCGCTCGCACAAAGCTGCCTCGGTTGTATAAAAACAGTGCAGTAAAAATTGGAATCATGAAGAACATGAATAGCGTAGCAATGGTATTACTGATGGTACGGCTTAGTATGGCTCCGGCATTGTTAAATACGTTTTGAAAGCTCGCATGGAGCCATTCGTCCTGTGTTGAAATTGTGATCGAAAACTTTGTATCAATCCAAAGTTGGAACGAATTGAGGAGAGGTTTTAACTTGGCGCTTATCTCAGGAACATCTTTCTGAAACATCTGTATTTGCACAAACAAGAGAAAGAGTAAGGCAGCACCTGTTACTGTTACGATGCTTAAAAGCACACCAATAGAAAAACTTCTGCTCATTCCTTTTTCCTCCATGCGCTTGCACACGGGGTAAACCACAATGGCAACGAGCAAGCCAAAAAACATGGGGATGAAAAGTGCTTTGCCGAAGAATAACAGCAATGATCCGACTAAGATTAGTAGCAGGTATTTGAGCGTTGTATTGATAGTTGCGTTCACAGGTGCAAAATAGTAGAGGTGGAAAGCATTAGCAATAACGCACACCAGGCATAATGATGATTTTTGTCATTACATTTCAGTTACTTCATTATTCCATTATAAGGTTATATTTGCCAATTATTCCATTATAATGGAATATTCGTTCATTATTCCATTATAAGGTTATATTCGCAGTTATGGAAAACCAGGCGGTCATCACGGCAGATATAGTTGCATCGCGGAAGATTAAACCTAAACAACTGGAGGAAACACTACGTGATATTGCAAAAGGAATAGAGAAGGTACTTTTCAGAAGGAAAAAAACCTTTGAATTTTATAGAGGCGATAGCTTTCAGGCAATTGTTCCTCCTGAATTGTCTTTGCGGGTTGCTTTAATATGGAAGGCTGCTATTCAGTCGGTACAGGAAAATGGAAAAACCTGGGACATAAGAATCGCCATCGGTATAGGCAACATCGCACATAAAGGAGCAAAGGTTACAACTTCATCGGGCAAAGCGTTTGAATATTCAGGCTTGTTGCTTGATGAACTGAAAACGAAAGAAACCCCGAAACTCGGCATAAGAACTTTTGATGAAAAGTGGAATGCACAATTAGAAACCGAGTGTATTCTTGCAGATATCATTCTTCAACGGTGGACAGCCATCGGTGCGGAAAGTATTTATTACGCCTTGCTTTATCAGGAAACGCAGGAGCAACTTGCTGCGCGTTTCGGTATCACACAGTCTGCGGTTCATAAGCGGTTAAGCGCAGCCAACTGGTCTGCCATCAGACATTGGGAGCAGTATTTCAGTCAACAAGCATTATCTTTCTCAAAAACGAAGTAAAGTGAATTGGTTGCTTGTTGCCCAATTATTTACCCTGCACGTTATCGGCGATTTTATTTTGCAACCCGGCAAATGGGTGCAATCGCGCAATGAAAAACATTTTCGTTCGCCTTACCTGTATTTTCACGCATTGATTCATGTGCTGATAGCATTGATCTTTACTGCAAGTATTGGCTGGTGGCTGGCTGTTGTTATTGGTTTAGGCCATTTGACTTTGGACGGTTTAAAATCTTATCTCAAAAGAAATGACCTTATAGCTTTTATCGTTGACCAATTATTGCATTTGCTTATTATTTTTTTGGGTGTAGCAATAATATCTCAGACAGATCTGGTTTATGAGTTTTCAAAATTGCTAGAGAATGAAATTTATTGGTGGCGATCTTTCGGGTTTCTTCTCGTTGTAGCGCTTTATCCTAAGCTTATTTCTTTTGCTACTAAGCAATGGCGAAAAGACATTCCGCCAGAGCGTGAGAAACTTTACAAAGCCGGTAGATGGATAGGCATCATCGAGCGTGTGTTAGTGCTTAGTTTTGTTTTGATTCAGCAATTTGGCGCAGTTGGTTTTCTCCTCGCAGCAAAGTCAGTTTTTCGTTTTGGCGATCTGAAAGAAGGTCGTGATAAAGGACATACGGAATACGTTTTGATCGGAACTTTACTCAGCTTTGGCTTAACCATTCTCACCGGATTATTCATCAACTGGATTACAAAAACTATAGATTAAAGAAAGAATGAAACCACAACTCTTAGCGCTTGCATCTATCTTATTGCTTGCATCTTGCACTAATCAAAGCGCAACAAATGAAACATTAGAAGCACCCGATACTACGGTTGTAAAAGACTTGCACACACAGTCGAACGCAGATGTCATCAATGTAAAGCATCTCGACCTCGACATCCATGTAAACTTTGACCAGAAGCAAATTTCAGGAAGCGCTATCTGGACGATAGAAAATGTAAATAAGAAAGACACACTGAAACTCGACACACACGATCTGACCATTGACAGTGTGGTGCTTGACGGACAGAAAACAGGTTTTTCTTTAGGAAATATGGTGGAGCATCTTGGAAGTGTTTTGTCTCTTCCCATCAAAGAAAATTCAAACAAGGTTGCTATCTATTATAAAACAGGTAAGAACCCGCGTGCATTGCAATGGCTCACCCCGCAACAAACATTGGGCAAAACACAGCCTTTTCTTTATACGCAATCAGAAAGTATTTACGCGCGTTCATGGATTCCGTGTGCTGATGGACCCGGCATTCGCTTCTCGTACAATGCCCGAGTGCAGGTTCCTAAAAAACTGCTTGCCTTAATGAGCGCTGAAAACCCGCAGCAGATAAATGATAGCGGCATCTATCATTTCAAAATGGAGGTACCGATTCCTGCTTATCTGATGGCGCTTGCTGTTGGAGATCTTCGTTTTAAATCTGTTGACGAACGCACTGGTGTTTATGCTGAACCTAACATGCTCGACAAAGCCGCCTACGAACTTGCTGATATGGGAACGATGGTGAAGGTTGCGGAAAAAATTTATGGACCATATCGCTGGGGAAGATATGATGTGCTGATATTGCCGCCTGGTTTTCCTATTGGCGGTATGGAAAATCCTAAGCTTACGTTTGCCACGCCAACAATTATTGCAGGAGATCGTTCTTTGGTAAATCTTATTGCACACGAGTTAGCACACAACTGGAGCGGTAACCTTGTAACCAATGCAACATGGAATGACTTCTGGCTGAACGAAGGTTTTACGGTTTATTTTGAACGAAGAATTTCTGAAGCGATGAATGATAAAAGCTATTCGGATATGCTTTGGGAACTTGGCTATCAGGATTTAGAAGCTGCCGTCGAAGACCTGGGAAAAGATAGCAAGGATACCTACTTAAAACTTGATCTTACCGGCCGTGATCCTGATGAAGGACTTACCGATATTGCTTACGAAAAAGGCGCTTTGTTTTTAAAATTGATTGAGAACAATGTTGGTCGGGAACGCTTCGATCAGTTTCTAAGAAAATACTTTGATGAGCATGCTTTCAAAACAATTCATACCACACAATTTCTTTCTTACCTCAATGCAAACCTTATAAAAGGAGATAAAGAACTGGAACAAAAACTGAACATCAATGCCTGGGTTTACGGACCTGGTATTCCATCTAATGCACCTCGCGCAGATCAGGCACGTTTTAGCAAAGTCAACAGTGAGCGCGAAAAATTTTTATCTGGCACAACACCTGCGCAACTTGCCACGAAAGATTGGACAACACATGAATGGCTACATTTTTTACGCAAGCTGCCCAAACCTTTAACGCAAGAACAAATGAAAGCGTTAGACGATGTTTTTCATTTCACGCAAAGCGGAAACAGTGAGATTGCAGACCTGTGGTTTGTTATATCCGTTACTGCGGATTATAAACCAGCTTACCCTGCAATGGAAAAATTTTTAAGTCAGGTAGGAAGAAGAAAATTTTTGGAGCCGCTGTATAATGAAATGATGAAAACAGGAAAGCAGGAAATGGCAAAAACAATTTATCAGAAATACAGAATGAACTATCATCCGCTGGCACAAATGACACTCGATAAGTTGATGCAACATAAATAAATGCGCCGGGAAATTATCCCGGCTTTCTTTTGCTTTCATCCAAGAAAAGACGCGCTATTTCTTTCGTTTTAACTGCTCTGCGAAAACAATATCTTCTTCAACGGCGCTTTTTTCGAGTGTCTCAATTATTACTTCTCGCAGTTGCGTTTCTTTAAGGTAGGGAGAAAGGATCGCTTTGTAATGTCCGCGCTTGTACACACTTAATGCTACGATCGCATAGCCCTTAATGTTCAAATCCCATTCTTTCAGCGATTTTATTATCAGCTCTTCAACTTTTGGATTCGTATCAAATCGTGCAATGGTTTGCAAAGCAAAAACCTTCGCACGCAAACGGCTGTCGTTAAGGCGTGCATAGCCGGTTTTAATGATGCTCTTTTCGTCCATAGTAAGGTACACGGGCAATAGCGGGCTACTGGCAAAGTCTTCGCAATCTACCAGATAATCGAATGCCACTGTGGTTTGTGTAGGCATCAACTTCATTATTGCGGCAGCATTTAGTGTGCGCAAAAATTTATTGTCTTCCATCTTCATCCGCTCCAGCAGCAGGGTATTAAACTCTTTATCTTTCAATGAAGCCACCAACCGATAAGCAATTCCTTTCTGATAGTAATTGGTGGAATTGAGCAGATTATTGATAGAGGATGTGTAGGCTTTATAATTCTTGAATTCTGAAAAATCTATAGAAGCATTTTCCAGTGAATCGAGAACATGATAGAAACGAAGAAATTGTTTTTCCGAAAAACTTCGTTGTGTACAGATCTTAAATTCCCTTTCTAAAACATAAGGAACCTCAGCATAAGCATGTGCTGAAAAAATTGTAAAAATGAAAAGGAAAAATGTTTTCAAGGTCTTACCACAACTCCATACCATTGTTGCTAAAATAAGAAAAAAACCTACCTCGCAAATGGCATTTACAAAAGCATTATTGTAAAGAAATAAAAAACTCTTGTTGCGGATCGGTTGAAAGTAATTCAGGCTTTCTATTCTGATTGCATTTCCGGCACTTTGATGTTGGTGCCACAGCGCGCATTAAGTTGTTCAATGAAATATTTTATGAGCGCTGGCGAATGTAATTCTTCATGTTGGTGCATGAAAAAATAGCATTTTTCCAGACCAGCTTCCATCCATTGTTTGATGCGCTCTACCCAATCGTCAATCCGTTCGTAATCGGTTTTATGAAGTGCATTACCTACAAACCGAATGAAACATTGAGGCGTGGTAAGGTGCATGTGAACGAAGTTTCTGGCACCCGCAGCATCGGTAATAATAGTGCCTTTCTTATTCTTTTTTAAGAAACTGAATAGCTCTTTGTTGTAACCATTCTCATACCAACTATCATTACGCAATTCAAGAAAGAGATCAATGTCTGTGGGAATATTATTGATAAACACTTCGAGTGTCTCCAGATTTTTAGTTGCGAATTGGGGATGTGGCATCAGAAAAACAGGTCCTAATTTTTCTTTGAATTCACTGATGGCTTGCAAAAAATCATCCACTTCCTTCTCTGTATTTTTCAGGCGTTTCAGGTGCGTAATAGTCTGCGTAAACTTTGGGCAGAAAATAAACTCCTCTACGGTTTGCTCATACCATTTCCGAATGTTTTCGGCTTTGGCATTGTAGAAAGTGCCGTTGAATTCTATAGAGTTGAAAACGGTAGAATAGTAGTGTAGAAAATCTTTCTCTTTTGTTTTGGGTGGATACAATTTGCCAACCCAGTCCTTTCGTCCCCACTTCGCGCAGCCAATGTAGAACTTCGTTTTTCCCTTTCCTTTTGCCAGCACTTCTTTCGTTTCCGTTGGGTCAGGAGGAAGTTTGAAATCAATGAGGTCTAATTGAGAAGCATCAACTTTACCAAATTCCATAGTGTTTTATTAGTGGTTAAATGCTTTTGAAATTTACATCCATGCAAGTTAAGCTGTAGGCTTCCCTCTAATTCGTAGTGTTTAAAAGTAGAGGATTTGAGTTATTT
>CALMWT010000198.1 GCA_937870855.1 uncultured Taibaiella sp.
AGAGCACTTCCTTGGTAAGGAAGAGGTCGGCAGTTCAATCCTGCTCAACAGCTCTAATAAGGGTTTCATGCGGTTTTTGTTTTTTTGAATATTGAAAAAAATGAAAATGCACAATTGAAGACAACGCGTGGTAAGCGCGGCAAAATAGTGTAATCACGGCCGAAAGGCTGTAACATAAACAAACATTTAAACAACATCTTTTAAAAAGAAATAAAATGGCAAAAGAGACCTTTAAGCGGGAGAAACCCCACGTAAACATTGGTACTATCGGTCACGTTGACCATGGTAAAACAACTTTAACTGCAGCTATCACTACTATTTTGTCGAGCAAAGGTTTGGCAGAAAAGAAAGGATATGATGAAATTGATGCCGCTCCTGAGGAAAAAGAGCGTGGTATCACTATCAATACTGCACACGTAGAGTACCAAACAACTAATCGCCACTATGCGCACGTTGACTGTCCAGGTCACGCGGATTATGTGAAAAACATGATCACTGGTGCTGCACAAATGGACGGTGCTATCTTGGTGGTAGCTGCTACAGATGGTCCAATGCCACAAACAAAAGAGCACATCCTTCTTGCGCGTCAGGTAGGTGTTCCTCGTATTGTAGTTTTCATGAACAAAGTTGATCTTGTTGATGATCCTGAAATCCTCGAGCTTGTAGAACTCGAAATCCGCGAGTTGCTTAGCAAATATGAATACGATGGAGACAATACTCCAATTATTCAAGGCTCTGCTACAGGTGCGCTTGCTGGCGAACCACAATGGGTAGCTGCTGTAGAACAATTGATGGCTGCAGTAGATGAGTACATTCCTCTTCCTCCTCGCCCGGTAGATCAGGCATTCCTTATGTCTGTAGAAGATGTATTTACCATCACAGGTCGTGGTACGGTAGCTACAGGTCGTATTGAGCGTGGTATCATTAAAGTAGGTGAAAACGTAGAAATCGTAGGTTTTAATGAAAGCCCACTTTCTTCTACTTGTACCGGCGTAGAAATGTTCAAAAAACTTCTTGACCAAGGGCAGGCTGGTGATAATGCAGGTCTTCTGCTCCGCGGTATTGAGAAGAAAGATATTCGCCGCGGTATGGTAATCTGTGCTCCTAAGAGCATCACTCCACACACAGAATTCCGTGGTGAAGTATATGTACTTAGCAAAGAGGAAGGTGGCCGTCACACTCCGTTCTTCCAGAAATACCGTCCTCAGTTTTATTTCCGTACTACAGATGTAACTGGTGAGTGTCATCTCCCAGAAGGTGTAGAAATGGTAATGCCTGGTGATAACGTAAACCTTCGTGTAAATCTAATCGCACCGATAGCGATGGAAAAGGGTTTGAAATTCGCAATTCGTGAAGGCGGACGTACAGTAGGAGCCGGTCAGGTGACTGAAATTTTGAAATAAATTTATCTTTCATTATCCTTTTGAAAAGAGTTATCAGCATTGATAGCTCTTTTCATTTAATAAACTATATCATGAAGATTTTTTCTTTAGTTGTTTTGATAGCTTTTTCTTTTTTCTTTATCTCCTGCAATAAGAATAAGGCGGGGGATATTGCAGATGAGTATGTAGGTCTGTATCAGTTTACTGATACCGTAGTAAGAATGGGTCCTACTGATACCATTACGACATATCCTGTGAGTACTGGTTTGATCGCTAAGCAGACTGGGAATACAGTATTGTTGAATAATTTCTCTGCCTTCATTTGTGATAGTGTTACCGCACAAGTAAATGAAACCACAATTGTTTTAACGAGTAGTAATTATTGTCAGGTTGGTATTGATTTTCCTGTAAATTTCATAGCTACCAAACGTGAGAACACTATCTACTACCATTATACGAATACAGTTAATCCAATGGAGGTAGAGATCATACGTGGAAAAGCAGTAATGCAGTAGAATCTCATACTGGATATAAAAGAAAAAAGACCGTTCGAAAACGGTCTTTTACAATTTCGCTAAACACAAATCTATTTCTTCTTTGCTGTTTTAGCGGCTGTCTTTTTAGGGGCAGCGTTCTTTTTAGGGGCAGCCTTTTTAGGAGCCGCCGCTTTTTTAGGAGCCGCCTTTTTTGCAGCTGCTTTTTTAGGAGCAGCTTTCTTTGCAGGAGCCGCTTTTTTTGCAGGAGCTGCCTTCTTTGCAGGAGCTGCTGCTTTTTTTGGCGCAGCCTTTTTAGGAGCTGCTTTCTTCGCTGCAGCTTTTTTAGGAGCTGCCTTTTTTGCTGTTGCCATAACTGTGTGAATTTAAGGGTAAAACAAAAAAAAACTCTTATGGCAAACAGCCGAGGGGGTTAGGCCTCGGCTGTAGCTGTTACTTCTTTTACAGATACTAGTGTCTTAGTTCGTGTCTTTCGGAATTCAACTATACCATCAGTAGTTGCGAATATGGTAAAGTCTTTTCCTAAACCCACATTATTGCCCGGATGATATACCGTTCCACGCTGGCGAACTATTATATTTCCAGAGATAGCCGGCTGACCACCAAATATTTTTACTCCCAAACGTTTACTCTGCGAATCGCGGCCATTCTTTACACTGCCTTCACCTTTTTTATGTGCCATTGTTATTGAACTCGTTTACGAATTTACAAAAGAATTTTAATTATGCAATATCATTGATCTTAATTCTGGTCAAATACTGACGATGACCATTTAATTTCTGATATCCTTTCCGGCGCTTCTTTTTAAAGATAAGCACCTTGTCACCTTTTAAATGATGAAGAATTTCTGCCTGTACTTTTACTGCACTGGTCAATGAAATATTATCATCCTTTCCAGACATCAGAACTTCCGAAAATTCTACTTTATCACCTACATTGCCACTAAGGCGGTGAACGAACAATTCCTGGTCTTTTGCAACCTTAAATTGTTGACCTGCTATGTTTACAATTGCGAACATGACTACCCAAAATAATTTGGCGCAAAGGTAATGGAAGTTTTTTGATTTTGAAGGATAAAATATTAGTAACTACGCTTTGATAATAGGCGACAAATAATCTTGCTTGCCAAGTGTAGCAATGTGCAGTCTATAAGCAATAGATTTGTCCACTTAGATCGGAACGAATGAAGATCAAATCTTTTCTTGCCAAGCCTTATGCATCCATTATTCACAGTAAAATTCGCAAGGGTATGGCAACAGCTCTTGCAGATCAACAGGCAACTTTACAGCAACTTTTAAAAGCAGGGAACAAAACACGCTTCGGGGAAGAACATAATCTGAAGGACGTAAAACTATATACCGAGTTTAAGCATGCAATTCCTGTCCGCGATTACGAATCCTTCGAGCCTTACATTCAACAAATTAAAAATGGTGAGCAAAACGTATTGTGGAAAGGAAAGCCCATATATTTTGCAAAAACTTCCGGTACTACAAGTGGTGTAAAATACATCCCTATCACCAGTGATTCTATTCCCAACCATATTAATACCGCTCGCAACGCACTTTTGTGCTACATGGTGGAGAGTGGCAACACTTCATTTGCCGACGGAAAAATGATCTTTCTTTCAGGTTCGCCGGTATTAGAAAGGGTAGGCGGCATCCCAACCGGAAGACTGAGCGGAATTGTAAATCATTTTATTCCTCGCTATCTCCGCAGCAATCAGCTCCCTTCCTATGAAACCAATTGTATTGAAGATTGGGAAGTGAAACTTGAGAGGATTGTAAAAGAAACGATCAATCAGAATATGACTTTGATTAGCGGGATACCGCCCTGGATGCAGATGTATTTTGACTGGTTGATCGAAAAAAGTGGCGGTGAAAAAATAAAAAAGCTCTTTCCAAACCTACAGGTTATTATACACGGAGGCGTAAACTTTGAACCTTATCGGGCAAAGCTTTTTGATAGTTTAGGAACACCGGTTGATACTGTAGAAACTTTTCCAGCATCAGAAGGCTTTTTTGCTTTTCAGGATACTTTAGATAAAGAAGGACTTCTGCTAAATACTAATTCAGGTATTTTTTTCGAGTTCATTCCCGCTGGAGAAATTTTCGCAGGCAATCCGACAAGGCTTTCTTTAGAAGATGTGAAGGTTGGAGAAAATTATGCTCTGATTATAAATAGCAACGCAGGACTTTGGGGTTATAATATTGGCGATACTGTACGTTTCGTCAGCATAAATCCATATCGTATTGTGGTAACTGGAAGGATCAAACATTACATCTCCGCCTTTGGGGAACACGTAATTGGGGAGGAGGTAGATTATGCAATTTTACAAGCCGCAAAAGATCATAACATTCGCGTTATTGAATTTACAGTTGCACCACGAATACAAATATCTGGTGAGCTTCCCTATCACGAATGGTTTGTAGAGTTTGAAGAAAGTCTAAACGATATCGAAACCTTTTCAAAAACAGTGGACAGATATCTACAGCAAAAAAACATTTACTACAACGATCTTATTTCAGGGGGCATTCTTCAACCGCTAAAAATCAGAGCTATGAAGCGACAAGCGTTTCAGGAATACATGAAATCTCAAGGAAAATTAGGAGGACAAAATAAAGTACCCAGATTAAGTAATGACCGAAAAATTGCTGATGCTTTAGCGTCTTTGATTGAAACGAAATAGATTCTAAAAAGCCTCTGAATTATTTCTTTACCTGTAGCAATGCTTGATATTGTGTAGGCTGATTGATAAGATTTATTGCTTTTGCTACATCATTGTCTGCCCGCAAACCATGCTCAATTCTTCCTCGTAGAAAATAATATCTTGACACGATTTCATTTTCGAGAAGGCGCTTTACTTCTGCTTTGTGCTTTAAAAGATCTTGCTGTTTATCGTGTGCAATTTTCGTTTGCAAAGTGTTGAACTCGGTTTTTGTTGCTTCGAAATATTTTTCACGAATTGCCGTGTTTTTCAGAGAATCGAGCACGATTTCGGTTTCAGATTTATAAGAATAGTCCTTGCTTTCCAGCCACTTTGCAAAGCCATTGAATTCTGCATCTGTTAGTGAAAAATTTCCTGCTGCTGTAATGCTGGGTCGTTGCTTTGCGAATTGTGTTGCATAGTCAAACAGAAAGTTTTTGGTGTAAAGAGCAACTGCAAATTTGCTGATCACTTCGTCGGGTACGTTAACGTCCGCTTCTACTCCGCCGCCACTCAACACTTTGCGTCCACCTTTGGTGGTAAAAGTCTGTTTTAATGAATCTGGTACTTTACCAACACTTCCATCCAGGTTGCGGTGAGTGTAGTCAATTGCCTGAATGCATCGGCCACTCGGTGTGTAATATTTGGCAATTGTAAGTTTCAATCTTGCGTTATAACCCAATGCAACTGTTTCCTGAACCAACCCTTTACCGTAAGATTTTTGACCCACTACCAAACCCCGGTCAAGGTCTTGAAGAGTGCCAGCCACAATTTCTGAAGCTGAAGCTGAAGATTGATTGATCAAAACTGTAACAGGAATTTTTGTATCCCAGGGCATTCCATTTGTTTTGTATTCTTTGTTTTTTTCGGCAACCTTACCCTTTGTGCTAACTACAAGTTGTCCCTTTTCAAGAAATAAATTACACATGTTCACGGCTTCGTCAAGAAGTCCACCCGGATTATTTCTCAAGTCAAGTACTACCCCTTTCAAGTTCGGATTTGCACCTTTCAGGCTGTCTAAAGAATTTCTTACTAAGCGAGAACAACCTTGGGTAAACTGACTAAGCTTAACGTAGGCAATGTTCTTTTCGGCTCCCATAAGTCCGGCATAAGGAACTGATGAAACTTCAATTTCTCCACGAGTTACAATCTTATTCGATTCCTCGCTAGTGTATGCATCTTTTATTTTCAGTCCTACCTGAGTGCCCGGTGAGCCTTTCAACAGAACGCTGATATCGTCTATGCTTTTTCCTGTTATCGTGTGATTGTCTATAGCGATTACCTGGTCGCCGGGGTGCAATCCTGCTTTTTGTGCCGGACTATTTTCATAAACATCTCCTACAAAAATGTCATCACCTTTCTTTCGCATAGTAGCGCCGATGCCGCCGTATTTTCCTGTAGTTTGAAATTCATACTCTTCAATGTCGGATTCGGTGATGTAGTTAGTGTAAGGATCCAGGTCTTCAAGCATCGCATCAATGCCTGTTTTTACCAATTTTCCTGGCTCAATAGGATCTACATAATAGGAGTTGAGTTGCTTAAACAACGTAGCAAAAATGTCGAGGTTCTTGGATATCTCGAAATAGGAGTCGCTATTTTTTGCGTTAATGAAAAGACTAATGACGGCCATAAAAACAACACCCATCGTAAAACCTTTGAACTTTCTTAACCGCTTGAAACCCTTAATTGTCATGGCACATTTCTTGTTTAAATTCAATGAAAGCAATGTTACGAAATTTCATTCGCCGTAATTAGGCGATGACTTTTTTAACAAATTTGTGATTGTTGTGTTTGGATTAACGTTATAAAGGATATATCTTGCATCATTAGAAATGTAGTGAACATGAAAAAATTTATACTCTCGGCTTTACTTGGTTTTGCATCTTTGGCGGTTTTCGCTCAGTCTTTTGTAAGTCAACATGGCGATACTGTTTCTGCTAATTACTCTTCAGGTTTTATAACGGTGTACAACCACCTGAAAAGCAATATCCCTAATGATAGTGTTTACATTAAGTGGCGTATATCTTCTCACAACCTACCAAATAATTGGTCTTTATATGGTTTTTGTGATAACGTTACTTGCTATCTGCCTGATGCTGCCATGTTGAACGGAACCAGTAGTCAGGTTTCAGATCCATACAATGCCGGTCAATGGGAAAACTTCTATGCGCAATTTGATGGGGACAATGCACCTTTAGGGTCTTCTGCGTGGATAACGGTTCAAGCTCAAGACACCGTTCATTTACAGTCCAGAACATTTACTTTTATTGCCACAAAATATGCTACCGGAGTATCTACTGTTGTGAAATCTGATGACAATATCATGTTGTATCCTAATCCTGCTAAAAACAATGTAAACGTTGTTTTCGACGCATCGCTTGGTGTGAAGAATATTGCGATTTACAACCTTATTGGAAAAGCAGTGAAAGTTTTCAAAGTAAGTGGCAATAGTGCGAAGCTGGAAATAAATGAAATTCCTTCAGGAATTTATTTTGTACGATTGATTAACGCTCAGGGACAAATTGTAGCCACCAGAAAGTTCACACATCAATAATCTTCCATTAACTTTCTTAAATAAATCCTCTGCTCACTGCGGAGGATTTTTACTTTGGGCTTACATTATTTTCATCGAAGAAAAAGTATTTAGAAAATATATGCCGTAAATTGAGGTGTGCTTAGAAAGCTTTCATTTTTCGCAGTTCTTATTCTGATGCCCATTTTGAGTAGGGCAGAACATGTCTATACAAATTTTGAAGATGCGTTGTATGAAAAAAAGCAGGTTCGATCAATTAGAATAACCTACAAATCGCTGGATAGTCTCCCAAATATTTTTGATCAGTTTCCCAATCTTGAAGAAGTAAATTTCAGCAACAACAACTTAAAGTCTTTACCTCCATCGCTGTTTACTTGCAGGAAACTAAGAAGTATAAAACTGCTGAAAAATAACTTCACTACCATTCCTGAAGCCATTGGCAGACTCAGGTACTTGCAGCATTTATCATTTAGTTACAATAGAATAACCTCACTTCCCGATTCAATAGGAAATCTTATAAATCTCGAAGAATTCGGATTAAGAAATAACCTGCTCACCGCTTTGCCCGCAACAATCGGAAATCTGAAAAGACTTCAAAAGTTAGCTTTGACATCCAATAAATTGGAGTCAATTCCTCAAAGTTTTACGCGGCTAAAAGACCTCGAATTTTTAGACCTTTCTGATAATTATTTGGAATTTCTTCCCAATGATTTTGGCAAACTTACCAGCCTGAAATTTTTTTACATCAACCGCAATCGGCTTAGTTTTATCCCAGAGTCTATCGGTAACTGTAAATTACTGCAAGAACTGGATGTTTCTTTTTGCGGTGCTATCCAACTTCCGTCCACATTAAGCAATATTCAAAAGCTCGATTATGTTTACGTAGATAGGCGAACCATCGTTTTCTATCCCGATCCCAGAAACAAGTTTCGGCAAAATATCATTACCGTAGATGCAGGGGCTATCAATTATCGTCCGTCTCAGGCATTTTAAGAGCTGTGATCATTTACAATTACCCATTCACCATTTATCTTCCGCAACAATAAAGAGTAAGAACCTTTTAGATTTCCAGCTGTTCTTTCTAATTCCCATTTTCCTACAACGAAAAAATATTCTGACGACAATTTTTTGATAGAAAGAATGGTGGAAGTCAACTGTCCCATACTTGCGAGATCAGGGTACGATTTCTGGTATCTTTCCAGTGTTTGTCTAAACCCATAAGTGGGGCCATTCTTGCCAATGAACACGAGGCTATCGTTTTCCCAATAACCTTTCATGTACCCTGCAATCATTCCTTTGTTCCATTCCACGACTTGCGCCGCAAGCATTTTTCTAATAGCAACTTCATCCTTACTCTTTGCAGATGTTATAAATGATTGTAAAAGCAAAATCAAAACAAGTATCTGTTTCATGACCTCAATTTATCAAACCGTAATAACTCTTCCAACTCTTCCAACTGTTCCAACCCTTCCAACCTTTCCAACTCTCCCAACCCTTCCAAATTGTCCAACTCTTCCAACTGATCAACGTGTTAACTTCTTACCTATCCGCCTATCTTTGCGCGGTTATGGCAAATGAAAATACGCTACAGAATATTATTTCTCATTGCAAGGAATATGGCTTTATTTTTCAAAGCAGTGAAATATACGATGGCTTGAGCGCTGTTTACGATTATGGACAATACGGTGCGGAATTGAAAAAAAATATTCGCGACTACTGGTGGAAGAGCATGACGCAAATGCACGAAAATATCGTGGGTATTGATGCTGCAATTTTTATGCACCCAACTGTGTGGAAAGCAAGCGGCCACGTTGATAGTTTCAGCGATCCGATGATTGATAATAAAGACAGCAAGAAGAGGTATCGGGTAGATCATTTGATTGAGGCACATGCAGAGCAATTGGCAGTTGGGAATGAGCCTTCTGCAAAAGAGCTTTTGCAAAAAATGGAAGCCCTACTTGCCTCAGATGACTTTGCCGGATTGAAAAATTTGATCGAAGAGAATAAAATAAAATGCACCGTTAGTAATACTTGCAATTGGACAGATGTTCGTCAGTTCAATCTTATGTTCAGCACAGAATTTGGCGCTGTATCTGGTGAAGAAGAAGACAACAATGTTTATCTGCGTCCTGAAACTGCACAGGGAATTTTTGTGAATTTTCTCAATGTCCAAAAAACAGGAAGAATGAAAATTCCCTTCGGCATTGCGCAGGTAGGAAAAGCATTTAGAAATGAAATTGTAGCGCGTCAGTTCATCTTCCGTATGCGCGAGTTTGAGCAAATGGAAATGCAGTTTTTCATTAAGCCAGGCACGCAAAAAGAATGGTATGAATACTGGAAAGAAACAAGAATGAAATGGCATCTTTCGCTTGGCATTTCACCAGAGAAATACAAGTTTCATGATCACGTAAAGTTGGCACACTATGCGGATGCGGCGTGCGATATTGAGTACGATTTTCCAATGGGTTTCAAAGAAGTGGAGGGGATTCATAGCCGCACTGATTTTGATCTGAAAAATCATCAGCAATTCAGTGGCAAAAAGCTCCAGTATTTTGATAATGATCTTGATCCCGCAACAGGCAAACCTATCGGCAATTACATTCCTTACGTTATCGAAACTTCCATTGGTTTAGACCGTACCGTGATGATGATATTAAGCGAAGCGTATAAAGAAGAAGACCTGAGTACAGAAGAGAAAAAAGATAGCCGTGTGGTTTTGAAATTCCCTGCTTTCCTTGCTCCAATAAAACTTGCAATACTGCCTTTGCTTAAAAAAGATGGTTTACCTGAAATAGCTCGTAAATTGATGAACGACTGCAAGCAACATTTCAAATGCTTTTATGAAGAGAAGGATACAATTGGTAAACGCTATCGCCGAATGGATGCACTTGGAACGCCTTTTTGCGTAACTATAGATCATCAAACTAAAGAAGATAACACCGTTACAATTCGCCACCGCGATAGCATGACGCAGGAGCGTATTCCAATTTCAGAAGTGAAGCAACTTGTGCTGAGCAGGTCGCAGACTTTTTAAACGCGGAGTTTTCAGAGTATATCAATGGAGTGCTGAAATAGTAAAATAGTGAGGTGCAAAGACACAATAATTAAATGCGCTTTGCACTTTATCTTCTTAGCGATGATTATAAACCCTCCAACAATTTTCCAACCTTCCAACAAGTTCCAACTCTTCCAACCCTCTAACCAAAGCCTTATCTTTATAGAGATGGATACTGTCGAAAAAGTCATTTATCGTTTACCTGACAAGCAATTTAAGTTTGTTGCTCACATTCGTGAATTGATTCTTACAGCTCACCCGGAAATAACAGAAAAAATCAGTTTTAACACACCCTTCTTTTATTGCAATAGCTGGTTATGCTACCTCGATCTTATGAAGCAGAATACGCTGCTGGAAATTGCTTTTATCAATGGACATCAACTGTCGGATAAGCATAAAAAACTGGTTGCACGAAATCGAAAAATGGTAAGAAGCCTCGTGTATGAAACGGTTGCTGATTTCGATGAAAATATTTTTAGAGAAACCCTTGAGGAAGCTATTACAATAAATCTTTCAAAGAAGAAAATTTCAAAAAAACAGAAAGCAAAGAGTGACTGAACAAGATGAAATATTAGTTGAACTTCGGAAAGATTTTGTGTTAGACACAAATGATGATATTCTTTCAGAAAAAGAAATTCTTCAGCAACTGTCTTTTATTGTTTCCACTTTATTGCAACAAAATCCTGAAGCGTTTTTTCAGATTATGTATCGGTTAGATATTCCTGAGCAGAAATTGACAGATGCACTAACCACAAATGGTGATGTGGTAGAAAAAGTTTCCAGATTAATTTATGATCGTCAGCTACAAAAAGTGCGGTCGAGAAAAAATACCTCCAAACCATCGAGTGACGACCCGGAATTAAAATGGTAAAGTTGTTCTTATCAGCATTTTACTTACAGGCAATTTCCTAAATTCGTGGAAATCCGACTGCTTAATGAGAAATGCTTTGTTGTTTTCTTTTTTCCTATTCGTGTGCTTGGGTTCCTGCAGAAAGAAAGAAGATCCAAAAGTTATTGTTGACCCTAATGGGAAAGATACCCTTGGAAAGGTCAGTTTTACTTTCGAGAATATGGCTGGTTCAATGCCTTTAGACACTGCAAAATGGTATCTGACAGAGAATGGTGACTCTCTCAAAGTCAACGAGTATAAATATTATGTGACCAATTTTGTGCTTCATTCCGGCAGCAATGAATTTAAAGAGTGGGAAAGTTATTATCTGGTGGATCATAATAAACCCGCTTCAAAAACTTTCATCATTGACAGCATTCCGCATGGTACTTATGATAAGATCAGTTTCTTAATAGGAGTAGATGAGAAAAGAAATACTTCAGGGGCACAGACCGGTGCGCTTGATATTGAGAATAACATGTTTTGGGATTGGAATAGCGGGTATATGATGGCAAAGCTTGACGGCGTTTCTCCACAGGCACTTGTTTCTTCACAAATGGTATCCTACCATATTGTAGGCTTTAAAATGGGGGAATCAACAATAAGAAAGGTAACACTCAATTTTCCTGCGCCTCTTGAAATAAAGGGAACAGTAATAAAGAATATTCACCTGAAGTCTGACCTGCTTGAGTGGTTCAAAAATCCTAACGTCGTAAAAATTGCAGAGACAGCTATTATAGGAAATGCGGGTGAAGCAGCAATGAGCATGGCAGACAACTATGCTGATATGTTCACTATAGATCACATTGACTGATGAAGCCGCTACAATTTTTTTCACTTTTATTTTTTATAGGCTTTTTATTTGTTCAGGGCTGTGCTGTTGATCCTGCTGTAGAACCAACAAAGCAAATTGAATTCACTGTCCCCTCTGGCTGGCCACAGCCTCAATATAAATTTGAAAATAATGAGGTAACCCAGGCCGGTTTTGATCTTGGAAAGAAGCTTTTCTTTGATAGGCGTTTAAGTCGCGACAATAGTGTCTCGTGTGGTAGTTGTCATCAGCCGTTTGCGGCATTCGCTCAGCCAGATCACGATTTCAGTCATGGCATTGATAACCGGCTTGGTGAACGAAACTCCCCAGGTTTGTTCAACCTAAACTGGCATACAGGATTTTTTTGGGACGGAGGTATAAACCATATCGAGTTGCAACCCATAAACCCTATACAAAATCCTGTGGAGATGGACGAGAAACTGGATAACGTAATCTCGAAGCTGAAAAATGATGACACCTATAAAGCAATGTTCAAAAGTGCTTTTGGCGATGAAACCATTAATTCGCAGAGAATGCTAAAAGCAATGGCTCAATTTATGGGTATGCTTGTGTCCAGCAATTCAAAGTATGATAAGTATGTAAGAGGAGAAACCGGTGGCTCAATGACCAATGTAGAATTAAAAGGTTTAAATATTTTCCGTGAAAACTGTGCTTCATGCCACACAGAGCCTATGTTCTCGGACTTCAGCTATCGCAATAATGGATTAATGCCTTCATCAAGAAATGATTCTGGTCGTGGAAGAATTACCCGTGCGCCGGAAGACATTTACAAATTCAAAGTTCCGTCTCTGCGAAATCTAAAATACACCGCACCCTACATGCACGATGGAAGGATAAAAAATCTGGAGGCTGTGTTAGAATATTATGCGACTGGCATACATCATTCACCCACATTAGACCCGTCATTGCAAAATGGCATACAACTTAATCCGCAAGATCGGTCTGCTTTGATAGCGTTTCTGAATACGCTTAACGATGAGGAATTTGTAAGGGATGCACGATTTAAAGAAGAGCTATAAAGAAGCCCCGGTTTTTTTCGGGGCTTTTTCTTAGTCAATGTTCTTTTTGATATCATCAATTATCACGCGCTCATAAAAGTCGTAGGGAGGAAGCGAACGGCAGGTATCTAAAACGCCGCTGCTGTGGAATTTCACCTTTACTTTCATATTGTGATGCTGAAAAGCCGATGGCACGTACTCAGGTTTCTCCAGTTTACCATCATCCATTCGCAAGAGCCAGCCACATCCGTCAGCAGTTACATCACCACTATCTACCACGGTAGCTGTCGTGAAATCTTTATCCTTTTTGCATGAAACAGCGAGTAAAGTAAGCGTTACCGCGCCGAGTAAAAATTTACGCATGTTCTGTCAGTCAATTCAACGGTTAAAATACAAAAATCCTTTCATGCAGCAAGTTATGGCCAATAAATTTTAGTTCGCAGTGAATTTATAACCAATCCCTCTTACCGAATGAAAGTGTTTAGGACTGCGGCTATCCTTCTCAAAATATTTTCTAAAGTTGAGAATAAAATTATCAATGGTTCGGGTAGTGGGGTAAACATTATAGCCCCAAACCACCTGCAAAATATGCTCACGGCTCACTACCTGACCTTCATGTTCTATCAGCAATTTCAACAGTGCAGCTTCTTTTTTACTTAGCTCTTGGGTTTGTCCTTGTTTATCTACTGCTTCATGAGCAGCGAAATCAATTTTACACCCTTGAAACTCATACGCATCGGGTACGCTATGCGGCGCTTTGATCCGTTTGTTTTTTAAGATCAGTTTATCAACTCTAAGTAATAATTCTTCGAGGTTGAAGGGTTTGGTTAGATAATCGTCACCGCCTTTTTTCAAACCCTCCACTCTGTCGGAACTGCTATTCCGGGCAGACAGAAAAAGTATAGGCACATCATTGTGTTGCATTCTGATGGTTTCGCATACGGTTATGCCGTCCATGTCGGGCAACATTATATCGAGAATGATAAGATCGAAATACTCATTTTTCACCATTTTCAGCACCGATGGTCCATTGTCAACTGTGGTTATTTCATAGCCTTCCATTTCCAGATTTAACTTTAGCGCTTCTCTCAAGCTTTCTTCATCTTCTACTATAAGTATCGAGGCTTTGGTTTCTCTGTGATGCATCATAACAGGTAAGTTTTGTTGAGATAAAAATAATGACAATTCATAGGCTCGTCAATAGCAATAAGAGAGTTATGAAACTGCTATGACGAACCCTGCATATTCTATCATTTTCATGACAATTCCACACCAGCTCATAAACTTTTCTACTAAACGAAAGTGAAACTTGTGCGATTGAGAAATTTTTCTACCTTTGCCGCTCCTTATGCGGGCGTGGTGAAATTGGTAGACACGCTAGACTTAGGATCTAGTGCTTCGCGGCTTGGGGGTTCGAGTCCCTCCGCCCGCACCAACAAGAAGGAAATAAATTAATCAGTCCCGTAATAAAAATTGCGGGACTGTTTTGTAACATCAAAAAATCATTTAAAACTATGGCTACGGTAACGCGCGAAAATATTGGTACGCTGCACGATAAAATCACCGTAAAACTTACAAAGGAAGACTACTGGCCTTCCTTTGAAAAATCGCTGAAACAATACGCAAAACAAGCAAATGTGCCAGGCTTCCGCAAGGGAATGGTGCCCGCTGCAATGGTGCGCAAAATGTACGGTCCTTCCATCTTTGGCGATGAAGTATTTCGCACAGCAGGTCGTCAGTTAGAAGAATATCTGAAGGAAGAAAAGCTCGCCATATTTGCACAACCCATGATAATGCCGGGAGCTAATATGAACTTCGATATGAATAATCCTGTCGAAGTTGATTTCAGTTTCGAGATTGGTGTGAAGCCAGATTTCGATGTGCCTTCTCTTACCAACGGTACTACACTTACTAAATACAAAGTGAGCGTTAGCGACAAAATGCTCGACGATGAAGTAGAACGCATACGCCGTCGTTATGGAAAAGTAGAAGACCTCGAAGCAATAGCAGGTGACGACAACATCATTTACACCACCTACGAAGCCAGCGATGCAGCAGGAAACCTTACACCCGATGCACAGAAAATAGAAGACACCGTACTGCTCGAAAAACTTCCTGCAAAACTTCAGGAAATGTTGAAAGGCAAGAAAGCAAACGATACCCTAATCATTCGCCCAAGTGAAATTGCAGAAGGCGATGCACTCGCATCCTTCCTCAAAGACCCACTCAAGGCGCCAACCAGCGACCCCACCCAACCCTACAAACTCACCATCACCAAAGTAGGTTTGCTACAGCCCCGCGATCTCGATGCAGAACTGTACATGCAGGTATTCCAAAACGAAATGATTGCCACCGAAGAAGAATTTCGCAATCGCCTAAGCCAGGAACTAAGCAAAGAATACGACCGCATCACCCGCGAACGTTTTCAGAATGAAATCTACGAACTCCTCGTTCACAACACACCGCTGCAACTACCAGTTGACTTCCTCAAGCGCTGGATGAAAGAAGGACAGGAAAAACCAAAGAGCGAAGCAGAAGTCGAAAAAGAATTTCCCGGCTTCGACCATCAACTACGCTGGACGCTCATCTCCGACAAGCTCATACAAGATGCCGGCATCAACGTAACCATCGAAGACGTAAAAGAAGACGTAAAAACCCGCGTGCTATCCTACTTCGGTATGGATGCCGATGAAGACGCACCCTGGATGGAAAGCTACATGCAAAAAGTAGTGAAAGACAACAAGACCATGGACGAAACCTACCGCCGCATCCTCTTCGACCGCCTCTTCCAATGGCTCGAAGAAAAGTTTGCCGTAGAACAAAAGGAAGTAACCGAAGAAGAATTCTTTAAGCTTGCCGACCCCCATGCCACCCACCACCACCATCATTAGTTGATAGGTTGATTCGTTGATAAGACACATGAAACTAACCCACAAAACGCTCCGTACACACGGGGCGTTTTAGCTTTTCCAAAGTTTCAAACTTTGAAATTTTTTTCTTTTTGGGTGTCACCGCAGGGATTCCTAGGAAGCTTCACCGAGGTGCTGCAACCTTTTCAATAGTCACGAAATTTTCAGCTTCTCCAGCGCTTTTTGTGCAGCCACCTGTCCGGCTTCTTTCTTATTATAGCCATTTCCGGCAACGATTAGTTCGCCATTGAGTATGATGCCTACAGAAAATATTTTTCTGGCCCCCTCCGTTTTTTCTTCCAGCGTATCGAATGAAAGCGTATACCCCAGCTTTTGCGCCCAGCTTAGCAATTGATTTTTGTAATTGATATCGGTGCTTTCAATATGCTCCAGGTCTATGTAGGGCTTAATGACTTGCTTCAAAATAAAAGTTCTGGTACGTGCAAAGCCTTTGTCGAGATACACGGCTCCAATTAATGCTTCAAGGGCATTTCCAAAAATATGGCTACGACTTAGGCCCCGGTCATTTTGATTGTACTGCACAAGTTTATTCAACCCCATACGCAGCGCTACGTTATTGAGGGTTTCGCGCCGAACAATGCGCGATCTTATTTCAGTAAGATAGCCTTCAGGTTGCGAGGGATATTTTTTGAAAAGATACTCAGCAACTATCGAACCCAGTATTGCATCTCCAAGAAACTCCAGACGCTCATTGTTTTGAGCAAGTTCCTCGATTTTGGAGCGGTGCATTAATGCCAATTGGTAATAGGGCAAATGAACAGGACGAAAGCCTAAGATATGTTCAAGTTGCAGCGCTAACTGCTTGTTAGGAGAGAAAAAGTGTAACAACCGTGAGGTGAACCGCCTCAAATTTATTCTTCATATTTTTTGAAGACCGCAGATGCATTGTGCCCACCGAAACCAAACGTGTTACTTAAAGCCGCACGCACTGTTCTATGCTGCGCTTTTGAAAACGTAAGGTTTAGTTTTGGATCAATATCAGGATCGTCGGTGAAATGATTGATTGTTGGAGGGATTATATCGTGAATTACGGCTTTAATGGTGGCAATAGCTTCAATAGCACCGGCACCGCCTAAAAGATGACCAGTCATTGATTTGGTAGAACTGATATTAAGATTGTAAGCGTGGTCGCCAAATACCTTTTGGATAGCTATTAATTCAGCAATATCGCCAAGAGGGGTTGATGTGCCATGAACGTTTATATAATCAATATCCTCTGGCTTCATTTCTGCATCTTCCAGTGCGTTCTTCATCACATTAATCACTCCTAAACCTTCAGGATGAGGGGCTGTTAAATGATACGCATCGGCACTCAGTCCTCCACCTACCATTTCTGCGTAAATTGTTGCACCCCTTCTTTTGGCGTGCTCCAATTCTTCTAAAACTATGGCGGCTCCACCTTCTCCTAAAACAAACCCATCACGATCTTTATCGAACGGACGACTTGCAGTTTTAGGATCTGTGTTGCGTTCGGAAAGCGCCTTCATTGCATTAAAACCTCCGATGCCCGATTCTGTAACCACCGCTTCCGATCCGCCGGAAATAATTGCATCAGCCTTACCGAGGCGGATATAATTAAAGGCATCAATCAAAGAATTCGTACTTGAGGCGCAGGCGCTCACAGTGGCAAAGTTCGGCCCCCGAAATCCATACTTCATAGAAATATGACCGGAAGCAATATCGAGAATAAGCTTTGGAATGAAGAAAGGATTGAAACGAGGAGTTCCGTCGCCGGCAAAAAATCCTTTCATTTCTTCGATGAAGGTAATCATGCCGCCTATACCCGATGCCCAAATTACACCAACACGATCATGATTGATTCCTTCTTCGTTAAGCCTTGCATGTCTTACAGCTTCATCGGCTGCAACCACAGCAATTTGAGAAAACCTGTCGAGCTTTCGCGCTTCTTTGCGCTCCATAAAGTTTTCAGGGTTGAAACCCTTAAGCTCGCACGCAAATTTCGTTTTGAACTTAGTAACATCGAAATGTGTAATGAAATCGGCGCCCGAAACACCATTGATCAAGCCTTCCCAATATTCAGGTACAGTGTTGCCCAATGGAGTAAGGGCACCGAGACCGGTAACGACAACGCGTTTTAACGGTAAATTCATTAACAGATTTTAGTTACTAAGGAGTCGAAAAAATTACTTTACGTGTTCTTCAAGATAAGAGATTGCCTGACCTACGGTAGTGATGGTCTCAGCTTGCTCATCGGGGATAGAGATATTGAATTCTTTTTCGAATTCCATTATCAGTTCTACTGTATCAAGGGAATCTGCCCCCAGGTCGTTCGTAAAACTTGCCTCAGGAGTAACCTCAGATTCATCCACACCCAGTTTGTCCACAATGATTTTCTTAACGCGATTTGCAATTTCAGACATGGCTAATGCAATTTAATTTTATGGTGCAAAAATATACTTTTTGGCAAATTGCAAAAGAGAATTAATTTCTTTCCAAAATGACCGATTTTATTGATGGAAAACACTTTCTAACCCAGCGATATTCCGTTTATTCTTTCTTCAACAATCTGTCCGTCCCGCATAACTAAAGTCCTGTCTGTCATTGTTGCCAGCTCTTCGTTATGAGTAATCATAATAAAGGTCTGGTTCAATTTGGTGCGCAAAGAAAGGAAAAGTTCATGAATTGCCTGCGCATTATTACTATCAAGGTTTCCCGTAGGTTCGTCGGCCATAATTACCGAAGGATTGTTTACAAGCGCACGGGCTATGGCCACCCGCTGCTGCTCCCCGCCCGATAATTCAGAAGGTTTATTGTCCGATCTATTTTCCAAACCCACCGTCTGCAAAAGTTTACTGGCAGACTGCAATGCTTCCTTTTTTCCTTTTCCGCCAATCCAAAGTGGGATGGCTACATTTTCTACGGCACTAAACTCCGGAAGCAAATGATGGAACTGAAAAACAAAGCCGATGTGTTGGTTGCGAAAAACAGCTTGCTTTTTTGATGGAAGTTTGAATACATCCACATCATTAATGTTAACCGTTCCTCCGTCGGGCTTATCCAATGCACCCAGCAAATGTAGCAGTGTACTTTTGCCCGCACCCGATGGTCCAATAATAGAAATTACTTCTCCTTTTCCCACAGTTAAAGAAACATTGTTGACAACAGTGAGGTTCGAATACTTTTTAAACAGGTTGTAGGCAACAAGCATGGCATAAATATAGACAGACCTTTTGAACACGCTTTAAGATTTAGAAACTCAAAAATGCCTTTTGAAGAAAATTGTAAAACTGATTCTTGCCCCATTATAAAATTTGTATTTGTAGATTGAACCCTTACATTTGCGAAACCAACCTTTAAAATAAACTATTCTGTAATATGTTTTGGACGTTAGAACTTGCTTCTCATCTCGAAGATGCACCTTGGCCGGCAACGAAAGATGAACTGATAGATTACGCTATCCGTTCCGGTGCGCCACTTGAAGTGGTGGAAAATCTCCAGGAACTTGATGACGAAGGCGAAATTTATGAAGGCATTGAAGACATTTGGCCAGACTATCCTACACAGGAAGACTTCTTCTTTAATGAGGATGAGTATTAAGTGAAAAGGCAAAATTTAAAAAGTAAAAAGCTCCCATGATTTGTGGAGCTTTTCTCATCTTTAAGACACACCATTTTATGAAATGAAGTACGTTATTTGTTTATTACTGCTCTGTTTTTTTCATGTTAGCCCTGCTAAAGAAGGGAGAAATATTGGTAGAGGAGAAGTTGGATTGAATCTGGCAACGCTTTCTACGGGAATACCTGAATTGCAAGCCGGCTTTTTTATAAAAAAACACTTTGGTGTAGTTGTTTCAGGTGGATATCATTTGCATCCACATTTAAGCTTGAACAAGAAAGGTTATCGGGTAAGTATAATTGAGCTGAGAGGACCTTATTACCGACTCGGGGTTAAGGGGCGATACATCATTCCCAAGATGAAACGACCGAATATTGTTTGGTTGCACGTGAGCGGCGTTTACACCAGTTATAACGAAACCTATTTTGATAACAGAGACACGTCCACAAAAAGCAGTCATGGGTCGGGAATTGGTTTTTCCTTTGCCACAGGCACAGATTTCAACCTTGCTCCGTCTATCGACCTTAGAATAGGATTTCAGACAGGGTGGGCACCAAAGTTTAAAGACAAAGTATCTTTTTTTACACCAGGATTTGGCTGGAGCGAGATGCCTATCCAAATAGTTGTCGGTTGCAATTTCCGGTTCGATGTTTTTAGACGATAGCTATTCTCATCTTGCGCAAGCATGCAGCCCTCGTTCCGCGGGTGGCGTGCTTGTGCCGTTCTATTCCGTCATGTCGGAGCTTTCTTTTTGCTCCGAAGGAAACCAATAAGCTTTCCATTGTTGTGGCTCAAAAGCATCCTCCACTTTAAAATCACCAATCTGCGTTCTTCTTAATTCCTGCAAATAGCCACCACAACCGAGCGCTTCCCCAAAGTCATTTGCAAGGGAACGGATGTAAGTACCAGTGCTACACAAAACTCTGAAATGAATTTCCGGTAGCTCGATCTTCGTAATCTCAAATTCTGAAATCGTAACGGTTCGTGCATTCAATACTATTTCCGCTCCCATTCTGGCCAGCTCATACGCGCGTTTTCCATCTTTTTTTATGGCCGAATGAATAGGTGGTATTTGTTGAATTTCCCCGGTAAATTGTTTTGTTGCCAATTGAATTTCATCCTCCGTCAAATGCTCATAAGATTTAAAATCCTGCGGCTCGCTCTCCAGATCGTAAGTAGGTGTTGTTGCACCAAGATGAATGATGCCTGTATATTCTTTAGGTAATCGCTGGTACTCTGAAATTTTTTTCGTGAACTTTCCCGTGCAGCAAATTAACAGTCCGGTGGCAAGCGGATCGAGTGTACCTGCATGACCAATTTTCGCACGGATCATCTTTCTGACTTTACTAATTGCATAGAACGATGTCCATTTGTATGGCTTGTCTATAAGCAATACACCACCTTCTTTCAACTCTTCAATTGCAGGAAGTTTTTTCATGGCGCAAATGTCGTTGATTCGTTGACAGGTTGATTGGTTAATAAGTTGATACGTTAATAAGTTAATAGGGGAGCAAGTGGAGACTTTGAATATACCCTCACTCTTGCTAATCAACTTATCAACCAATCAACTACCCACAACCAACCAATATCTTTGCCTCATGTCATTTTTCAGGATAGCAGAAGAACCACTGATCATTGCAGGGCCATGCAGCGCAGAAACGAGAGAGCAGGTAATAGAGACGGCGGCAGCATTGAAAGATATTTCCGTTAATCTTTATCGCGCAGGCGTATGGAAGCCGCGTACAAAGCCTGGCACGTTTGAAGGAAATGGAGAACAGGCATTACAATGGTTGCAGGAGGTAAAAGAAAATTATCAATTGCCCGTAACTGTGGAAGTAGCAGAAGTTGCACACATTGAACTGGCTTTAAAATACAAGATTGATGTATTGTGGATTGGCGCACGCACTGTTGTAAATCCGTTTCATGTGCAGCAATTGGCAGATGCGCTAAAGGGAGTGGACATTCCTGTGATGGTAAAAAATCCTGTCAATCCTGATGTGGATTTATGGGAAGGCGCAATAGAAAGATTTGAACGTGCAGGAATAACAAAAATTGCAGCCATTCATCGCGGTTTCTCTTCTTATCAGTCTTCATCGCAGTACCGAAACCAACCCAATTGGGTAATTCCTATAGAACTAAAACGCCGCAGGCCGGACATGTACATTATCTGCGATCCGAGCCATATAGCAGGTAAAAGAAATCTTGTAGCGGAAGTTTCTCAGAAAGCACTTGATATGGGTTTTGACGGATTGATGATTGAAACACATCCCAACCCAGAGCGTGCATGGAGCGATGCTGCCCAACAACTCACGCCCCACATGCTAAAGGAAATGCTGCAACAACTTATCATTCGCAAACATTTTACTGCGGACATGAGCAAGAGCACAGAGCTTGAATACCTGCGCCAACTGATGGATACAGTAGATGCCGAGATCGTTGATCTGCTGGCAAGAAGAATGGAACTGAGCGCACGAATGGGTACAATAAAAAAAGGTTGCAACATGACCGTTTACAATCCTGACCGGTGGAGAGATATAGTAGAAACAAGAACGGAACAAGCTATCAAACTCAACCTTTCGCCCGATTTTATTCTTGCGCTTTATGAGAAAATTCATCACGAAAGCATTAAAAAGCAACTTGCACTTCTCGAAGCGAAGGATAAGCTTGCAAAAGATTAATTTTAAGCCCTTCAACCATCCCCTCCTTGGCACTTAAACAACACAAAGACGAACGCATACGCTTCGAGCAACAGGTAGATAATTCACGCTCTTACGTTCTTCCTTTTATAGAAAAAACAAAGGCATTACACCAAGGCGTTAATGTGATGGAAATAGGTTGCGGTGAGGGTGGTGTGCTGTTGCCTTTTATAGAAAAAGGATGTTATTGCGTAGGCGTAGATCTTAATCCTTTGCGCATTGATCTTGCGAATGAATTTCTGCTACAGGAAGTTGCGAATGGAAGAGTGCAGTTTGTTTGCAAGAATGTTTATGACGAAGATTTCTTTGAAAAATTCAAAGGCTTTTTCGATCTGATAATTCTCAAAGATGCCATCGAACATATTCCCGAACAGGAAAAATTCATCCCTTATCTAAAGAACTTTTTGCGCGAAGGCGGGCAAATTTATTTTGGATTTCCGCCGTGGTATATGCCTTTTGGTGGGCATCAACAAGTATGTCAGAATAAGGTTGCGAGTGTGCTTCCGTACTATCATATTTTGCCGACACCTATTTACAAAGGTATTTTGCAACTATTTGGTGAGCCAAAGCCTGTGATAGATGAATTGTTGGAAATAAAAGACACACAAATAACTATAGAGCGGTTTGAAAAGATTGTAAAACAAAGCGGCTTGAAGATTCTGAACAAACAACATTACCTCATCAATCCCATCTACAAATACAAATTTGGATTGCAGCCAACAAAACAGAACGCACTAATCAGCGCATTGCCTTTTGTAAGAAATTTTTTTACGACTTGTGTTTATTATACGGTCGGTGTCTGAACCAGAATTTTTAGAATTAAGGAATGAGCGGAATCATTCTTTGCGCCTCTATTTCTCTGTGTACCCTGTGTGAAACAAAAAACCACAGAGACACGGAATGCACGGAGGAGGACTTTGTGTTCTTTGCGAGAAACTAACGATTCCATATCCCCCAGCTAGCATCCGCTTGCAATTGCAGCATCTCCAATCCATTCTTTACCACTGAGCCTTTCTCTTTTCCGAGTCGTAAAAATTTTGTTTCGGCAGGGTTGTAAATAAGGTCATACAGCAAATGATCTTTCGTCAAAAAATGATAAGGAATATCAGGACAACTATCCACATTTGGATACATGCCTATGGGTGTGGTGTTGATAATGAGCAGATGTTCTTTCATTGCTTCATTGTCCAATTCCTCATAAATAATAACGTCTTCTTTTTTGTTTCTCGAAACTGACAATGCCTCAATCTTTAATTTCTTGAGCACATATTTCACAGCCTGCGAACTTCCCCCTGTGCCAAGTATCAGTGCTTTTTTATGAAACGGTTTTAGCAATGGAAAAAGACTTTCTTCAAAACCGATTACGTCGGTGTTATACCCTTTCAGTTTTCCATCTCTTATATCAATACAATTCACCGCGCCTATTTCTTTCGCAGCATCATCCAGCTTATCTAAGCAGGAAATGATGGAAGTTTTATGCGGAATAGTAACATTAAGTCCCTTTAATTCTGGATTGTTTTTTATTAGCGTTGGAAAAAAAGAAATGTCCGCAAATTCATACTTCTCATACGCCGCATCAATATTGTGTTTTTCAAACTTTTTTTTGAAGTAAGCAGGAGAGAAACTATGCGTAAGCGGATATCCGATAAGTCCGTAAAGTGCAGGCATAAAAAAAGCGCTTCATCAGCGCTTTTAAAATTAATAATCTTCGGAGTTCACCTTGTTTTTCTTTTCGAGGTAAAGATGAAAAGTATCGCCTCGCAATCCTACACGCATACATTCCAGCGATATCATTTCGGAAGGAGCTATGTTGCCCAAATTCACATTGGCACCAAGCAGTTCTAAGAAATAAACTTGCTGTGCTTTTTGCGGTGCCTCCCATATTATGCGCTCTGCCGGTAGTTGGGTTAGTATCTCTTGCACCAAACCTTCCCGCACTTCACCGCTACCCCGATAGATACCTACATTTCCAGCTTCGCGTGCCTCAGCAATTACATAAGCCGAACCTGCTTCAAGTTCTGCTTTCATCAGTTCTATCCATTTGTATGGCGCCATAATATGCGTTGCGTCTTTTGAGCCAACTTCGGAAAGCACAGTTACATATTGGGCTAGTTTTTCAATATAGCCGCATTTCTCAGCATGAGGGATCGTTATAGATCCATCCGACACCTCTACATATCGCAATCCGTAATCCTGTACCACATTTACATAGTCATCAAACTGTCCCCTTATCAAAAAAGCTTCGAAAAGGGTTCCTCCAAAATAGACAGGGACATCAAAGCTTCTGTAGATTTCTATTTTCTCTCGCAGGTTTTGAGTGACGTGCGCGGTGCCAAATCCCAGCTTCACAATGTCAATATAAGGCGCGGCAACGGAAAGGAAATTTCTCACTTCATCCAATCCCATACCCTTATCCATTACCATGGTAATTCCATTTACCCGGGGTTTTTGGGTGCGCTCCGGCAAATTTTTCAAAGGAAAATTCATAAAAAATTCTTTGTTTAAAACAACCCGGCAAATGTAAGCTATCAAACATCTGTATGCAAAATGCACTCTGCTATTTGTATATTAGCAACCTATTTATTCTCCTTATGCAGCGTAATGTACCTCTGTTTGGTCTCCTCCTCGGTATCATATTCCCAATGCTCGGTATGCTCATTATGTACCTTATAAAGTTTACCGGAACTTCCTTCAGCGCTTTTATAGAGACAATGGTGGCAAATCATAAAGTTGCAGCCATGGTACTAAGTCTTAGTTTACTTGCTAACGCTATTCCTTTCATTTACTACACCAACAAACGCCTTGATCTCACCGCGCGGGGTATTCTCATCGCAACCATGTTGTATGCTGTGCTTATCGTATTGCTGAAGTTTGTTTGGTAGCAACACAAAAACCATGCTTTGCGTTACTTTTCGATACGCAGTTCCTGAATAATGTATTGACCGTCTTTTTGCTTTACGGCAAAGTAAGTGCGATAACTACCGTTGGAAGTGTGAAGGGTTCCTATTGCATGGCTGTTGCCATCGTTGTCTCCTGAGTGATTGATGGTGAATTTCTTTGCAGGGTTTTTAGTGAAAAAATGTCTTAAAACCATTTCTGCCTGAGAGCGGCTGTAAGTTGCCGGGCTTGCAGCAACAGACATAGAAACTGCATTATCAAAGTATTTGGCAATAGCCGCTACGTTCCCATTGCCTAAGGAAGTGCCAATGTTATCAACGACCGTTTGGGCATTTACCAGTGTAATGGTACACGCAAGTATCAGCGTTAATACAGTTTTCTTTAGAATGTTTTTCATTGTAAATCTACTCTTCACTACTACCATTGCCACGTCCGTATTGTTTCAAGAAACATGCCAATCGGAACTGCATAGAAGCGTGTGTGAAGTGTCGTAAAAGTAATGATAAAGGATTAATGAAGAAATGCCCGCAGAACTTGGTAAGCGATGTGAGTGATGTTTGTAAATTTGCGCCCATGTCTGAAAAAGTAATGCTGATAATAATGGATGGCTGGGGTCATGGGCAGGTTGCCGGGGCCGATGCTATTGCCCATGCAAATGTTCCTTTTGTAAAGTCGCTCTACACCAAGTATCCAAATACGGAATTGGTAACCTGTGGTGAAGCAGTTGGCTTACCGGACGGTCAAATGGGAAATTCGGAAGTAGGACATTTAAATATCGGTGCGGGACGAATTGTATATCAGGAATTGCAGCGTATAAATGTTGCAATACGCGACGGAGAGCTTGAACAGAACAAAGTGTTGCAGGCTGCCTTCAATGTAGCGAAGGCAAATAACAAGACCCTTCATTTGCTCGGATTGGTAAGTGATGGCGGTGTGCATTCTCATATCAATCATCTTAAAGCACTTACAACTTTAGCGCAAAAGAATGGAGTGTCTCGTGTTGCTATTCACGCTTTTACCGACGGGCGCGATACCGATCCGAAAAGTGGTTACGGATACATTGCATCGCTTGAAGAGCATTTGAAAGAAAGCGGTGGATTTATTGCTTCTGTCATTGGTCGTTACTATGCTATGGATAGGGATATGAGATGGGAAAGAGTGAAGCTGGCTTACGATGCGCTGGTGAAAGGAACTGGTACCTCCGCAACCAATGCACTAACTGCTATTCAGCAATCGTATGAGGCGGGAATAACGGATGAGTTTATAAAGCCGATTATTATTTGCAACGCAGGTAACCAGCCACTGGCAACCATTCAGGAAGGAGATGTGGTAATCTCTTTCAACTTTAGAACCGATCGTTGCAGGGAAATAACCATGGCACTCACTCAGCAGGAATTTTCAGAGCAGGGAATGATTCCAATGAACCTGCACTACGTCACTATGACTGAGTATGATAAAACATACAAAAACGTGGGGGTGATATTCGGAAACGATAACCTTACAGAAACACTTGGAGAAGTATTAGCGGCTCAGGGATTGAGACAAATAAGAATTGCAGAAACAGAAAAGTATCCGCACGTAACTTTTTTCTTTAGTGGTGGACGAGAACAACCGTTTGAAGGAGAAAGACGCATCATGGCTCCCTCGCCCAAAACTGTGCCTACTTACGATCTGAAACCTGAAATGAGCGCTTATGAAATTACAGAGGCAATACTTCCTGAAATAGCAGCGCAGACAGCAGATTTTATTTGCCTGAATTTTGCGAATGCAGACATGGTGGGTCATACAGGTGTGTGGGAAGCAGCCATAAAAGCAGCAGAAACGGTGGATGAATGTGTATCGAGAATTGTGCCGCTTGCTTTAGAAAAAGGATACACCATTTTCCTGACGGCAGATCATGGAAATTCGGATTATCTGATAAACGAAGACGGCACACCCAACACTGCCCACACGCTAAACCCTGTGCCTTTGTTTGTTATTTCCGAAGGCTATAACGGAAAATTAAAATCTGGAAAACTGGCAGACATTGCGCCTACAATTCTAAGCTATATGGGTATTACTATTCCCGCCGCAATGACGGGTGAAATATTGATGGAGCATTAGTTTAATTGTGGGGAACTTTTATCGCGCAATCCAACCCGCAGGGTCCAACTTCGCGGATTGATTATTCTTCCCAACTTTCCATATCTGGAAGTTAAGAACATGCGATCCTTCATAATTAGGGCCTATTGTTCCAATCACTTGCTTGGTAGTGATCTGTTGATCTTTTCTCACATTCACACTCGCCAAACCATTATAAACCGAGAAAAATTCTCCGTGCTTTATCACCACCACAAACCCTGTCCCT
>CALMWT010000199.1 GCA_937870855.1 uncultured Taibaiella sp.
CAAAATAACTCAAATCCTCTACTTTTAAACACTACGAATTAGAGGGAAGCCTACATACACACTTATTCATCCAACCCGTATTATTGCCAAAAGAAATCACTCCAATGTCCACCAATAGCACTACTATAGAGAAAATACAAAGAACTTTCTTACCCGAAGACTTTACCGTTACCACCTGGAATGCACTGCAACCTTACTTTGAAGATCTTAAAACCCGCAATCTGGATAGTCGTGAAGCGTTGGAGCAATGGCTGAAAGACATGTCGGAGTTGGAAGCTGTAATAAGCGAAGACGCAAGCTGGCGGCAAATAAAAATGACCTGCGACACTACCGATAAAACACTGGAAGAAGCTTTTACCTACTTCTGCCTTGAGATAGAACCCAACATGAAACCCTATTTCTTTGAGCTAAACCAAAAACTACTCGCCAGTGAATTCACAAAAGACCTCGATCCTCAACTTTACTTTCCCTACCTCCGTAGCGTAGAAAACGCCATAAAACTTTACCGCGAAGAAAACGTACCCATACAAGCCGACCTAAGCGTACTTGCACAACAATACGGCGTTATATCCGGCAAGATGACCATAATGGTGGACGGAAAAGAATACACCCTGCAGCAAGCAGCCCGCTTCCTGCAAAGCCCCGACCGCTCACTACGCGAAGATGTGTACCGCAAAATAGCAGCACGCCGCCTCGAAGACACAGACCAACTCAACGACCTTTTCAATAAACTACTAACCCGCAGACACCAAATAGCACAAAACGCAGGATTCGACAACTACCGAGACTATAAATTCCGCGAGCTTGGCCGCTTCGATTATACAATAGAAGACTGCTTCCAATTTCATCAAGCCGTAAAAGAACACATACTTCCCCTCCAAAAATCCCTAATCCTACACCGCAAAGCACGCCTCGGCCTCGATACTCTAAAACCCTGGGACACCGATGCCGAACCACAAGGCATCACACCCCTCCGACCCTTTGAAACCGGAGAAGAACTCACCCAAAAAACCATAAACGTATTCCATCAACTCCGCCCCTTCTTCGCACACTGCATACAAACAATGGCCAATATGGGCCGCCTCGACCTCGAAAGCAGAAAAGGAAAAGCACCCGGCGGCTACAACTGCCCACTTGCCGAAACCGGAGTACCCTTCATATTCATGAACGCCGCAGGAACCATGGGCGACCTCATAACCATGATGCACGAAGGCGGCCACGCAGTCCACTCCTTCCTATCCCACCCACTACAACTATCCGCATTCAAAGAATACCCAATGGAAATAGCCGAACTCGCCAGCATGAGCATGGAACTATTTACAATGGAACACTGGAACCAATTCTTCCCCGACCCACAACAACTACAACGCGCCCAACTCGAAGAAATAGAACGCATCATATCCGTACTACCATGGATAGCCACAATAGACAAATACCAACACTGGCTATACACCCACCCCGGCCACACCACCGAACAGCGCACCCAAAACTGGCTCGCCATCCTCCACGAATTCTCCACCCACGTAGTAGACCACACCGGCTTCGAGCACTACCGCGCCCACTTCTGGCAAAAACAACTACACCTCTTCGAAGTACCCTTCTACTACATCGAATACGGCATAGCCCAGCTCGGCGCCATAGCCATGTGGCGCCAATACCGCACCAATAAAGAACAAACCCTCGACAACTACATGAACGCCCTTTCCAGCGGCTACACCCAAACCCTCAAAGACCTCTACACCACCGCCGGCATCCGCTTCGACCTATCCCCCGCCTACATCAAAGAACTCGGCACATTCGTAAAAGACCGCCTTGCCGAAATGAATGTAAACTAAGGAGAAACTTTTTTTGGTCCCAGCGCCGCTGCTACTATCGAGCTTCAGGGGCGATAGCACCGTTCATGGCCTTTGCTACTATGAGGCTTTTCTCCCATTACCCTGTCGGGTGGAAGTTTTGGTTGAAAACTGTGAGATTTTTACCTGCGGAAGGAGATTTTTTCTCCGCCGATGGGCTAAAAAACACCAGGAAAGAGGACTTTTATTGTGTAATTCATGGATTTTCTTGTATTATTTATAAGGTTTCTCGTGTAATTCGATGACTTTCTCGTGCTATTTATAGTATTTCTCGTGTAAGTCATTGACTTTCTCGTGTAATTCATTAAGTTTCTCGTGTAATTCATTGATTTTCTCGTGTGATTCACCGATTTTCTCGTGTAATTAGCTGATTTTCTCGTGTTATTCGTTGACTTTCTCGTGTTATTTATAGATTTTGTTGTGTTATTCGTTGATTTTGTCGTGTAAATGGTTGAATTTTTTGTGAAAAAATGACTGTTACAGCAGAATTGCAGACAGAAAGGGTGAAAATGAGCGGAGAAACTGGGGGAAATTGGAGGTTTTTGGGTGAAGTGTGCGGTTTTTTGGGGGGAAAATGAGGGGTTTTGGGTAAACGGGGGAAAAGCCGAATAGAGAAAATGGCGTACAAGGGTGCGACGCAACGGCGGCCTAATAGTAGCAACGGGGCTGGGGGCCAAAAAAATAAAGAAGGGGAGTTTTTGATGGCTATGGTAAGAAAATCTTTTTCACTACTCGCTGCCCGGTGGCGGTGGTTATTGAAATGAAATAAATACCGGACGCTACATGGGGCAGTGGTAGGGTAAAACGTTGGGCAGGGTTGGTGGTTGGGTGGGTTGCTATTGTTTTTCCCTGGGTGTTGATGAGGGCTATGTGGGTGCCGGGGGCAAGTGGGGTGGTGGTGGTGAGGTGGAGGGTGTTGCCTTGTATGTATGTTTTTATATCGGTGGGTAGGGTGTTGTGGTCTGCTACGGTTGTAGTGCCTGCGCACCATATAGGAAATGTGTAGGTGCCGATTTTCCAGTATTGAAGGGAGTCGTACACTACGGCTTTTGCGGCTGCGCGTATGGCGGCGGCATCGGCTGGGGGGAGGCCTGCATTGGCGGTAATGGTGGTGGGGTTTTTTGAAAAGAGGGTGGCGTAAAATGCACATGCTGCGGCATAGCTACCGGCCAGTGATGGGTGGCTTTCGTCGGCATCATATAGGTTGATGGTGGGGTTGGTGTTTCGGAGTTTACGCCATACTGCGCCTACTGGGCTGAGGATGGCATCGTTGGTATCTGCAAGTGTTTGGTACCGCAGGCGAAGGAGGGAGTCCATGCCGGAGTAGGTGCAGACAGGCGGGAAGAAGGTGCAGTTGCTTGCGTCTCCGTTTTTTCGTCCCCAGGTCATGTAAAACACGGTTTCGGTGCAGATGTTGGCTTTGCGGATGAGGCTATCTAAGATTTTTGCGTAGGGATACATGTCCATATCTACTTGCGCATCTGGGAAGGATGGTATTTGGCTTTGCTCTTGTAGGACTACGTAGTCCCATGTTCCGAGGGCTATTTTGCTGAGGGTGGTGGGGTTGGTGCTGTGGTTTTTGAGGGTGGTGCCACCGGGTATGTTTGCATCGGTTATTACTACGTCTCCCGCGCTGGCTGCAAGGGTGGTAAGGAGTTGGGGGAGGTTGTTAACGGCGGTGTAGCTGTTGCCAATAAATAGTACGCGGGCGGTATCGCTTGCATAGGTATTTGCCGTGAAAAGGACAGAAAGGAGAAATAGTAATGCTTGTTGTGATTTTTTCATGATTTAGAAGACAGTAAAAACTGTGTAAAGGTCGGTAGTTTGTTTTGCTTAGCACAATGTGTTTATGTTCCCTCCTCTTTCTGCTTTTTTCTCCTATTTTTACCCGTAAATATTCAATATGCAATTCCCCGACAATCTTAGGTACACAAAGGATCATGAATGGATCAAAGTAGAAGGTAATATAGCTACTATTGGTGTTACAGATTTTGCACAGCGCGAGCTTGGCGACATCGTGTTTGTAGATGTAAACACAGTTGGCAAGGCACTAAAGGCTAATGAAATATTTGGCAGTGTAGAAGCTGTAAAAACTGTATCGGACCTGTACCTACCTGTGGATGGTACTATTACCGAAGTAAATAGTGCACTGGAAGGAAACCCTGAGTATGTGAATCAGGATCCTTACGGGCAAGGGTGGATGATAAAAATGGAGTTAGCTAATCCTGCTGATGTAGATGCGCTGATGGATGCTGCAGCTTACGAGCAAAGTGTAGGATAAAAATAAAGGATGCTGCTGAAAATTTCAGACGATCCGAAACATAAAAGACGAGCAAGGCTGTTGGCTATCCTATGGACCTTGCTCATTTTCTTTTTATGCTTTCTTCCTTCGGGCGATGTACCTGAAGTCCGGCTTCCGCTGATTGATAAATGGGCACACTTTATTCTATTCGCAGTGTTCGCTTATTTGTGGTTGCTATCTATAAAAGGTTTTAAACCTGTGCACCTGTTGATTGTTTTTTTAGCGTCCGTAATATTAGGTTGGGTGGTAGAGTGGATACAGGGTTCGCTTACATTTCTTGGAAGAAGTCAGGATAATATGGACACACTTGCAGATGCCCTTGGCGGACTGATAGGCACTGTGTTGTTTTTCATTGTATATAGTCTGCGTGCAACAAAACTTTCAAAATGATCTACCGAAGTAAAGCGCCATTGCGTATAGGTCTTGCAGGCGGAGGCACTGATGTAAGTCCTTACTGCGATATTTACGGCGGCGCAATACTTAATGCAACTATTTCGCTGTATGCCTATGCAAGTATTGAGTTGTTGCAATCTCCCGAAATAATTATTGAAGCGATAGACAGAAATGAAATTGCTTCCTATCCGCTTTCAGAAAGTTTGCCGATAAACGGGCATCTTGATCTTGCGAAAGGAGTTTATAACCGAATAGTAAAAGAGTACGGAGCAATGCCCTGTGGTTTCAAGATCACAACTTACGTAGATGCTCCCGCGGGTTCGGGGCTGGGCACATCTTCTACTTTAATGGTTGCTATACTTGGCGCATTTACAGAATGGCTGAAACTGCCGCTTGGTGAATACGACATGGCACACACAGCTTACGAAATAGAAAGGCTGGAAATGAATATGGCCGGCGGCAAACAAGACCAGTATGCAGCTACTTTCGGCGGTGTAAACTTCATGGAATTTTATGCAGACGATAAAGTAATCGTAAATCCGCTGCGCATTAAATCAAAATACCTCTACGAATTGGAGAACAATTTGTTGTTGTACTTCACTGCTACCAGTCGTCTGTCTTCTACAATCATAGAAGCGCAGCAAAAAAATGTTACCGATAACAAGCAAACTTCGATAGACGCAATGCACCATCTTAAAGAGCAATCGAAGATGATGAAAGAAGCATTGCTAAAAGGAAACATTGATGAAATCGGCCCAATACTGGATTATGGTTTTCGTTTTAAAAAGCAAATGGCGCAAGGCATCAGCAACAATGCAATGGATGAAATTTATGAAGCTGCATTGAGAGCCGGTGCAACAGGAGGAAAGATTACCGGTGCAGGCGGCGGCGGATTCATGATGTTTTATTGTCCGGGGAATGCAAGCTATAAAGTGCGTGAGGCCTTAGCAGATTTTGGCGGAAGTTTACGTCCTTATCAGTTTACGGAAAGAGGATTGTTTACGTGGAGCGTTTAATAGTTGGAAGGGGTTGGAAAGGTTGAAGGTAGTTGGAAATGATTCCTAAAAACGATCTCCACCTTCTCCAACGATCTCCAACATTTCAAACAAAAAAAATTATGGAGTGTATTATTCTGGCCGGCGGTTTAGGCACACGATTGAGAGCAACGATTGGTGACTACCCTAAGTGCATGGCTCCGGTGAATGGGAAGCCATTTCTTCATTACATTTTCCAATACCTGCAAACACAAAGCTGCTCGCGTATAATCTTATCGCTGGGTTACAAACACGAGATTATTACCGAATGGCTGAGCAAAGAGGATTGGAATGTTTCAGTTGACTTAGTGATAGAAAATGAACCCCTTGGAACCGGAGGTGGCATTCAACTTGCCATACAAAGAGCGAAGGAAGAAAATGTTGTAGTGCTAAATGGCGATACTTTTTTCGACGTTGATTTGAAAGCGCTTTTTGCATTTCATGAAAATAAACAAGCAGCAACCACTCTTGCTTTGAGATTCATGCAGCAGTTTGTACGGTACGGGTCAGTGAATGTTGATGAAGAAGATCGGATTGTTTCGTTTGAAGAAAAGAAATTTAAAGAAGATGGGTTGATAAATGGCGGTGTGTATGTGATCAACAAAAAGCATTTTCTTGAGAAAGATCTTCCGGAAAAATTTTCTTTTGAGAAAGATTACCTCGAAGCATTTGTGCACAAAGGAGCATTTTACGGAAAAAGAAGTGAAGGTTATTTTATAGACATTGGTATTCCGGAGGACTTTGAAAAAGCGCAGAAGGATTTGAATAAAATTGTCTGAACCGGAATTTATGAGATTAAAAGATTGCCATGATTTGCTTTGTGTCTCTTTTTCTCTGTTACCTCTGTGTGAAATTGTTTGAACCAGAATTTTATAGAATTAAGAGATTACCAGAATTCTTGGCGGCTTTGCGTGAGAATATCTGAACCATCTGAAACTAATTTAAGTTGAACAAGGAGCATTTAAATATTGCTATCATCGGTCCGGCGCATCCGTTGCGGGGTGGTGGCATTTCTACTTTCAATGAAAGGCTTGCAGAAGTATTGCAACAGCAGGGACATACTGTTACGATCTATTCTTTCTCACTTCAGTATCCGAATTTTTTATTTCCAGGCAAGTCTCAATTCACAGACGAGCCTGCACCGAAACATCTAAACATCAAAACAGTCATCAATTCTGTAAATCCATTTAACTGGATAAAAGTTGGCAATGAAATAAGCAAAACAAAACCTGATCTTGTTATTGTTCGCTACTGGCTGCCATTTATGGGGCCAAGCCTGGGAACTATTTTACGAAGGATAAAAAGGAACAAGCACTCACTTATTGTTTGCATTGCCGACAATGTGATACCGCATGAAAAACGCCCCGGAGACAAACAGTTCACGCAGTATTTTGTAAAGCCCGTTGACGCTTTCATCACCATGAGTAAAGATGTGCTGGAAGACATTCGCACGTTTACAGAAAAGCCTTCTTACTTCACACCGCATCCTTTGTATGATAACTACGGCAAAGGTCTAAGCAAAGAAGACGCATGTGGCATACTAAAGCTTGATCCTGATAAAAACTATTTACTCTTTTTCGGCTTCATCAGAAAATACAAAGGACTTGATATTTTGCTGGACGCGATGAAAGATGAACGCATAAAGCAAGCAAATCTTCAACTCATCATTGCAGGCGAATTTTATGATGACCGTGTAGCTTATGAAGCGCAATTAGCTGATTTGAAAGATCAGGTGAAATTGTTTACGGATTTTATTCCGAACGAGGAAGTAAAAAACTATTTCAGCGCAGCAGACCTTATTGTGCAACCTTACAGAAGCGCTACGCAAAGCGGCATTACGCAGATAGCCTATCATTTTGAAAAACCAATGGTCGTAACGAAAGTGGGTGGCTTGCATGAGGTAGTGCAGGATGGAAAAACAGGTTTTGTAACCACTCCGGATGCAAAGGAAATTGCAGATGCCATCATCAAGTTTTTTGAGCAACCCATTCCCGACTTACAAAAAAATCTTGCAGCGCAAAAGACGAAGTATAGCTGGGAAGTGTTTACGGATGTGCTGATGGAAACAGCTTTTTCGAAATAGTTTCTCACAACGGGCACAACGAATAATTCTAAAACAAATTCCCACCCGCCGCCGGTCTGCTTCTGTTCAAATGCTTGTACGCTTTATCAGTCGCTTCTCTTCCCCTTGGTGTTCTTACTATGTATCCTTCCTGAATTAAGAACGGCTCATACACTTCTTCTATTGTTCCTGCTTCTTCGCTTACTGCAGTGGCAATGTTGTTGATGCCTGTGGGACCGCCTTTAAATTTATCAATGAGCGTCGTAAGTATTTTGTTATCCATTTCGTCCAGTCCGCTTTCGTCCACATGCAATGCGCGCAATCCATGTTCTACAATTGCCATGTCTATCACACCATTTCCAAGCACCTGTGCAAAGTCCCGCATTCGTCTTAGTAAGCTATTGGCAATACGCGGCGTGCCTCTGCTTCTTCCTGCTATCTCCATCGCTGCATCGGAAGTAACTTTTACATTCAATAGATTTCCTGCGCGCAGAATAATCCCTTGCAACACTTCTTTCGTGTAATAATCAAGGCGAGACTTAATGCCAAAACGGCTAAGTAACGGAGCAGTGAGCAAACCAGATCGTGTAGTTGCGCCCACTAATGTGAAAGGATTGATATTGAGTTGGATGGAGCGTGCTGCGGGTCCACTGTCAATCATTATGTCAATCTTAAAATCTTCCATCGCTGCGTAGAGATATTCTTCTACCACAGTACCCAGCCTATGTATCTCGTCAATAAACAAAACATCGCGCGGCTCAAGGCTTGTCAACAATCCGGCAAGGTCAGCGGGTTTTTCAATTACAGGCCCGCTTGTTTCTTTAATTGCGACATTCAATTCATTAGCAACAATTCTCGACAACGTGGTTTTTCCCAAACCGGGAGGTCCGTGAAATAAAATATGATCGAGCGCTTCGCCACGAAGATTAGCGGCTTTGATAAAAATGCGGAGGTTTTCTATCAGTTGCGGCTGACCGGAAAATTCTTCTATACTCTGCGGACGAATACTATTCTCATACTCTTTTTCCAGCGGATTCAACTCATCTGATGGGCGCACGTGCGATTTTTCCATGCCTTAAAGATACTGATAGCTATGATGACAAGACAACGCGCCACGATTAACCATTTTTGGGTTAATGCTTTTCAAAAAACTGGTTAAGCGTAAGCAAAGCCACAGTTAACCCTTACACGACTTTTCATATCCCTGCTATTCGCTTTCATATTTGCGCTATCAATTAGTCGGTCAGTAGAAGATCAAGCAAACTAAACTGACTAAAATGAGAAAACTTTTTCTGACGGGGCTTTTGTGTGTATCACTTTCTGACTTTGGATATGCGCAAAAAAATAGCGGCTTTGCTAGCCAAACGCTCAATATCTATTTGGGTGATGTAATAGACATAAGGTTTGTTGCGAACAAACTGAGCATCGGACCTAAACTGGAAATGTCCTTTGTAACTTCTGAAGATTACTACAATGGGATAGAATCGGAACAACAGCTGTTGCAGGTTATGTCCAGCAAGAATTTCACGGTATCTGTTCGGGCAATGAATGTTTCTTTTCAAAACGTTAGCCGCACGTTGCCTTCTTTCATTTATTTGAAAGTGCCGCAAAATAATACTGGAGGAAATGTTGCCAAAGCATTTAGCGATGCGTTTACCAACAACTACAGTCTTACGATATGGCATTGCTGGAGGATGGGCAAAAAGGAGATAACAAGACCTTCTCTGTGCAATACAAAGCAAAGCCGGGCACTTTGGTAGAACCTGGTGTTTACATAATTGACATTGTTTTTACAGCTTCAAGGTCGTAAGGTCTGAATGGAGATTGTCTGAATTGGGATTTTGAGGATTGAAAGATTATCGGACTTGATCTTTGCGTCTCTGTGCCTCTGCGGTAAAATTGTTGTCTGAATTGGGATTTGCAGGATTGAGTGATTATCGGAATTGCTCGTGCCTCTATTCCTCTGAGCGCTCTGTGTGAAATTATCTAAACCGGAAAATTGTCTGAGCCGGGATTTACAGGATTGAGTGATTATCGGAATTGATCTTTGCGTCTCTGCGTCTCTGCGGTGAATAGCCTGGATTAAAGAATTATCGGAATTATTTTCTGTGCCTCGTTTTCTCTGTTACCTCTGTGTGAAATAAAACCACTTTACCTTTGCCCGCAAGATTCAACTATATGGAAAATCAAAAGCATAAACTTGCCACAAGACTTATACACGCGGGCGTAGAACCTGATCCCACCACCGGCGCGATCATGACACCCATTTATCAAACCTCCACTTATGTGCAGGCTGCTCCCGGCGACCACAAAGGATATGAATATGCACGCACACAAAATCCTACACGCACGGTTTTGCAAAATGCCCTCGCAAGCATAGAAAATGGAAAATATGCTTTGTGTTTTGGTAGTGGTATGGCTGCTACCGATGCAATAGCAAAACTGCTGATGCCGGGCGATGAAGTAATTGTAGCGAATGATCTTTATGGTGGTACGTTTCGCATTTTTACCAAAGTGTTTGCCAACTATGGTATCAAGTTTCACTTCATTGACATGAGCAATGCGGAGAACATTCGTCAGTACATCAATGCAAATACAAAAATGATCTGGGCAGAAACGCCGACAAACCCTTTGCTGAATATCATTGACATTGAAGCTTGCTCGAAAATTGCCAAAGAACATGAACTGATACTTGTTGTGGACAATACTTTCGCTTCACCTTATCTCCAAAATCCACTCGACTGGGGCGCTGACATTGTGCTTCACTCAGCTACAAAATATCTTGGGGGACACTCTGATGTGGTGCATGGAGCGCTCATTATGAATGATGCAGCGTTTGAAGAGAAATTGCGTTTCATACAAAACAGTTGTGGCGCTGTGCCTGGGCCGCATGATGTTTGGTTGGTGCTGCGCGGCATCAAAACATTGCATGTGCGTATGCAACGACATTGCGAAAATGGAAAAGCAATTGCAGCATTTCTTCGCTCGCATCCAAAAGTGGACAAAGTTTTTTGGTGTGGTTTTGAAGATCATCCTAACCACGCAATTGCGAAAAAACAAATGCGCGATTTCGGCGGTATGCTTTCCTTTACTTTGAAAGATGACAGCATTGATGCTGCAAATGCGGTACTAAGTAAAACCGAATTATTTTCTCTTGCAGAATCTCTTGGTGGAGTAGAATCTTTAATCGGTCACCCGGCTACAATGACACACGGGTCTATTCCTCGTGAACAAAGAATTGCAAACGGACTTTCAGATTCACTGATAAGACTGAGTGTAGGAATTGAAGATATAGATGATCTGATTGCAGACTTAAAACAAGCGATTGGTTAAGTCATAACATTTCTTAAAGACAGAACTTAGGTTGAACGAAAAAGGATGGCTTCGCTGTCCTTTTTTCGTGTAGAAGAATTAGCTCGCCCTTACATCTACCACTTTTACCTGCAACTTCCACACGCCATTGTATTCGCACTCATCAATGGTGTAGGCCATGTCGAATGGTTTTCCATTACACACAATATCTGCTTTGTGGCCGAGGAAAAACCCAATACCATCTATCACATGACCGCTATGCTGGTGCACTACAAATTTTAAGTGCTGCTCTTTAACCACTTTGGAATATCCACGGTAGTCATACACATTTCGGGTGATGAAAACGGGGCGAAGATTTGTGGGCCCAAAAGGCTCGAATTGTTTGATGATATTATAAAGCGGTTGCTTGATTTCCGTTAGCTTTATTTCAGCGTCAATTTCTATTTCAGGAATCAATAATTCAGGAGGAATGCTTTTAGAAACTACCTCTTCAAATTTCTCAGAAAACTCCTTTACCCGTTCAGGGTGCATGGTCATTCCGGCTGCGTAAAAATGTCCTCCATAATTTTCTAACAAGTCGCGGCATTCATGCAACGCCTCATAAATATTGAAACCACTTACCGAGCGCGCAGAACCCGATACTTTTCCATTTGCTTGGGTAAGAACAATAGTGGGGCGGTAATAATGATCTATAAGTCTGGAGGCAACAATGCCCACAACTCCTTTATGCCAGGTTTCTTTAAACAGCACAGTTGACTTGCGTTGCACCATCACATCATCCCCCTGTATTAAGGCGAGTGCTTCCTCCGTAATATTTCTGTCCACCTCTTTTCTATCCGTATTATCGGATTGCAATTGAGAGGCCAGTTCCTGAATTTTGCTATCGTCTGTTTCGATAAACAACTCCACTGCCTTTCTCGCATCATCCATTCTTCCTGCGGCATTCACGCGTGGACCAATTACAAATACCAGATCAGAAATGGACAATTCCCGGTTTACGTTGCCAAGCTCTTTGAGTGTTTTTATAGAGAGCGACGGATCTTCATTTACTTTTTTAATACCATAGTAGGCAAGCACCCGGTTTTCACCATCCATCGGTACTATGTCGGCGGCAATGCTCGTTGCCACCAAATCAAGATACCTGAAAACTTTCTCCTCGGCAATATTCCAATGCCGTGCAAGCGCAGTAATAAGTTTGAAACCAATGCCACAACCACTCAGTTCTTTGTAAGGATAAGTGCAGTCGGTTTGTTTCGGATTTAAAATAGAATAGGCGGGCGGCAAAATACTATCGGGCGTATGGTGGTCGCAAACAATCACATCAATACCCAGCGACTGTGCATAGTTAATCAGTTCAACAGATTTTATACCGCAGTCCAGCGTTATCATTAAGGTGTAGCCATTTGCGTGTGCCTGGTCTATTCCTTGCTTTGAAATTCCGTAGCCTTCCCGATAGCGATGAGGGATATAAAACGAAATCTCGCCATCATAGTAATCTCTCAAAAAAGAATAAACTACCGCTACAGATGTAGTTCCATCAACATCATAATCGCCGTACACCATTATGCGTTCATGCCATTCAATGGCTTCACTAATTCTTTCTACGGTCTGCTTCATTCCTTTCATCAGAAAAGGATCGTGAAGCTGTGCTAATTGGGGACGAAAAAAGCTTTTTGCAGAATTGTATTCGGTTACTCCACGCACGGCAAGCAACCGGCAAAGCGCGGGGTGAATGCGAAGGTCTTCACACAATTGTTGAACGTGTTTTTCATTTGCAGGTTTAAGTGTCCAGCGTTTATCCCTCATTACCAAAATCAAGTTGTTGTACTGAAGTGTGGTATTCATTTACCCACGTGTCCAGTTTCGTTTCGTATCCGTCAGCTTCTTTCAAAATCTTCCCCAGCAATTCATCCTGCGCGTGGATACAGCTTAGCGCAGTTTTGTAAGGTATATGGCTAAAAGAAACCATTTCATATACCGAGATAAATTTTTCAGGATAGCGCTTACCGAGTTCTTTCTCTATTTTCTTTCTTTCGAGAAAAACGGGGTCGGCAACTTTATCCCTCATCTCAACGAAGTTAAGCAATGCGAGTTGGGCTACTGCGTCACCATTCGGCTTTCTTTTATCCTCATATTTCTGTAGCACTGTCTTCCAATCATCTCCATGTTCATCGAGCAATGCTGCAAGTATTGTACAGTCTTCAAATCCGGCATTCATTCCTTGTCCGTAAAACGGAACTATAGCATGTGCTGCATCGCCTATCAACGCACTTTTATCTTCGTAGTGCCAGGGCTTTATGTGCGTAGTAATTAATGATGAAGTTGGGTTGGTGAAAAAATCTTCTATTAACGTCGGCATCATGGGGACAGCATCGGGAAAGTGCTTGTTGAAAAACGACATCACATCCTTCTCTGTTTTCAATGCAGCAAATGAAATTTCTCCTTCAAACGGCAAAAACAAAGTACACGTAAACGTTCCATCTGTATTGGGCAAAGCAATCAGCATAAAGTTTTTTCGCGGCCAAATGTGCAGCGCATTCATCTCCATACGCAAACTTCCATCCTCGTTTGGCGGAATAGTCAATTCCTTATAACCATGCTCCAAATAATTCTGTGAGGCGTTCACTCTTTCCATCGCTACATACGAACTTCTCAATGCCGAGAAAGCGCCATCTGCGCCAAATAATAAATCTGCATTTACAGTTTTCGCAATGCCATCGCCAGTTTCAAAATGTAGTTTATTGGTTTGTACTTCTACGCGTGTGCAGCGATGTTCAAAATGTATTTTCACTCCTTCCTGTTCGGCGAGTGTCATTAGTTTTTTATTCAGTTCGCCTCTACTTACAGAATAGATTGCCTCATTGTTTTTTCCGTATGCCTGCGTGGTTGCAGTTCCATCAGCCTGATGAAGATAACGTCCGTACATGGGTATTGCCAATGCTTCCATATCCTTACGCAGTCCGGCAAGATCAAGCGCCTTCCATCCACGCACACTCATTGCAAGATTTATAGACCGGCCTGCAGTAATCTTTGCACTGCGCATATCAGGACGCCGCTCAAAAACGTCCACTTCATAACCTTTTTTTCTAAGAATAATAGCAAGGAGTGAACCCACTAATCCTGCGCCCAGTATGGTAACGGTACGAGCCATGAAAAATCATTTTCCGGCAAAGTAAAACATAATGAGGGATTTACTTAACGATGCCAATTGCTACATCTACATGGCTCCATTATGACGCTGACAACAACACCTGCCAGGCTTTTTCCAACTGACCAGCTTCAAGAAGTTCTTTAGCATACAAATGAAGCGCAGCCTGTTTCGCATTTTCATCGTTGTCGTATTCACGAAGAATTTGCGTGAGGCGATCGTCGTACAGCACTTCACTAACAACTGGTATCGTAGCAGTATTTCCAAGCAAACCCAAATTGTTGCCAGATAGAATAGCACTATTGCGGATGTGCGCAGGCAGGGCATCAATGCCAAGACCAAGTTGCGTATTCGGCTTTGTGACTTCAAATACTGCACTCCCCGATGCACGACAGTAAAAGTCTGCACCCATGCGCGCAACAAGGTCTATTTTATGCGGATCAATTTTTCCTTGTTCGTCAAGCACTGCATCGTCAATGTGCATACATAAAACCTCGCAGATAATGAGATTGCCCGCACCACCATCCTGTCCTGTTTCTATTATCTGGTTCACTTTACACTCAAGTTGAACAGGTGATTCTTTTACACGAAAAGGTTTCACAATGTCGGATTTGACAGGAGTAAAGCCTGCCTTTTTAAACTCATCTACTCCCTTCGGATATTCGCAGCTTGCAAGATTCATTTGCTGCACTATGTTGTAGTTTACAATATTGATGACTACTTCTTTTGTGCTGATCGCATTTTCCAGAGAGTGCTTTACACTATTGTCTCTCACACGGCGGGCGGGCGAAAAAATACAAATAGGAGGTTTGCTTCCGAATACATTGAAAAAGGAAAAGGGAGAAAGGTTAGGATTGCCTTCTTCATCTATGGTACTTGCAAAACAGATAGGGCGTGGAGCAATAGCGCCAAGCAGATAACCATGCAACAGAGCAGTCTTAATTTCTCCTGGAATTATTTTCATTGCTTAAAATTTGTGAGATACAATTTCAAAAATAAGAAACACATTTTCGCTATAGTTGTTTTCCGCAGAGCGTTCTTTTTCTTCCTGTAGAAATCCGCAGATATTTTTTCTTTTCCTTGTGCAAAAACTCGCTAAGGGTTCTACGTTTTATACGGGAACTTGAGCGTTTGAAGTTAAGCAATGGCATGGTTGTTTATTTGTGTAATGGAAAATGATATTTAATAACAATTATTCACTAAAATGTTGGAAGTTATGAAACAGAACTTGATGAAATCGCTTAATAGAATAGGGTTGCTGCTTGCTGCTATGTTCCTGAACCTGGTTGCCTTTGCGCAGGATAAAGGACTGGATGTGAACGTGGATATTAATAAAGGTGGCGGACAGTGGTATGCTCATCCGTGGGCATGGATTATTGGCGGGGCAATATTCATATTGTTGCTCGTAGCCATTGTGCGTGGCGGCGGACGAACAAGCGATTAATTGTTGGACAAAAATAATAACGCGGTATGCTGAAAAGCGTACCGCGTTGCCGTTTACCTATGGTCTACTCCTATGCCTTAGTACCACAAATATATCCGAGCGAAATGCAAGACGAAAGCTATACCCGATGAACATGGAAATTTATAAGCTCAATAAGAATATCCACTAAATGAAATTGGAAAAAAGTAACCCGACTTATAGGAACGCAAGGGCTATTTTAGAAACTAAATGAGGCTGCTCAATATGAGACAGCCTCATTTTTTCTCCATGCTCAGAATTGTGTCAATTCACTTTTCTGCCTTCGACATTATTGCCGAAGCAACAAGCATGATCATGAACGCTAGGATCCTTTTCATACTGCGCTTGATTTGTTATAAATATAGGCTCTTTTCCCAAAAAAATGCGCTTCCTAAAGGGCTTTTAAAATTTGTAGTCTCTGCATGAATTGAGTGTAATGATTTTTTGATTTTTTATTAGCATCAACGGTACGGTTGTTTATCGTGTTTCAGTAAATGAAGAACCATGAAACAGATCATACTATTGTTCGGCATAATAATATTGGGAACGTTTGAGCAAGCTACAGCACAGGCATTTTTCAGAAACAATTCTTCCCTGCAAACAACTCAAGCGAAAACTCGGATTATGACTATGTTTCCCAACCCGGCTACCAATCATACCACCATTGTATTGAACTATATTCCTGCTCAAAGAACGGTGGTTGATATAGTGGATTACAACGGGCACATCAGGCAATCTTTTCAGTTTTCTGCCGGAGGCAATCAATTGAGTTTTGATTTATCATCGTTGGAAAGAGGGTATTATATAGTGCGGGTGCGCGAGGCAGCAAGATTGGTTGATATTGCCAAGCTTGTAAAAGCTTAGGCGGCTAATTTTTTTAAATACAGGATCAGGTTTTCTTCGTCTTCCAATACTTCAATTTCCTGCTCTCCAAAAAGATTGAGGACGCTGTTGTCTTTAAGTTTTAGCGATTGCATTGCCCGGATGGTATACTTGCCTTTTTCTACATCGTCAACAATGAACGTCACCGAAGTTGCTACCCCATTTTTAGAAGCATTAATGATATCACCCGCTCCCTCTTTTTGAATGCTTACACTGGCGCTTTCAAATCCTTTCGCCAGCAGTTCTTTTTTCTCATCGAAGAATAATGCGGCATCATCAAGCTCCAGTTTTATAACGATTGTTGAAGCAATAGCTAATCCATAAGGTATTTCAGTTTCAACATGCGGAGGCGATGCCGCTGGATGGTAAGGAGCAAACGCAAGCTCGCGAGGAGAATGCTTAGAATAGCTTGTGAACAACAACAATAAATGACCAGATAGCAAACCTGCAACGAAAGACAGAAGAATAAAACTCTTATCGAAGGTTTCTCTTTCATTTAGATAAAACACTGCACTAAAAAGAAAAAACGCGAAGAACGGAGCGATAACAATTTGGAAGCTGTGAAAACCGATTGATTTCTTATCGAACAGGTTAGAACGTTTGGAAGTAGCGCCAATCATTGAAATGAAAACATTAGAGAGCGCTCCGAACAATGACCAGAAAATAACTTCTGCCATCAAGCCATTATTGGAAAGCCAAAAATAGGGTTGGCCCGGATATATTTCATGAAGGTATAGGTAGGAGATAACAAGCGTGGTAAGTATTACGGCTACAGCACATAGCCACTTTACAGCTAAAGAAAAATCGGCTTCCTGCTTCATCTGCAAAAATTTATTCTCAATATAACATTAATTGAACAACGGTTATACTGTGAAAAATCAGAACGTTCCTTTGGTGATGTGTTAGCCGTTCGTTAACCGCTTGCAAAGCCTGCGTTAACCTGTTCTGTTTTGTTGCACACACTT
>CALMWT010000200.1 GCA_937870855.1 uncultured Taibaiella sp.
GAAATTGTCTGAACCGGGATGGGCAGGATGTTTCTCTGTGTCTTTGTTTCTTTGTGTGCTCTGTGTACCCTTTGCTTTCTTTGTGTGAAAAGAAAAATCATCCTGATTTTGGGGGCAAAGCCTCAGTATCCTGATTTCCGTCTCCTTCAATTTGTATTGGCAGTATAATAGTCTGGGGCTGATTGTTGTTTTGCATAGACGCAAGGTATTGCGCGTAGCCACCAAACTGCGACATCATTTGAAAACCGGCTTTGGTCAATTCAAGTTTTCCGGCTTTCCCAAAACCAATAGTCGGGCTTACCCAACCAGAACTTGTAAGCACATCCCATATTCTTTGTGTTTCTTTAACCGGAAGCACAATCCGGGCTTTTTGGAGAATGTCTTTATGAAGGTCTATGGCATTGGTGTTTGCATTTTCAAATAGCATTCGTAGCGTAAGGTCTATTACGTTTTTATCAAGCTCCAGTCGCTCTGCGGGTGAAGAAGGAGTTAGCGTTATCTTCTGATTATTCTTTGGCTTTATTCTGATGTGCTTTTTCATAAGTGACGTTCCTTTTTTTATACCCTGTTAAAACAACTTCTGCATCGGGGTTCATAAACATCTTTTTCTCCCAGCAGTATCTGATCATCAATTTTCGTTCTGCGAAATGAGAAGCTTGCAATGTTGCCACACTTCACACAGATGGCATGTAGCTTGGTAACGTATTCTGCCTTTGCTAACAGTACCGGAATTGATCCAAAGGGTTTCCCCGTGTAGTCCATATCCAATCCGGCCACTATTACCCTTGTGCCTTTCACTGCGAGTTGCTCTGCCACTTCGGGTAAATCAATATCAAAAAACTGTGCCTCATCAATACCCACTACATCTACATCAGCAGAAAGCAACAATATATTATTGGAATTTTCTACTGGTGTGCATTGTATGCGCGCGGCATCATGCGAAACAATTTCATACTCATCATATCGCCTATCAATTGCGGGCTTAAAAATCGCTACTTTCTGATGCGCAATTTGTGCTCTTCTCAGCCTGCGCATAAGCTCTTCCGTTTTGCCGGAAAACATAGACCCGCAAACAACTTCTATCCAGCCTCTATTTTCCGACAGGCGTTGTGGTTCAATAAACATTTTGCAAAATTATGTGGGTGTAGATGTAAAAATACGCGGATAGCTTTTACTTCTTATGCCATCAATGGGCCGCACCCATCATTTATGTATTACACCCTTAGGGAGTTGCAAACTGGCGGTTCAGTAGACACGAGAGCGCTGCGCCAACTCGTGCTGGTGGATATTCTTGCATCGCCTTACTGCTAACCATGCTTTGCTTTGTGCCTGGGTTCGTATATCAAACGCAAAAAGCTACTGAAGCGTTGGTTTTCTCTATTAATAGGAATACCGGTTACAATGCCTACCAGTAAATTATCGGTAATACCCACTCTCATCTGCGGACGTATGGTCATGTCGAAATCGCCCTTGTGAAATTCCTTATTAAATTCAACACCTATGAAATTGCGGGTGCCGGTAATCATATAATGGAAGTTGGTGTTTACCTGGCAGGTGGTAGCCATTGCATTGTCCTTAAAATGATGTTCTATTAAAGGACCAGTATAAAGCAGCGTATGAAAATTATGACCCCAACGCTTTGCTGCTACAAAAAACGGATTGTACACATTTCCTTTTACCAATTCTTCCTTTCCGTATTTCTTGAAGCTGGTAAGCTCAAACTCATGAATATAACCCACCGCCATGCTGGTGCTGTATCTTTCACTTACAAAAAAGGAAAACTGTGTGGCTAGTTTCAGGCTATTAAGCCGGCTTTGGGGCACTTCAGTTTTTGTTTCGCTGTCTGTAGGATAGTAAAAAGAAAAAGGAAGTTCTACTTCCACACCCAATCTGTCGAGCGGTGCAAATTCATACTCTACAAGTCCTAAATAACTATCGAATGTTCTCTGATCGGTCATCCCCATTCCTATATTCCACTCCCGTTCACCCTTTCTTGCACCCAGATCGCGTATAAGGTCAATAAACAAAGGTTCCGCGTGTAGCACTTTGTCCTTACCTCTTACGTTTTCTGTTTCGGCAATGTAAAGGCTATCTCTCAGCTCGTTGATATTTTCGGTGCTGTCTTGCTCCGCAACTTGTCCGTAAGAGCTTGTTGTAATAAACACTAAAACTATTAGTAAACATATCCTCATAGTGGTGTCCTTTCTTTGAATAACCGATGGCGCACATCATTCGCGGCAACGGTGCAATAATAAAGCGATTTCAATAACCGCCCTCTTACAAAAAAGTGAATATTGATACTCTGAAAGGATGAGACCCACAGACATTGCAACTTGTAGCAGTTTACTACACGATCAAATGATTCAGATTCTTTAACCTTTCCGGCATTATTACCTGAGCCAATTGCACATCGGGAATACCACGCAAGTAATTAGTAATCTCTCCCGCATCTTGTTCAGGTGAGTTGCTTTGAATCATCCAGAGATAGTCGAGTTGCTTTACTTCAGGCAGCAACGATTCTTTGTCGTGCTTTAGTTTGTAGATAAGGAATTTATTGCCATTTAGCGGAGCGCAATATTTATAAATGGGAAAATAATGCTCCTGCTTTTGTGTATCCTGAATGCAGATGTCCGATTCTGCATCCCGCACAAAGTTCATGTCGAACGTTTCATTCATCATCCAGCAAAAACGATATGCTGGCAGCGCGCTTACAATACCAATCAGCGCCGTGTCGGAAAAAAATTCTTCTTGCATGGCGGCAACGTTTAAAGTCATCTTTGTTGACATAGTCTGGTTGGTATTGTTCGATACCAAATTTCAGGCTTCTTTCTATATTGTGCAACAAACTCAAAATATTTATGGGTTACTTAATTATAGTTGGCGTTGTAATCTTGTTATTATTACTCAGCCTCGTTACGGTGCAACAGGGAACTGTGGCGGTAACAACCATATTCGGTAAATTTCAAAGAATCTTAAGACCCGGTCTCAACTTCCGTATTCCTTTAATAGAGCGGATCTTCAGAAGGATATCTTATCAAAACCGTTCCATTGAGCTAAAGTTTCAGGCTATTACGCAAGATCAGGCAAATGTTAACTTTTCGGCCATGCTGCTCTACTCTGTGCTCAATCAGGACAGTGATACCATTCAGAACGTGGCTTTTAAGTTTATGGATGAAAGAAATTTTATGCAGGCGCTTATCCGTTCGGTAGAGGGTTCGGTAAGGGCATTTGTTGCAACCAAAAAACAATCGGAAATCCTTCAGTTGCGCACAGAGATCATACTGCATGTAAAAGAGCAACTGGATAAACAATTGGAAGGTTGGGGTTATCATTTATTAGATCTTCAACTCAATGATATTGCTTTCGATGAAACAATTATGCGGAGCATGGCGCAGGTAGTGGCCTCCAACAATTTGAAGGCAGCCGCAGAAAATGAAGGTCAGGCACTATTGATCACAAAAACGAAAGCAGCAGAGGCTGATGGTAACGCAATAAAAATATCGGCAGAGGCAGAACGGCAGGCGGCACAGCTTCGCGGACAAGGCGTTGCATTGTTTAGAGAAGAAGTGGCAAAAGGTATGGCGCAGGCAGCAAAGGAAATGCAAACCGCTAACCTCGATGCAAGTTTTATTCTCTTCTCCATGTGGACAGATGCGATAAAACATTTTGCGGAGAACGGACAAGGAAATACGATCTTCCTCGATGGCTCCAACGAAAATATGCAGCGCACCATGCAGCAGATGATGGCAATATTGCAGGGAGCTACGATGGTGAAGGATAAATAGAGGTAATGAAAAAGGTATTAGACTACGTAAACCCTATAACACTAGTTGCAGCGTTAGTTTTGATTTTTGCTTTTAATTTAGGATTTGGCTGGGCTTTGGGTTGTATAGTCGTCCTGGTTTTACCATTGCTGTTTTTAAATTACAAAGTGAATACGTGTGTAAATAATTTGAACCATAGAGTTGTCTTGCAAATAGCCGTTTTATTGTTTTTTACTATAATTATAATTTATATAATCGGAAATATTTTCAAAGATTTTTAGTCAATACCATTCGACCGAAAATCAATTTCGCTTTTATAATTTTACGCGCTTTTAAAAATATTCAATGATAGATGTTTTGCTCGGCTTGCAGTGGGGCGATGAAGGGAAAGGAAAGATTGTAGATTACCTCGCTGCCAACTACGATGTTATAGCCCGCTTTCAGGGCGGCCCCAATGCCGGACATACTTTGTATGTAAATGGCAACAAGATTGTGCTGCACACTATTCCTTCCGGTGTGTTTCACCAGCATTGCATGAACCTGATAGGCAACGGTGTAGTAATAGACCCCGTGACGCTTCACAGAGAAATAGAGTCCATTCTCCCTTTGCAAAAAGATGTGTTGCAGCGGTTGTTCGTTTCTCATCGTGCGCATCTCATTATTCCTACACATCGCGCGCTCGATGCAGCATCGGAAGCAGCGAAAGGAAAAGAAAAAATTGGTTCTACCCTAAAAGGAATAGGACCGGCATACATGGACAAAACCGGAAGAAACGGGTTGCGTGTCGGCGATATCTTGAGTAAGAACTTCCAGAAAAAATACGATACGCTGAAGGCGAAGCATCTTGAAATATTAAGGCATTTTGAAGCGCCGGTAAGCTGGGAAGAATTTGAAGCGCCTTTCTTTGATGCCATTGAAAAACTGCGCGCACTGCAAATAATCAATGCAGAATATTGGCTCGATGAACAACTGAAAGCAGGAAAAAGAATACTTGCAGAAGGCGCTCAGGGCAGTATGCTCGATATTGATTTCGGAACCTATCCTTTTGTTACATCGAGCAATACAATTGCAGCCGGTGTTTGCAACGGACTTGGTGTGGCTCCTTCTACCATTAAAGAAGTGTATGGCATTACCAAAGCCTATTGCACACGCGTAGGCAGCGGTCCGTTTCCTACCGAACTGGAAGACGAAACAGGCGATGCGCTGCGCAAAGCAGGCTCAGAATTTGGGGCTACTACAGGCCGCCCGCGCAGATGTGGTTGGATTGATCTTGTGTCGCTGCGCTATGCAGTAATGCTTAGTGGCGTTACCAAACTTATAGTTACCAAGGCTGATGTTATGGACAACTTCAACCCCGTGAAAGCAGCCATAGCCTACAATGTAGATGGGAAGGTTACTAAAGAACTTCCTTACGACCTTTGCGATGTGGATGTAGCCCCTGTTTACAAAGAGTTTCCCGGATGGGACAAACCCATCGGAAGCTGCAAAACTTACGACGACTTGCCAGAAGTTTTTAAGAACTATTGCAACTTTGTTGAAGAATATTTGGAAACAAAAATTGCCTACGTTAGCAACGGCACAGGAAGAGATCAGTTGCTGGAAATAGCCTGAAAGTATCGAATTTTCATCGCAGAATGAGTCCGGTAATTTATCCGTTTTATTGTCAATAAAAAATTTGGGAATTTCGATAAACAGTTAAAATTTTACGCAGCAATAGAAAGAGTATGAGATCCAGTTCTACCAAAACAGCAGCGACTAAAAAAACTACAACCGCAGGCACTTCTGCGGCAAAAACATCTTCGAAAAAAGCAGCTAAACAAACTGAAGACGATGAAGATGAAGATGAAATTGATGAAGAGAGGGAGGATGCACCTAAGAAAAAGGTAGCTACCAAAAAATCTTCAAAAGCCTCGGAACGTAATGATGAAGATGATGAGGATGACGACATTGACCTGGAAGACGAGGATGATAGCTTTGGTGAGGAGGAAGAAGACTACGACATAGAAAAAGAGTTTGAGGAATTTGATCTTCCAAAATCGAAGAAAGCCGCAACCGGAAAAAAGAAAGCAGGCGGTGATGATGATTTTGAAATAGACGATGAATTTAAAGACCTGGGCTTCTTCAGTGAAAGCAATGGATTTGACGATGATGACGATGATTTTTAAGCGTTGATATTGCAAAGACAAAAAGCAACATTTCAGCTTGCCAATGGCGAGCACCGGATAATAAAACAACGAATGCTGAACTGGGCGCAACAGTTCAGCATTCTTCTTTTGCTCGATAGCAATGAATACCAAAGCCAATACAGTCGCTACGAGTGTGTGCTTGCAGTCAACCCGGTTTCAATAATTGAAGGAACCAGTGCAGATCAGCTTAATAAAGTTTATAAATGGCATCAAGAAAACAAAGACTGGTTGTTCGGGCATATTTGCTACGACTATAAAAATCTGCTCGAAACCAAACTCTCTTCTCATCATGAACCCAAACACAATTTTCCGCTCCTCCATTTCTTTTGCCCGCAAATAGTCTGTACTATCAATCAGCAAAAAACGCTGTTTACAATTGAAAGCATCGGCATCAATCCCAAAGAAATCTTTCAGTCCATTCAGCACACAGCACCGCAAAGTGAACAACCCGGTCCGAAAATTTCTTTCCGGCAAAAATTAGATCAAACCTGCTATCTCGAAACCATTGGACGGCTTAGAAAACACATTAAAGACGGTGATTGCTACGAAATAAGTTTTTGCAGTGAAGGCTATGCCGAAAATGTGGAAGTGGACCCGCTACAGGTTTTCCATGAACTCAACAAAATTTCGCCTGCACCATTTGCCTCTTTCTATAAACTGAATGAGCAGTACATGATGTGCGCAAGCCCTGAAAGATATTTACGCAAAGAAGGAAACACAGTTTTATCACAACCCATAAAAGGAACAGCGCGAAGAGATGAGGATAGCATAAAAGACAATTTCGTAAAGGAGCAGCTTCGTAATAGCATAAAGGAAAGAGCGGAGAATGTAATGATCGTTGACCTTGTGCGCAATGATCTTGCAAGAAGTTGTGAAGTAGGTTCTGTAACGGTTGATGAGCTTTTTGGAATCTATTCCTTTCCGCAGGTACACCAGATGATTTCCACAATTTCAGGGAAACTGAAAGCAAATGTTCCGTTTACAGACGCGCTGGCTTTTTCCTTTCCGATGGGTTCAATGACAGGTGCGCCAAAGATCAAAGCCATGCAATTGTTAGAACAATACGAACAATCGCGCAGGGAACTTTTCTCTGGAACAGTGGGATATATATCGCCCGATGCCAACTTCGATTTCAACGTCATTATCCGTAGCTTGTTTTATAATAAAACCGCAAACTGCCTTTCCTATCAAACAGGCGGTGCAATTACTTACGACAGCGACCCAGAACAGGAATGGCAGGAAATGAGACTGAAAGCCTGGGCACTGGAACGGATATTTGCATAAGCAGTCCAACAACTTTTCATTAAACAAACAAGCAATGCAACCAATTGGCGAATCGGAATTGATCATCACCGGAAAGGGCACTATTTATCATATTGATCTCGCACCGGAACAACTCGCGGAAACTGTGATAACGGTTGGCGATCCTGACCGCGTTGCGAAGGTTTCAAAGTATTTCGACCGATTGGAACATAAAGCGCAACACCGGGAGTTTATTGCGCATACAGGTTACATT
>CALMWT010000201.1 GCA_937870855.1 uncultured Taibaiella sp.
CCTTTATTCATAACGGTTACACTGTTTTTGTGTCAACCTATTTTAGGACGAGGCATTCCACTTTTTACATAAAAAAACCTTCCCGGATGAGAAGGCTGTATTATTTCAAGAAGAGTTTTGATCACACTTCAAGCAATGCCTGAACGGGGTCTTTACCAATAAGTAGTAACTCTGGGTTTTCCAATAAATCTTTCACACGTACAAGGAAACTTACAGATTCTCTACCATCAATTATCCGATGATCGTAGCTGAGTGCGAGGTACATCATGGGGCGGGCTTCTATCTTTCCATTTATTACCATAGGACGCTCTTGTATTTTGTGCATACCGAGTATGGCGCTTTGCGGAATATTGATAATTGGCGTACTCATTAATGAACCAAACACACCTCCGTTTGTAAGCGTAAATGTACCGCCGGTCATTTCCTCCATGCTCAATTTATTCTCTCTGGCTTTTTTTGCCAGCTCTACAACCTTCGCTTCAATTTCCGCCATGCTTAGACTTTCTGCATTGCGAATCACGGGAACTACCAAACCCTTGGGTGCTGATACCGCAATGGAAATATCGCAGTAGTCGTGGAATATAATTTCCTCCCCATCAATATATGCGTTTACCGAAGGCCACTCCTGCAAAGCAATGCAACAGGCTTTTGCAAAAAATGACATGAAACCAAGATTGACACCGTGCGTTTCCTTAAATGTTTCTTTATACTTAGCCCGTATCTCCATGATGCGGCTCATGTCCACTTCGTTGAAAGTGGTGAGCATAGCAGTAGTGTTTTTTGCTTCCACCAAACGGCGCGATACCGTCTTGCGCAGGTTGCTCATTTTTTCGCGTCTGTCATTGCGGCTAAATGCGTCATCGCCTCCTTTTCTTCCGGGATTAGAAAGCGCTTCCAATACGTCGTGCTTCATAATGCGACCCAGCGATCCACTACCCTTTACCTGCGAAGGACTCACTTGCTTTTCTGCCATTATAGACTTTGCAACAGGTGTAGCTTTCACATCCGTTGTTTGGGGCTTTGTGGCTTCGCTTTTTTGTGGTTTTGCTTCCGTTTGTTTTGCGGGGGCTTTTGCCTCTTCAGCTTTAAGAGCAGCGCCTTCGGGACGTGTAGCCTTGTCGTCAATACTGCAAGCAATATCGCCTATGCTTAGTGTAGCGCTTTCCTGTGCGATTATTTTTAAGATGCCCGCTTGTTCTGCATTAAGTTCGAAGGTGGCCTTTTCTGATTCAAGCTCACAAAGAAGTTCATCCCGTTCTACCCATGCTCCATCCTGTTTTAGCCATTTCACTAAGGTTACTTCGCTAATTGACTCACCTACTGCCGGCACTTTTATATCTATCATTGGAAAACTATACTGGTTTTGCGGGTTGCTAAATTAGCAAACGGGTATGGATAAAAAAAAAGCGGAAACCGCATACGCTTCTATCGCAATTTGTATATCCGTAGTATAGTGCTGTTCTGTCTTTTTATTTCATACACCACATTCGGGTAGGGATAGTCTTCGGGATGGGTGCGGAAGTTGGTAACAAAGTAAGTTGCCTCGGCTTCTTCTACAAACTTTATACGCGGACGGTCTTGTACTTGAAGTATATCTACATTGAAGATAAGCGGTGGTTTGCCTCTTACTATTTTTATTTCCTGTTCGGGAGCATTTGCTATCAGGTACTCTAATGCTTGTTTATAACCAGTTCCCCAATAATCCATTTCATAATTATGCCGTAATGCTTCTTCATCATGCGATACAAGGCTATTGAAATACACTATCTGAAAAGGATGAAGTTTTATAAGCTGATATGCAGCGACACCACTTTGCATAAAAATCAACACAAGCACTATCCTACTCAGTCCTTTGTTTTTCAATTTTGTAACTCCATACAACCCCAGCATCACCAATGCCGGATAGATAAAGTACAAATGCCTCCAGTCGTCATAAACTATAGAGCCAAGTGCTATAACCATAGTGAGTGGTGCAATAGCGAGGTAGAGATAAAGCACTATATGCCTGTGCGGTGTATTGTAAAAGAACTCCAATGGTTTACGAAGCCATGCAACCAACCCCGCTCCTATCCCAAATACAAAAACAACAAGCCACACCACAAGCGTACTAATGCCAATCCATATCGGTAAATACCAGGGCGATAACTCACCCGCAGGCGTAGTAGCCCCACGAAACAACACTGTGTAAGGCCATCTGAAATACGACATACTTTCAAAGCACTCAACAAAGCTCTTTACCGGCGTTTCCCAAAGCGTAGGCCATGCTATATACCGCAGCTTCCCGCCACAAAACACAGCACATTCATCACCGCCTTTCCCTCACCAGTCTTCTGCCCCATTGCCGCCACCATATCCACCAGTAAAAACAAAAGAAAACCCGCAAACAACACCACACCCAGCACCCTTATACTCGTAGCAAATCCCACAGCCATACCCATTGCCAGCATCCACGGCCACCTGCCCCGCCCAAACGCTATATGCGCCACCAGCATACTTACTATAAACATCACCATCAGCGGCACATCCTTCGTATTTACAAACGAATGCCCATACAACCGAGGGTGCAGCCACACCATCATAAACGCAGCAATGCCCATCCATTGATTGGCAAACAAGCGCGTAGCCAGCACATAAGCGCAAAACGCACCCACCAGAAAAAACAAATGCCCCGCCACATGCCGCATCAAAAACACCTCGCGCTTATCTTCCAGCCCCAGCCCCTTTTCCAGCATTACCAGCGGCAACTCCACGCCCACCCCATGATCCCTGTCTATATAACTGCGCAGCGTAGTATCTCCCTCAAACACATAGTTGTAGCTCACCATACCCATCTCGCGCTGTAGTGGCTCGTCCCAGCCTATGCCATAATCCTGATACACACACAGTCCCACCACTACCGCCAACACAAACAGGATAATACCCGGTAAGTAAGATTGATGATGTATGGAAAAAAACCGGCGAAGAGGTAGCATACCAGTAAAAACATTTGTTGAATGGCAGGCTAAATATAATGGCAGCGTGCTACATTTTGGCAAAGGGGTGTGGGCAAACGAGGACGAAACCCTATCAGGTTGCGGGGGAGGGATTACAAATCCGCACTATCTTTTTGCAAGTGTTGTCCAGTCCTCGATGACGATGTTCTTCAGACGCTGTAAATGAGCAACATTATTGGTCACCATAACCATGTCATTTGCAACTGCTGTAGCGCCAATCAAAATGTCAAAGTCGTCAATCATCAGTCCCTGCCTTCTAAGCCTTGCTTTCTCTTTGGCATAAACATCCAATGAATTGTAGATGGGAATTATAAAGAACTTTGGAATGAAGGCTTCTACAATCCGCCGCATAGCTCCACTGTGTCGCTGTTTTCAACGCCATACTTAAGTTCAGCAACGGTCATTTCTGAGATGAAACAATTTTGTTCACCTACCTCCGCAATCTTCTTATTCAGTTCAAATCGTCCTTTTAGGAAATAGATACAGGTATTTGTATCCAGTAGGTACTTTTTCAAAGCGTCTCTCTATTACGGTTAAATACTCTGGATGCCCTAAGTTGTTCAATAATTTCATCGGCTGTTTCTTCCGATTGATACGCTCCGAAAAGGGACTGTAGCGATACTTCAGGTGTATCGTCGCTTTTTTTCAACGACTGCGAAAGCTTGGAAATAAGATCAAGTTTGCTGTCTGCATTTAGGTTCTTCAAAAAACCAAAGTAATAGTCTGCAATGCTGATATGTGGCGATGACAAATTCATTCAAGTTGTTTACTTCAAAACTAAGCATTTATCAAAGATTGTGGAACGCACACGCGTGATGTAGGTGGGGCGTTGATACGATACCCGCCATCAAAGCAATGCCGCCGCTGTCCTGAGTTTGCAAACTCAGGACACTGCCGTATAAGAAAATGAAAAAGCCCGCTCTTATGAACGGGCTTCATTATCAATTCACAATTTTCAATTTACAATTTCAAGTCCGCATCATCGCTGTCGGTAAACGTAGCGCCGCTTTCTGCCTGTGGTTGTTGTGGCTGTGCTTCGTTTTGTGTTTCGCGTTGGGGGCGGTCTTCGCGGTGTTCGCGGCGGTCGTTTCCACCACCACCTTGCCTGCGGTCGCCACCGCTACTGCGGCGGTCACCACCTTCCCTACGACGATCACCACCACGATCACCATCGCGACGCTCGCGGCGTTCGCCACCTTCGCGCTTTTCAGGTTCTACGTATCCTTCTGGTTTTGGCATCAGCACTTTGCGGCTAAGGCGTAGTTTGCCGGTTTTAGGGTCAGTGCCTACAAGTTTTATTTTTACGGTATCGCCTTCTTTCAATACACCTTCAAGGCTATCGAGGCGTTTCCAGCTTACTTCAGATATGTGTAGCAAACCTTGCTTGCCGGGCATAAACTCTATAAATGCACCAAACGGAACGATGCTCTTT
>CALMWT010000202.1 GCA_937870855.1 uncultured Taibaiella sp.
CACCAGAGGCAATCGGGACTTCTTAAAACTGTCAACCTATTTCAGGACAATACACTTTGTTCACTCCGCAAATGGACTGCTAAGTATTATTTCTGTAACTGATAACGCACGCCCAAAAAAACTCTCATGCCCTGAAGTGAAGCATAGTTATAGCTCGGATCGAAAGTGTAGCCATTGGGATTGTTTACGGGATCGTTAGCGTATTTATCGAAAGGATCGTTGGCGCGCATAATAGGATTGGCAGGAACGAAGTTGAAAATGTTTTTCACTCCCCCATAAAATTCAATTCCCTTATCCAGCTTTTTGGTGAGTTGCACATTGGCGATACAAAACCACGGAGAATATTCGGGACGATAATCATTGGGAAAAACAGGCAGCCGCATTGGTCCGTTCCAGTTCCCGGTCACATCTACCAACCAACCTTTAGAAAATGTATAGCTCAGGAGAAAATTGCCGCTCCATTTTGGCGCATAGAGTTGCACATTTTTTTCCGTCAAATCCCATTCGTTCTTTTCCATCTGATAAACATCCATGAAGGTGACACCCGCCATCAGCTTTAAAGGAAAGGTAAAATTCGCATCTACATTTAGCGAAGCTCCCTGCGAAACCCCATAACCCTGAAGATTATTGTAGATGATTTTGTTAGGATCGGAATTGAAATCTGCCACAATCTTGTTGGTGAAATAGGAATAGAACGCAGTAAGATCGAAGTTGATAAAACCACTATTGAATGTAGTTTTCAAAACATAGTTGAGATTCCCATTGTAGGATCGTTCCGGGTTTAATTCTTCTTCTATAATCACTTCACGAGCACCGGTAAGTGCTGCATGATCTTCTGTAAAAAGATTTACAACACGAAAACCTGTACCAAAGCTTGCGCGTAGCGTATTGCTCTTATTGGGCGACCATTTGTATGCAAGCCGCGGTGAATGAATGTTGCCATGATGCTCGTTATAATCGTAGCGGTAGCCGGCAAGTAATCTATGTTTGGGATGAAAACTCCACTCTTCTTGTGCAAATATGCCAGGAAGCGTGGTGATGGAAGGCTGATTGGTAGCATCGCCGATACTTGACGTTGCGGGTGTATTATCATCGTAATAATTATAGCGCAATGATGTGCCCAAAAGGAAATTGTGCTGCGTTGCAAACTGCTTATCCCAGTACAATTGGGCAAAAGCCACTTGCTGCGTAGCCATATAGGGGATGACACCGTAGTAGGAATCCTGATTATGCCAGTTGTAAGACCATTGGGAGATAATTTTTTCTTTGAAGGGAAGCTGATACATTCCAATCAATTCCACACGCTGTGTGTAGATGCTTTCACCATAAATGCTGTCTGTTCCCCGCCATTGTTTGTTCCAATTCATTTGTCCGCCCCAACGATCTTCATAAACATACCTTGCTGCAATGCTTGCTATACGATTTTGCTGCCGGGAGAAATTCCATTTATTGAAAATTGATAGCCGGCTTTGCAAGGTGATGTCAGTGAAACCATCGTCGTTGTTGTCGGTAGGATTAGAATAGTTGAAATAGCTGATGCCTAAAAGACTTTGTGCTTTACCCACACTGGCTTTCACAGCTATATCTGCATTGTATTCCTGCCAGGAAGTAGCCATAATATCAGCAGTAAATAAAGGAGCTTTTGAGGGATTTTTTGTGATGACGTTTATGATGCCACCCATTGCTTCTGAGCCATACAGTGAAGAAGCGGGACCTTTTACTACTTCAATTCTTTCCACAATGCTATTTGGAATACCGCTTAAACCATAAACCGTAGAAAGGCTCGAAACAATTGGCATTCCATCAATCAAAATCATCGTGTAAGGACCTTCCATGCCATTGATGTGGATGTCGCCGGTATTGCATACGTTGCAATTGAGTTGAGGCTTTACTCCATTTACCAGACCCACTGCTTCAAATAAATTAGGAGTCGGATTTTTTTGGAAAAATTTAGCCGTTATTATTTCTACTGGAATAGGACTTTCTGAACGGGAAATTTCTTTCATCGTACCCGTCACTACTACTTCATTCATGTCGTGATTGTTCTCAAGTAGTTCGATGCTCAAAATCTCATCTTTCAACCCGACTGTTTTTGAATAAAAACCCAGTGCAGAAACATGAAGTTTCATTTCACCTTCAGGAATATTGTTTATCTGAAAAAAACCTGCACTATCCGTAGTGGTTCCTAAGTTGGCTTTTCCAATCACCACAGACGCAAATGGAACAGGCTGGCTTTTTGAAAAAACATATCCACGCACATTTCGTTGAGCTATAACCGGGTGAATTACTAAGAGCAATAGAAAGGTAAATAATAGCCTCATTATATAAATTTAGGGTGCAAGGTAAATATTTTTAGGCTAACCGAAATCACTAATCGTTGTGAATATTTTATACCTCGTTTGTGTTTAATCTTCCTAAATTTATAAAGACCCAAAACTGATGCTATGCAATTCCAATTTAAAACAAGTTTATACTTTCTTGCGGGTATGCTAATGGGAGCCGCTGCCATTGCAACTTATTCTTTTCGCGGAGTCAATGATGCAGAAGAAGTAGTGGAAGTAAAACAAGATGGTCGCCTGCAATATAAATGGTACGCTCCCGAAATACCCCGGACGCTCCATTTTGCAGGTGAAAAAGTTCCACTCGAAAGACAGGAAGTACGCGAACAACTGGATCGGGAGCTGCTTTACAACTATTACAACCAATACAGCACTATCTATATCCTAAAGCAGGCTGAACGCTATTTGCCATTGATAGAACCTTTGTTGAAAGCGAATGGAATTCCTGAGGATTTTAAGTATTTGTGTATTGCAGAAAGCGCGCTTCAGAATCAAACATCGCGCGTGGGTGCGGTAGGTTTTTGGCAATTTATGCCGGCTACAGCGCCGCAATTTGGCTTAGAAGTTAGCGATGAAGTTGACGAACGTTATCATGTAGCGAAATCAACCATGGCGGCTATCAAATACTTCAAGCAGGCTTATGAAAAATTTGGTTCATGGACAGCAACCGCAGCTTCGTATAATATGGGACAAGGAGGTTACAATGGTCAGTCAACATTTCAGCAACGAACTAATTATTACGATCTGCTTTTACCCGAAGAAACCATGCGTTATGTGTTCCGCATACTTGCCTTTAAATTATTAGTAGGAGAAGCGCAAAAATTTGGGTATATCGTTACGAAGAATGATGCTTACAAACCTCATCGTACAAAAACGCTTACTGTCAGCAACTCAATTCCCAACCTTGCACAGTTTGCCCTTGATAACGGAACCACTTACCGCACCTTGAAACAATTAAATCCCTGGCTAAGGGAGCGAAAACTTACTATAAAACCCGGCAAAAGCTACGAAATAGAAATGCCACAATAGACGATTAGTAAATGTTTCCAATAACACATACTATGAAAAATTTGCTCGGCTACATACGTGCAATATTGCTTTCCATCGTTGTTGCGCTTGCCATAGATGCAATCACTAACTATGAAGACTACAAACAGGGATGGGCTGCAAACTTTAGCGGTAAAAAGTTTTTTGAAAAAACTAAAACTGCCCATCCCTCCGACAGTGAAAAAACGATTGGAGCTTAAAATTCCTACGTTTCCTCCAGCCGGTTATTTAGCAGGTGGCTGTGGCTGCTGGTTGCGGTTGTTATTATTATTGCGCTGCTGGTTAGGATTTGGTTTCTGATTACGCTGCTGCCCACCTTGTTGTCCTTGCTTTTGCTGTGGTTGAGCCGGACGTTGGGATGGTTGATTTTGCTTTGGTTGCTGATTGGGGTTAGATGGTTGTTGTGGTTTCTGCGATTGCGGTCTTGCCTGCTGACGACTTTTTGGTTGGTCGGAAGAATGCTGGGGTTTGTTGCCACTACTTTTTCTGCGGCTATTCTTTTCAAGCGTCTTCAATGTAATTTGCCCTACATCATTCACAAAACCCATCTCAACTTTTACTCCTGCTTTATTAGTGTTTGTTTCCAGTTCTACAGGTTGTAGTTCATCGGGTTTTTTGCCTTCCTTATTCAGTTTCAATATTTCTTTCACCCGCACAATAGTCAATGGATATTGCTTGCTTGTGCCTCTGTATCCATACCACATCAGGTTCCTGAAAATATCTTTTTTCAACAAGAATGCTTCGCCCTGAGTTGTTTGGAGTGTTTCTGCATGGTCGGGAAATACGCGCAATGCATCCATATAAGTATCGAGCTCGTAGTTGAGGCAGCATTTAAGCCGGCCGCATTGACCCGATAATTTGGTTTGATTGATAGAAAGATTTTGATAGCGGGCAGCATTGGTATTTACCGACTTAAAATCAGTTAACCAGGTGCTGCAACAAAGTTCACGTCCGCACGATCCTATTCCACCTACTTTTCCACTTTCCTGCCGCGCTCCTATTTGCCGCATTTCCACCTTAAACCGAAACTCGGTAGCATATACTTTTATAAGCTCACGAAAATCTACCCGTCCATCGGCAGTGTAAAAAAAAGTTCCTTTCTTTCCATCAGCCTGAACCTCTACTTCACATATTTTCATTTCAAGCTTTAGCTGCTTTGCAATGGCGCGACTGCCTACCATTATTTCCTGCTCCCTGTCTTTTTGCTTGTAGTAGTGATCCAGATCTTCATCGGAAGCAAGCCGCAATACCCGTTTCATTTGCGGGTCTTCTTTTGCGCCGTATTTTTTCATTTGGAGTTTTACCAACTCGCCGGTAAGGCTTACCATACCAACATCAAATCCGCTAACGCCTTCCACGGTTATCATCTGTCCTTTTTCAAGAACGAGATGAGTGTTGTTTCGGTAAAACTCTTTTCTGCTTCCTTTATTGAACGATACTTCGATTATCGGGTAAGGTTTTGCACTATCGTGCAGGGGCAGAGCGTTTAGCCAGTCAAAAACATTCATTCGGTTGCATCCACCAGTGCTACATCCACCATTGCTTTTACAACCTGAGGGTTTTCCGCTTGCGCCTGTCCCACAATTGCCACATCCCATTTAGATATCAAATTTATATTGACAGCTTCGGGACAATCTTCTAACTTAAAAAGAACTCAAAACACATGGGGTCATCTTGTTCTCATCCTATTCACCGATTGCCTTTATAGCCGATTGACGAAAAATAATAAAATAGTTGGCAAATTTAGTCTTATCAATTGATAAGTGTTCAATTTAGAATGCCAAATGTATAATGCAGATCTAAGGTCAATTCTCCAGAAAAAAGAAATGGAGATTACCATTATCATTTTAAAAAACTTCTTGTTCCCGTCCTTGCAATATCTGCACAATCATTATCGAAAGCGCATGCAATTGTGTTTTGCCATGTGCATTTCGTTCTATGTAGTAAATAGTCTTAGAAATACGCTCTATCATTTTTTGAATAAGCTCTGTTGCAAGATTTCTGTTTGCCAGCTTTTTCACAAACTCGACTTCCTCATCCGGCAACGGTGGGGGAACACCCGGCAGATAGCGAACCCGAATTGCCTGCTCCAGCAAATGAATATTGAATTGAAGAAAGTTCTTTTGCTGCTCTCTGCCTGCTTTGCTCCACTCATCTGCAAACTTTGAAATTTCAATTCCATTTTGTGTAAAGAGTGCGTTGAACCATTTCTTTACGTGGGGGAAAAGATCGTTTTCAGTATATCGAACCAACTTTAGCGCTTCTGTAAAACTGCCATCAGCGAGGTGTGCTGTTTGTGCCGCTTTGCGTGGGTCTGCTAACGATCGGTCGGTAAGTCCCTGCGCAATATCGGCCGCAGATATAGGTGCAAGACGTATCATTTGCGTGCGCGAAAGAATGGTTGGAAGAATCTCATCTGTATCTTCTGCCACTAACAAAAGCAATGTGTCTGGGGGTGGCTCTTCTATCAACTTCAAAAGAATATTTCCCTCCTTTTTTAAATATTCTGCACGCCATATTATTTGAATCTTCCTTCCTCCTTCATAAGATTTCAGGTTGAGGTTTTCCAGTATTTCGCGGCACTCTTCAGCCGTTATGTTTCCTTGTTTGTTCTCTGCGTTTATAAATTGTAGCCAATCGTAGGTTGTTCCATAGGGTGTTTGTGCCACAAACTCACGAAACTTTTGGATGAAATGCCTGCTCATAGCCTTTGTATTTGGCTTGGGTGCTATGGAGGGAAATGTCACATGCAGATCGGCATGTTCGAGGCGGGAAGTTTTGTAACAGTCGCTGCAATTTCCACAAGCATCGCCATCCTTTTTATTTGTGCAGAAAATAAATTGTGCAAATGCCAGCGCCAGCGGCAAACCTCCTGTTCCTTCCGCACCTGTAATCAGCAATGCGTGGGGCAATCGTTCATCTTCCCACATAGTATGCAGCCAACTTTTTGCTGCGTATTGCCCCACCACTTGTTTCAAAAGCATGGTTCAAAGTTGCCGCTAAATCACCATAAGTCAAAATTGACCAACAGTCTTTTCTACAGATTCAAACCACTATATATTGTCTCAAAATTTAGGTTCTTAAATGCTTCAAGGTTGTTTAATCTATACTTAATATTGCATACTGGCTATTGCACGGAACGATTTTTTTTGCGTAGCAATAGCTGATTCTTTAGATGGATATAAATCACCTCGCTGAAGACGTTCCAATTCTTCAATACAAATTTGCACTGAGCGGAGAAAAAGATACTTATGAAGTTATCTTTCTAATTAGCGGCGATTGTTTGAAAACGCAATGTACCTGCAAACACCCGCATCCATGCTGGCACATAGAATATATTCTTGCAGGAAAAACATCCCGAATAATAGGAGGAGATATGCCGCTCCACAACGAAATGATAACCAAAGCTGCTGTAACCGCAGAAGGAAGATTTCTTTTACGGAAGGCTAAGAAAAAATATGCACAAGAAACTCATTGCAGACGATGCAACAGCCAACAGATCGTGAAACTCAAGAACTCTGTTTTGGCGAAGATTTATACTTTATTTCGGGAAACTAAGAGCCATACCTACTTCTGTAAAGATTGTAAATGGACCTGGTAAATGATCTCGAAAAAACCCAACTCCTCTAACAAAGAATTACATCCTATTGAAAACGTATAATTTTCATCTACATGGCGAAAAGGGAATTTATCAAATAGCTTTTGCCGTTGACAATGATAATATTGAGTCTAATTGCGATTGCCATTATCAAACCGGTCATAAACTGTGCTGGCATCGCTATTATATACTAGCCGGAAAAACGCAAAGGATACTGGAAGAAGAGTATTCAGAACAAAAAGAATTGACAGCCACACTCCAAAAAACTGTTGGAGGACGTGAATTGATTAATCAAGCGAAAGCTACATTCGGAGAAAAGGAAACTTGCCGAAGATGCAACAGTTCCAATATTTTGGAATTAAACCAGGGAATTGCCGGAAAAATCATTAAGATTTTTATTCCTTCAGGGCAAAGATATTTTTGCTGGAAATGCAGATGGTCGTGGTGAAAAAAAGCCACAACCTAAGTTGCAGCTCCTCTTCATTCACTTGTTTCTTAAAATTATCTGCCATTCTTTTTATCAATTATGGCTCCTATACCGGTGCCGGCACCCGCACCTAATACTCCACCTATCACAGCACCTGCACCACGATTACGTTTGTTGATTACGGCTCCTGCCGCAGCACCAGCCGCCGTACCAATTACCGCACCTTTAGCCTTCGCACTCCATCCACGTTTTTCGGGTACTACCACGGGTTCCTGATATACAGCAGGCGTTGTTGCTACGCTGTTACCAGCGTAGGTTTGTGTAGAGGATTGAGCGTAAGAAGATTGAGGTCTTACCGTAGTTTTACGCTTTGGCTTTTTAGCTACTGTGGCACTTGAGGCTACAGATTTTGTGACGGCTTTAGCTTCGGCTACTTGTGTCATAGAATCAATCACTTGCTGGCGCACCATCACCATTTGTAAAGAATCAATTGTCTTTTGTTTCGCACTCATCAATGCTTCTTGTTGCTTAACAGAAGACTGACTACATGAGGCTAAAATCGTTATACCTCCTATTGCTATTGCTTGCATAATCTGTTTCATAATTCCAGGTTTTAATCTTCCTGTATATTGCCAAACCCATGCCAGTTGGCAGTTAGTTAACAATTTTTAAGCGTTAAATTCTATTAACCTTTCAGAGGAAATTTCTATGCGTGGTCTTCAGGAAATAAAAAAGCGCCTCGTTTCGGAGGCGCTGTAATAAGAGGGGAAAATATTATTTAGAATACAACTCAACAATCAATTGCTCTTTAATATTCTCAGGTACACTCTCACGCTCGGCGTGTGCAATGTAAGTACCCTTCATGTCTTTTTCATTCCAGTCAACCCAGTTAATTTTCGGATTCTTTCCACGAATAAAGCTAACAACTGTAGTATTTACTTTACTCTTCGGTTTTAGTTCAATAATGTCGCCAGGCTTCAGTTGATAAGAAGGAATGTTTACAATCTCACCATTTACCATTACGTGCTTGTGAGAAACAAGCTGACGCGCTGCGGGACGTGTAGGTGCAATACCCATACGGTAAACGGTGTTGTCGAGACGAGCTTCAAGAAGCTTGATCAGGTTTTCGCCGGTGGCGCCTTTAAGACGAGAAGCTTCAACGTAAGTGTTACGGAATTGCTTTTCGAGTACTCCGTAAGTGTACTTTGCTTTCTGCTTTTCCTTAAGCTGAAGACCAAATTCCGATTGTGATTTGCGTTTTTTTGAATTGCCGTGCATTCCCGGAGGATTGCTGTTCTTTCCAAGATTCTTTCCTGAACCCAGGATTGGTTCGCCGAAAATACGGCAGATTCTGTTTTTTGGACCTGTGTAACGTGCCATGATTAAAATTTTGCGATTTTATTTTAGAATGAGCCTTTCCGTTTCATCAAAATCGCAAAACCGGAAATGAAAAGACTGATTTTTAAATTTTAAGTGTTAAGTTTTAAATTATGAAAGGCTTTCTTCGTAAACAAAATTCAACCTTCAAAACTCAGAACGCAACATTACTATACGCGACGTTTCTTAGGAGGACGGCAACCATTGTGTGGTAACGGCGTAACATCTTTAATCGAAGTTACTTCAAGTCCAACTTGCGAAAGAGCACGAATAGCGCCTTCACGACCAGAACCAGGTCCTTTTACGAATACGTCCACTTTTTTCAATCCTGCATCAATAGCTACTTTTCCGCAATCTTGTGCTGCTTGCTGTGCTGCGTAAGGAGTGTTCTTCTTAGAACCGCGAAAACCCATTTTACCAGCAGAAGACCAAGAGATCACTTGTCCTTGTTTGTTGGTAAGAGAGATGATGATGTTGTTAAACGCTGCATTGATGTGCGCATCTCCGTGCGGATCAACTTTTACAATACGCTTTTTAGCAACTGTTTTGCCGCCTTTACCGGCTTTTGCTTTTGCCATTTCGTTTTTTAAATAAGGTAGTCTTTAAAAAATAGTAGCAATATTCAGGTATCAAGTATCAGAACTCTCTACTTATTATTTGCTATCGAATTACTCCTCCTTGCAACACCCAGGCAGATCCGGCAGTAATTCTTAAAAAGTTTGAGCTTTTCCAAAGTTCTAAACTTTGGAAAGTTTCACTACTTCTTAGGTGCTTTTTTCTTACCTGCAACTGTCTTCCGCTTACCTTTACGAGTACGGCTGTTAGTACGGGTACGCTGACCACGCAAAGGAAGACCTTTACGGTGACGCAAACCACGGTAACAAGCAATATCCATTAGGCGCTTAATGTTCATTTGCACTTCAGAACGGAGCTGACCTTCAACTTTAAACTCGCCTGTGATAATATTACGGATTGCAGTCAGTTCATCGTCATTCCATTCTGCCGCTTTTTTATCGTATTCGATACTTGCTTTATCAAGAATGTACTGAGCCGTGCTGCGACCAATACCATAGATGTAGGTAAGGGCAACCTCACCACGTTTGTTTTTCGGAAGATCAATACCAGCTATACGAGCCATATTGTTAATTATGAGTTTTTAATTTTAAATTTTGAATGACATGCGGGGGATAATTCCAACCTCTACCCTCATCATTCAAGACTGTCTTAGCCCTGACGCTGTTTAAAACGAGGGTTTTTCTTGTTAATAACATAAAGCTTTCCTTTACGACGCACGATCTTACAATCTGCACTGCGCTTTTTGATAGCTGCTCTAACCTTCATGACTGTTTGGTTACTATTGTTAGTTAATTATTTGTACCTGTAAATTATACGACCACGACTTAAATCATACGGACTCATCTCTACTCCTACTTTATCGCCGGGCAAGATGCGAATGTAATTCATGCGCATTTTTCCAGAGATAGTCGCTAATATTTCGTGACCATTTTCAAGACGAACCCGAAACATAGCATTTGATAAAGCTTCGACGATTACACCATCTTGTTTGATTAAAGACTGTTTAGCCATATTTAAAAAGGACTGCGAAGGTAAACAAATCTTTTTTATTCCAACCAAGAAAAAGAAGAAATTTAACCGATGGCTTAAATGAACTGCATAAAAAAACCATCCGAAGATGGTGTGAACTTATTGATTCTTTATTTCAAGATCGTAATGCCCTTTGGTGTAAACCGTTCCAGTATCTACATCAGACACTACATAATAAATGCGGTAACACCCTGTCTGCAATTGTGGACTTTGTGCCCTTAAATGATAAAGGTTTACCTGATAATCTATAGAAGTGTCAGGAGCATTTACTACCCAGGAATAATATTGTTCCGGTTGATTTGGAAACGGAAGAAATGCAAATATCTTGGCTGGCTTATTTACACGATAAGTAATGAACGGATTGTAGTCCACACTTCTATTGTATAATATCCTACTGTTAATATGCTGATATCGCACTACCCATTTAAATTCAGTATCGGGAATAACTTTGAAATACCTCAAAAACTCTACCGATTCGGGCTGGGTAAACTTTTCAAACATCCCCTCATCTGTAGTGTCTGCGCAGGTAGGATCGCGGAAAACAGGATTTGTTACCTCCTCTTTAGCACATGCAAAAAACAAAACCGGTAATAATGCCGCAATGAGTACTTTCTTCATAAGTTCTATCGAAAAAATTGACATCGAAAGGTATAAAAATTCGTGGAAATTCTACAAGAAAGCGCTCAGAAATAAAAAAAATGAAATTCCCCTCTCATCAATATTCACTGTAACTCACTTTTTTACCCGTAGGAGGAAGCACTCTTTTCCGTTGGTTGTGGGGCATTGCTGCTTCATGCTTTTTGTGATAAATACTATCGGCGGCGGCAGAAACTTCGTAATCTTTTTTAAATATCAGTTCATCTACCTGATATTCTTCTTCCTTAATAAGCCTACCATTTCCGGGGTCAAAGTATTTCCAGCTTCCGTGTCTTAGCGATCCCTGATCGGTGGCTATTACTTTATACTCTTCCTCTTGGGTAATAGGATGGGTAATTACAATTGTATCATACGCATTCTTAGGATTCAAACCCCTGTAATGCCCAATACAATAAAGCCTGCCCCTATCATAGTACTTTACCTCACCATCAAGCACATTATTGCGAAAACTTTCAATGGCCACAAGTTCGCCCGCATGGTCTATTTTATACCAAATACCCAACTTGTAGCCATGCTGATAATTACCAAATTCATTTATACCCGGCTCTCCCATACCCGGCTCTTTAGTAGTGAGCCATATACCATGCTTCTTTCCTCTCCCATCCAATTTATTTAAAGAGCTGTGCTCCGGTGGCACAGGTGCATCGTGCCGTTGGGCCGTTGCAGCTCCAACAAAAAGAAAACCGAAGAGTAAGTAGCAAATAAGTTTTTTCATGAGAAAATTTATACTGCAAAACTGCTACCGCACCCGCAAGTGGTGCTGGCGTTGGGGTTGGTAAAGGTAAAACCACGTGCATTTAGCCCCGAGTCAAAGTTTACTACTATGCCGAAAAGATAAATACTGTGCGCCGTTTTTACAATAACGGGTATGCCCTCCATATCATACACCTGATCGTCGTCTTCCTTCTTATCGAACCCCAATACATAACTTAGCCCAGAGCAGCCACCACCTTTTACACCAATGCGCAGGTACTCGCCCTGGTCGGGCGCGGGTTCATTCATCAATCTTTTAATTTCTTTTACTGCACTTTCCGTTAGCCGAACGGGAGTCTCTAATAACGTTTCCATCAATGCCTGTTTTTTACAAATTTACCGTTTGGGAGTTTCTGTTGCCAAGGTACAAAAGTTAAATTGCGTTGCTACCGCTATAAGATAATGATTGAAGTAGGCAGGTTAGCAATAAATGACGATGAAAGAAAGCGTTTTTACGATGAGAAAAGCGTTTATACGATTAGAAAATGCGTTTCTGCGATGAAAAAAATCTTTTTTACGATGAAGAAAAGCGTTTTTACGATGAAAAACAAAAAGCTTGCTACGGCTTAGTCATCCAGTTTCAACACCGCCAAAAAGGCTTCCTGTGGCACTTCTACACTTCCTATCTGGCGCATACGTTTCTTACCTTCTTTCTGCTTTTCAAGCAGTTTTCGTTTGCGGCTTATATCACCACCATAGCATTTTGCGGTTACGTCTTTTCGCATCGCAGAGATGTTTTCCCTTGCTATAATCTTTGCGCCCACTGCCGCCTGTATGGCTATAAGAAATTGCTGGCGGGGTAAAAGGTCTTTGAGTTTAGAACATAGTTTTCTTCCAAAATCTTGCGCGCGGCTGCGGTGAATCAGTGCGCTCAGAGCATCTACTTTTTCAGCGTTCAGCAGTATGTCCATCTTCACAATTTCGCTATCGCGGTAGTCGAGCGGATGATAGTCGAACGATGCGTAGCCGCGAGTACAACTTTTTAGCTTGTCGTAAAAATCAAAAACTATTTCAGCAAGGGGCATTTCAAAAATTAGCTCTACCCGCGTAGGCGTTAAGTAATGCTGGTTGATAAGAATGCCGCGCTTGCCAAGGCAAAGGCTCATAATATTTCCGATATAGTCGGGCAGGGTAATTATTTGCGCTCGGATAAAGGGCTCTTCAATGCGCTCTGTGCGGCTTGGGTCTGGCAGTTCGCTTGGGTTGTTGACTATTACCGCGTGGTCTTTATTGCTGGTGAGGTATGCTTTAAAACTTACGTTGGGAACGGTAGTGATTACGGTTTGGTTAAACTCGCGCTCCAACCTTTCCTGAATGATTTCCATGTGCAGCATTCCCAAAAATCCGCAACGGAAACCGAAGCCCAGCGCCTGCGAAGTTTCGGGCTCGAAGGTGAGTGAGGCATCGTTGAGCTGCAACTTTTCCATACACTCGCGCAGTTCTTCAAAATCATCGGTTACTACAGGAAAAATTCCTGCAAAAACCATTGGCTTTACATCTTCAAATCCTTTTACTGCTTCCTTTATCGGGTTGCTTACCAAAGTAATGGTGTCGCCTACTTTTACTTCCTTCGCATCTTTGATACCGGTAATAATATAACCCACATCTCCGGTTCTTACTTCCTGTTTCGGCACCAGCCCCATCTTCAATATTCCCACCTCGTCGGCAGTGTAGTAATTATCGGTGTGGAAAAATTTTACACGATCGTTCTTTCTCAAAACCCCATTGAAAACGCGGTAGTATGCAATAATGCCCCGAAAAGAATTGAAAACAGAATCGAAGATTAAAGCCTGCAACGGTGCCTCAGGGTCGCCCTTTGGTGGTGGAATGCGCTCAATGACTGCCGACATTATCTCTTCAATGCCAATACCTGATTTTCCAGATGCAAGTACAATATCTTTAGGGTCGCAACCTATCAAATCCACAATCTGATCAGTTACTTCGGGTATCATTGCCCCCTCCATATCTATCTTATTGATGACGGGAATAATCTCAAGATCGTTATCAAGAGCAAGATAAAGGTTGGAAATAGTCTGCGCCTGTATGCCCTGCGAAGCATCTACCAAAAGTAAGGCTCCTTCACACGCTGCAAGTGCGCGCGAAACTTCGTAAGAAAAATCTACGTGCCCAGGTGTGTCTATAAGATTTAGGGTGTATTTCTGACCATTGTGCTCATAATCCATCTGGATGGCGTGGCTCTTAATGGTAATTCCCTTTTCGCGTTCCAAATCCATATCATCAAGAAATTGCGCTTGCATATCCCGGTCTGAAATAGTTTTTGTAAACTCTAAAAGCCGGTCTGCAAGGGTGCTTTTCCCATGGTCAATGTGGGCTATAATGCAAAAATTTCTGATGTGCTGCATATCTAAAAAAAGAGCGGCAAATGTAAGTAATAGTTAGCAGCGGACAACTTGCAGCAACGAAACAGACAAGATGAGTCTTTTGGGCTCTTAGAAAGGTTTGTTGTAGAAAATGGAAGTCAAGTTGGAATGGATCAATCCGCCTTTGTCCATGTGGTAGTTCGCCCAAGCATAGAAATGCCTACATACCCGCGCACATCAAGGTTATTGCCTTTGCGTTTGATCTTACAGCTATAAGTTTTCCCGTTTTTGGGATCGTAAATAGTTCCGTCTTCGTAAACTTCTCCATCTTTTTGAAAACCTTTCAATATCAGCAAACCAATGATTGGTTGCGTGCGTTTGCCGGCATCGGGATTGTTTTCATCTACTTTAGGTTTTCCATCTCGTTCAGGTTCTTTCAACCACACAATCTTGCCATAAAACTTGGTGTCTTTGGCTTTGTAAATTTGAATTTTTGCAGTTCTCTCCTGATTAAACCAAAACCCTTCAATGCCGTCTTGCGCAAAGGAAATATTAAAGAGAAAGCTAAGAACGGCAATGAAAAAAACTTTGAGTGGCATAAGATTTCATTTTGGAGATGAATGCTAATTAGCAGCTATTATAGAGCCTATGCCGCTTGTCTCAGATTTTACAGACGCATTTCCTTTGTACTGTATGGTTCCCGCGCCACTCACTTTTGCTTCAAGCGTTTGCGACGCGTACACATCTATATCGCCTGCACCGCTCACTTTTGCCTTTACATTGTTGGCTTGAATACCAAAACTATTGATATTGCCCGCTCCCGAAACTTTATACTCTGCTGTGCTTACATTGCCTGCCAATAATATCACATTACCTGCTCCGGAAATTTTAGCGTTGAGATTAGTTACGTTTATTTTTTCGACCGTCACATCTCCCGCACCACTTATCACAAGGTTAAATTCACTTCCGGTAATAGCTCCATCCACCTTTGCATCTGCCGCACCATGAATACTTAATTCGCTTAATGAACCCACTGTGATCTCAGCTAAAATATCTTTGTCGGTGTCGAAATCTATGGAATGTTTGCCTTCTATTACAAGCGTATTCTGTTCCACTTTTGTTCTTATTTCCTCAATAATATTTTTATATCCGGTAAACTGAACAGAGGACTGTATCCCAGGTCTTACATGGATTTTTGCTGTTAGTGGTGCCTCAATACTGATTGCTGAAAAATTTTCGGAAATGGTTCTGTCCATAGTTGTACTCTCTCCCTTGCCTGTGATGGTGCGCCTTCCACAGCTTGAAGCGATAAGAAAAGTCAAAAGACATAGCACGAGTACGTTTCTCATAAAATTTGTTTTAACCATTTACCCAAAAGGTCTCAAACGCTACTGCTTCACAGGTCTATTGCCACGCCACCAGATAAAGCCCAGCGTACCAAGTATAGCAAGGGGAAAAGCAGCAAGATAAATTATCCCACCATTCATGCCCTTTGCAGCTTTGCTGTCAAGCCCTGCTGCTGTTTTTGTACACACCGAACAGCCTTGTGCGTTACCAATGGAAGGAGTGAGCATCATACACAACAAAGCAATCAAAAATCCTTTTCTCATGACGTGATAAAGTTAGGAGTTTTAGGTATAATAAGGCGAGATCATCACATACACCAGCACACCGCTAACACTCACATACAACCACAATGGAAACGTGTAGCGCGAGATTTTTTTATGCTTTTCAAACTCGCCGGTCAAAGCTCTGTATGCTGTAAAAAGTATGAACGGAAGAATAATGGCTGCAAGAATAATATGCGTGATGAGTATGAAAAAATACACGTAACGAATAGCGCCTTCGCCGCCAAACTTCGTATCGCCGGCAAGCAAATGATGCGCAATGTAGGATACAAGAAAAAGCACGGAGAGAAGGATGGCGCTATACATCAGATTTCTGTGAGCAATGTATTGCTTTCCGCGTACCGCTATGTAAGCAGCAACTAAAAGAACAGATACAGTAGAATTGATGATGGCGTTGATAAGTGCAAAAACATGAACGTCGAAACCTAAATCCACTTCGATTTTTACACGCGATAAAATTGCGATAGCGAAAAAAATCACAAACGAAACTGTGAAAATCAGCAGTCGCGCGGTCTTATCGTTCTTTTGTAAAATTGGGTTAAGCATGTTTTAAAAATTAATTGGAGCATTGCATTGTTGGAAGTGGTTGGAACATTGCATTGTTGGAAGTTGTTGGAGCATTGCATTTTGGAAGTTGTTGGAGCATTACATGTTGGATGTGGTTGGAGCATTACATTGTTGGAAGTAGTTGGAACAATACATTGTTGGAAGTGGTTGGAACATTGCATTGTTGGAAGTAGTTGGAGCATTACATGTTGGATGTGGTTGGAGCATTACATTGTTGGAGGTTGTTAGTGCATTACATGTTGGAAGTCGTTCGACATATTTTAACCCCTCCAACCTCTTCCAACAATTTCCAACCCTTCCAACCACTTCCAACAATTTCCAACCCTCCAACCTCTTCCAACAATTTCCAACCCTTCCAACCATATCCAACAATTTCCAACCCTTCCATCCTATTATTTCTTTTTCTTCTTTTCCATAGAAAGCAATGAAATGTCGTAGGCACATTTGCCAACAGCAGCACTGTCAAGTCCATTGTAGTAGCCGCGTATGTAGCGATTACGATCTACTAACACTATTTTCTGAGTATGAATAAAATCTTTAGCGCCGTGTTCCTCTGGTTGAACGGACAAACCCAATTCCTTTCTTGCAAAATGATAAATGGAGTCGCGGTTGCCGGTCAAAAAATACCAGTGGTCATGATTTACCTCAAAGCGCTCTGCATATTTTCTTAAAGTTTGGAACGAATCTCTGTCGGGGTCAACGGTAATGGAGACAAGATGTATTTCATTATTCATGTCCATCTTCTTTTTCCGATCTTTCCGAAATGCTTTTTGCAGCAATTTCATATTCTGTGTAAGCTTGGGGCAAACGGAAGGGCAAGTGGTGTAAATGAAGTTGATGACCAGAATTTTCCCTTGCAGCGTATTGTTTAGGGAAATCTGTTCTCCCATCTGATTGATTAACTGCAAATCGGCAATGCGATGGAAGATAGTATCCTGCTGCATCTTTCCATCCAGCATTTTGCTGGTAATCTTTTCTGAAATAAAATAGCCGGGCATAATAATGCGATCCTTCTTTAATCCCTTTGCTATTAAATAAAAAGATAGCGGCAGCAAAACCGCTACCGCTATCCCCATCAGAAATTTTTTATTAGACCTTTTATTGCCCATCAGTGTTCAATGCCACAATTTGCTGTTGTTAATTAATGTGTTGCCTCCTGCTGTGCTGTAGCGCCACGAACGGGAGAAGTTTTATTCATGTGCAACCAGAAACCACCATCTGCAAGAAAGGCAATGATAAACCAAACGAACAGGGTAAGCGGAATCAAAATGGTGATAAGAAAGTTTTTCATTTCATCGCCAAGGTGCATGAAAACCGCTACAATATAACCTGCCTTAAAAATTGTAAGTGCGAGGAAAAAGAATGCAAGCAATCCCTTAGGCATAGCATGGCTAAAGAACATACCAAGTACCACTTCAACTACAGTTACTATAAGCAAAATCCAGAAAACCTTCCAGATGCGTCCTACTTGTTTCTTGCTTTCGGAAGACTTTACATCATGACCGAAGTGATGATTTAATACGCCTGAATACAATTTAGACTGATCGCCTTCGTAGTAGTGCTGTGCGCTATGTTCGTTATGTGAATGATTAGACATGGTTCAATTTTAAAGTGTGAATTTTTGAGGTTGAGTTAGAGCAGATAGAAGCATGTAAAAACGAATACCCAAACAAGATCTACAAAGTGCCAATACAAACCCACTTTTTCCACCATTTCATAGTGACCTTTCCTATCGTAAAGACCGTTTACAGAGTTGATCAAAATCAAAATCAATAACACTACACCGCTTGCTACGTGTGCTCCGTGAAAACCTGTAATTGTGAAGAAGTAATTATAAAAATCGTGCGTGGCTTGCATACCTGCACCGTTTGCAAATGCGGCAGTTGCCCGGGTTTTTTCGTTGAATAATCCGGCAAAGTCAGACAGCGGAGCATTAGGATCTGTAAATGAACCCCACCATGCACGATGATGATACAAGTGTGTCCATTCCCAAACCTGGCAGCTAAGGAAGCAGATACCACCAATTATAGTCCACAAAAGCCATTTAATTACACCTTTCCGATCTCCGTAGTGACCGGCATGTACTGCAAGCACCATTGTAACGGACGACATGATAAGAATGAACGTCATTAAACTCACAAACAACAAGGGCAAATCGGCTGTACCCAGAAAAGGGAACGATTTGAAAACCAGGTTGGGATCAGGCCACACCGCAGAAAAGAAACGGGTAGTACCGTAAGAAATAAGGAAAGCGCCAAATGTAAAAGCATCAGAGAGGAGGAAAAACCACATCATCATCTTGCCGTAGCTCACATTGAACGGCGAACGCCCCCCACCCCATAATTTCGATTCGGCTGTTGTAGCAGTAGCTTGTGCCATTAGTTTGTTTTAGGTTACTAAGATTGTGAATTGCGTGCGAATTTCTAAAACATTTTACTGATTTGCCAGAAAGAACATAAATAAATATATCCACAATACATCTACAAAGTGCCAGTAAGTAGCTACTATCTCCAAACCTGTGGCATTATATATCTTCACCCTCTTTCTGAAAGCCTTGAAAAACACAATGGCAAGCGCCACAATTCCACCCAAAATATGCAGCAGATGCAAGCCGGCAATTACGAATAAAAAAGACTCTGCAGGATTTCCAGCCACCGTCACTGCTTCAAGACGGTTCAAAGATTCTCCGTTCAGAATAAGTTCTTGTGGTTGTGCATATAATTGGTAAAACCCTGCAAATTGCAAAACGCCAAAAGCTACTCCTAAAATAAGCGTAGCCGTAATGAGCATCTTGTACTTTGGTATCTCGCGGCGCTTGAATGCACGGATGCCCAACACAATTGTTACACTACTCAACACAATTGCTATAGTTGATATCCAAAACACATCGGGCAAATGGTAACTGCGCCAGTTTCCAGAGGCTTGCTTTACCACATAAGCACTTGTAAGCCCCGCAAACATCATGGCTATACTTCCCAAAGCCACCCACATGGCAAATTTCTGAGGATGAATTCTTTTTCTTTGGTCTGTGGACATTACTCCTTCCATCTTATAGATTTTACAACTTATCAAACAACAATGCCAGTAACACAATGGGTAAGTAGATAAAAGATGCAAACATTACTCTCTTCGCAGACTTATGATCGTTTTTGATAAAGAAAATAACCGAAGCAACAAAGTACATTACTCCGGCTGCTATACTCACCCGCATACCTATATTTCCGGTAAGGTTTACAAGGCGTGGCAATATTGCCAGAGGCACTAACACTATGCTATAAAACATGCACTGCAAACCTGTAAATTTTGTCTTGCCTTCTCTTGAGGGCAACATGCGAATGCCCGCTTTCATATAATCTTCATACTCCACCCAGGCAATTGGCCAGAAATGCGGAAACTGCCAGAAGAACTGAATAAGAAACAATATCCATCCGCCAAGACTCATACTGCCTGTGGCAGCTACCCAGCCAATAAGCGGAGGCAAAGCGCCAGGTATCGCTCCAATTAAAACGGCGACAGGATGACGTTTTTTCATGGGGGTATAAGCGAAGGCATAAAGCAATAGGGAAATAAAACTGAGAATACCCGCTAATGGATTGAAGAAATAAGCGAGCAACCATGCTCCCAAAATACCTGTAACTGTCGCAAAAATCCACGCCTCCCCTGCATTCATTCTTCCATCGGGCATGGGGCGAAGCATGGTCCGCTTCATCAAACCATCACTGTTGCGCTCAAGGATTTGATTGATAGTATTTGCCCCCCCGGTAACCAACATGCCTCCTCCAAAAAGAAGAATGACTTCCTTCCAGGCAAAAACTACATTGGGTGCCAGCAGATAACCCACCACACTGCTGAATACCACCATAAAACTAAGATTGGGCTTAAGCAACTGAACATAATCGCGCATACGTGCGGCGAACATCAGGTGCCCTTTTGCTTTCATCGGTTGTTCTGGAAACATTAATTCTTAATAAAGCAATGAAAAAATTCAAGCGCAAAGGTAGGCTTTGAGAACTTTTTTTTCCGCCCCAATTTTTAAAGCCCCGCAAGCTGCAATGATCTTTAGAACTCCCTTGTGTGTCGCAGGAGATTTCCCAAAATTTCGCTCATAATTATATATTTCATCGTTCCCCGTTTAATGCTATTATTCCATATCTTTCACGTCCAATTATTTTTACTGATGTTTTCTGATATGCATATTGTGGCGGGGATGTCGCGCACTATTGAATTGCTGGAACAAAGCCAGAGGTTTGCAAGAATAGGCTCCTGGGAATGGCTGGTGGAAGATGATAAGATTTTGTGGACCGATGAAATGTTTCATCTTATGGAACTGGACGTGGCGGATGACAACATGATTTCGCTAACGGATGCCTACAAACATGTTCACCCCAACGATATTGAGCGAGTAAGAAAATTGCAATTACAGGATGCACAAAGCATAGAATTTGACTACACAGCGGTTACCGCCACAGGAAATCTACTTTACATTCACTGCTGGTGCAAGCATCATCATGATGCAGCCGGCAAACTTTTTAAGATCGGAGGTAGCTGTCAGGATATTTCTTCGTTTAAAAAATCAGAGGAAGACGTGGATCGGCAAAACGATATGCTGCAACACGCGGAAGAGACTGCAAGAATGGGAAGCTGGAAATATAATTTCGCTACCAAACAGGTATATTTTTCCGATAATCTTTTTTCACTTTTTGGCTACGAACAGCGGTTTGCTCACGAAGATGTTTACAAAATACTGGAGCACGTTTTGCCCGAAGACGTGACCCGTATTCTATCAACCTACCAGCAAACAATAGCCGATGGACAAGAGCGTAGCGCAGATTTCAGATTGCAGAAGAGTAATGAGTTGCACTACTTCACCAGCAAGGGACGAATGGCGAAAAACCGGATCGGGCAACAAATAATTGTCGGGAATGTGCAAGACGTAACAGAGCAATATTTACTTCAAAAAAAACTGGAAGCACAAAATGATTTTATCCAAAAATTAATTGACAGCTCTGTAAACATCATTTCTGTTCTCGATAAAAACAAAAAGTATGTGTTGTGGAATAAGGGATGTGAGAAAAACTATGGTTTTACGAAAGAAGAGGTAATTGGCAAAACAGCAAGAGAAGTGTACAAAGACACTGACACTACCTGGTTTGAAGAAGCAACAGACAAAGCGCTAAAAGGGGAGACTGTGAGACTGGATAGCTTTCCCTCAATTACCGGCCGGTTTTATGAAATACACCTTATTCCTTTAAAAAATCAGTTCGATGAAATTGACCACGTTTTTGTTCTAATTCACGATACAACAGACCTGATAAAACTCAATGAGAAACTAAGACAACAAAAAGATTTTGCAGAAGCAATTATTGATAATTCGGCCGCTGTTGTATTTGTTTTCGACAAGAACCTGCGCTATAGGGTTTGGAACAAACAAAGCGAAATTTCTTACGGTAAGACAAAAGAGGAAGTTATAGGCCGCACGCTCGATGAAGTATTTGCAGGTTGGGACATGACCGTTCCCAATGCCAGATTGCAGAAAGCACTACAAGGAGAAACCGTGCATTACCCCGCAGAACATTCTTTCGTAATTGACAAATACTATGACAGCTATGTGATACCCATAAAAGACGAAGTGGGAGAAGTGGAGTGTATTCTTTGTTTGATGAATGATGTAACAGAAGTAATCAACACTTCACATCGCATAAAAGAAGCCAACAGACTGCTGGAACAGAAGAAAACAGAGCTTGCTGACAGAACTCATTTTCTGGAAACACTTTTAGATGCCAGCGGCGATTTAATTGGCGCGTATGACAAAGACCTAAATCTTATTGAGATCAATAAAGCAAGTCTTGAAAGATTTGGGTTTGAGAAAACAGCAGTTTTAGGGCAGTCTGCGTATGAGCTGTTTCCGGGAATAGAAAATACCATTCAGTTTCAGCACTTACAAAAAGCATTAGAAGGAACCCCCGCCTATGGTTACGAATTTCAATCACTAAAAAGCGACAAATATTTTGTAGGCTCTGCCATACCGCTAAAAAACAAAAATGATGAAGTGTTTGCTGCATTAACCATCGGGCACGACATCACGGAAATGAAAAAGGCTGCCATAGAAATGGAGGAACTTAATAATCTACTGGGCACAAAAAACTATGAACTAAACCGTATCAATTCCGAACTCGCATCTTTCAGCTATGTGGCCAGTCACGATTTGCAGGAACCACTACGAAAAATTCAGGCATTCATTTCCCTCATTCTCGCCAAAGATTTTTCAAGTCTTTCTGCCAATGCGCAAGATTACTTCCAGCGTATTCAGGCATCGGCCAACCGTATGCAGCAAATGATAGATGGACTGCTTTCCTTCTCGCGCACAAACACTACGATTAAGAATTTCGAGTTGAGAGACCTGAAGGAAATGGTGGTGAAAATTATTTCGAAACTGAATCAGGAAATAATAACCCGGCAAGCACTCATAGAAAACAATGTTTCGCATAGCCTCACTATCATTCCCCATCAGTTGGAACAAATGCTGGAGCATATAATTTTGAATGCACTAAAATTTCAGAAAGAAGGAAACAAACCGGTCATTCATATCGCTAGTCAGGTGGTAGCGGGAAAAGATATAGAAGGAGAAGTGGCACAACGAAACATTGATTACTGCAAAATCAGCATTACCGACAATGGCGTTGGCTTCGAGATGAAAAATGTGGAAAAGATTTTTCAAATGTTTCAGCGGCTACACGGGAAAAGCGAATACCCCGGCACAGGCATTGGACTTGCTATTTGCAGGCGCATAGCGCAAAACCATAACGGATTTATTACCGCACAAAGTCAACCGGAAAATGGAAGCACATTCAACATATTCCTGCCTTTTAGCACAACGCTTGACAAATGATTTGTTCTCTACTATCTTCACGAAAAATCACTCTTTGCAATGAGTAAGAATACACTTGGTGAAATCAAACTTTCACCGATAAAAGAAAACGGAAAATTTGTCTTTATCAACAATGAGGTCAGAGTAAATGGCAAACTCAATAAGGGTGACTATATAAAACTTTTTGTGGACAGCTACGAACTGCAAAATGGCAAATACCTCATTAATCATGTCACTGCTCCTGCTTCAAAAATAGTGGTGCGCGGCACACCTTTGCAGCACGAACATTCTACAGAATTTTCCACAGTCGAAGACCTTTACACCAAAGTCGGAGAAATGTACAAAAACCAATTTTACTTCGGAAAAACGGAGATCTAAAAGACACCAAGCGAACAATTATTTTCGCGTAAGAAAGTTATAATCTCTAAGCAATTGTTCTAAAAATTTACGTGGTTCAAGTTCGGTATCAATCTTCAACACCTGGCGTATTCGTTCGCCTACCTGAGTCATATATAATTCCGTATCCCGACTGCTTCCCGGCGTATCGAGCAAGTTGCGAATACCATTGATGTCGCGGTCGCTAAGGCGCATCACTTCTGTGAACATTGGTTGGTATGTGTGGTCTTCTATCTCAAGATATATTGTATCGTAAAGATTGGTTTTAGCACGTTGGTCTATCACCACAGTACCGGCAAGAATGTCGCCAATCCGCTGGCTATGCTTTGTAAGCGCCGCCGACAAAACTGCACCCGCTCCCAGCGTTATCATCATATCAAACAAACGAAAAGACCAACGTATGAGATACTGACTGAGTGTGGGCTGCTTGCCGCTAATGTCCATCACTTTTATTCCCAAAACCTTTTTACCCAGCGATTGTCCGTTCAAAAAAACTTCACACAATAAATGATAACAATACGCGGGGATGGCAATGAAAAGAATGGCAACAACAGGACCAAGTGAATCGTACAACCCTTGTGGCGAAACAATGTAACGCTCCATAAGAATCATATACGCATAGATGAGCGCAATGTCAATCATCCATGCAAGCAGCCTTTTGTGAAAGGGCGCAATGTGAAATTCGAGATCAATATTGAAGGGCGTAGATACCGTAATAACGCTCATCTGGCAAATGTAAGAATACCCAAACAGCCCATTAACTCGAACTACATCTTCTTATCTTTACCCCGATGCGTGAAGGGCAATTTATAAAACGAAATATAGACCGCTGGAAAGCCTATCAACAACCGGCCAATGACCCCGATGAAACTGCAAAACGCTTCATGAATCTTGTAGATGATTTGTCTTACGCAAAAACATTTTATCCATTTAGCAATACAGTTCGCTATATAAACGGACTTGCTGCGGGCATATTTTTATCTATTTATAAAAACAAGAAAGAGCAGAAAAACAGAATCGCTCAATTCTTCATCGTCGAGGTTCCACTTACTATGCAACGTCATCACCGCACGTTGCTTTTTTCGTTTTTATTTTTTGCGCTCTTTGTTTGCATCGGCATATTTTCAGCAATGCAGGATCAGACGTTTGTGCGTGCAATACTTGGTGATAATTACGTGGACATGACCGAGCGGAATATTGCAAATGGCGATCCGTTTGGGGTGTATAAAGACAGCAATGAGTTCTACATGTTTGTGCGTATTGCCTTCAACAATATCATGGTGTCGTTCAACACTTTTGTACTGGGCATTACCTTAGGAATCGGCACCTTGTTTATGCTCTTCAAGAACGGATTGATGCTCGGCGTATTTGAATACATGTTCTTTCATCACGGACTTGGCATTCAATCTATCCTGGTCATTTTCATTCATGGCACGCTTGAAATTTCGGCAATTGTTATTGCAGGGGCAGCAGGGATGATAATCGGCAATTCTATTCTATTTCCCCGTACTTATACACGGCTTCAGTCTGTAACCCGTGGCGCAAAAGATGCAATAAAGATCATCGTTACCTTAGTTCCGATTTTTATCATTGCGGCTATTTTTGAAAGCTATGTGACACGCCACACAAATATGCCTGTGTGGCTAAGCTTGTTGATACTCGGCGGTTCGCTGGCTTTTGTACTATGGTATTTCGTTTACTATCCTATCAGCGTTCACAAAAAGATGAAAAATGCAAAGCGTTAGGTTAAAAGCATTTTCTACTTTGCTTCTCGTATTTGTGTTGCTAATGGCATCCGCAATTTATGCAAATGGGGCTACCGTCAGCAATAAACAATGGCAAGAACTTACTAGCGATAAAAGCTTTGGCTATAAGAATGAAAAGGAATTTAAAATCGTCAAGCAACAGAACATCGCACAAAATCCTTTCTCAAAATTTATCGCTTTACTCATCGCCTTTTTCACCACTAAAACCGGCAAAATAATCATTTGGAGTATCTTCCTTTTATTGCTTTGTATTACCCTTTTCAAAGCATTTCTTAGTGATACAACTACACTTTTTAGCAAACAGAAAAAGAGCGTACCGGAACCTTTTACTGAAACATCTACCCTACCTTTTGATGTGCTTGGTACAAACTGGGAAAGCTATTTGAAACAGGCAATAAAGGAAGAAAATTTTCGCCTTGCTATTCGATATAGCTATATGCTGTTGCTACAAATTATGCAGCAAGAAGAGTTGATAAATTATCGCACAGACAAAACGAACTATGATTATTACTACGAAATAAATAATACTGCTATCAGGCATACTTTCAGGCAACTCACAAAGCAATATGAATACACCTGGTATGGCAACTACCCTGTGCAACAAGAGGCTTATGACCTGTACATGAAAAGCTTGGAATCTTTAAAAAATCAATTGAGGCATTCTTGAAACGCAACCCCACATACTTGCTGCTTATTTTTTGCCTGCTTAATTGCACCTCTTGCATCAACACCAACAAGAAAACATCGTGGCGTGTAACCTTAGACAAGAAGGATAAAAAACCTTACGGTGGTTTTCTTGCTTATCAATCCCTCCAATATTTTTTTCCAAAAGCAGACATCCTTGCTCTTTCACGCGGCTTCCGCTATGGAAGTATTGACTCGAAAATGATGAGCCATAAAAACGGAAAGACACTTCTTGTAGCAGTGGGTCTGGATTTTTATCTCTCTGAAATTGAGTTGAAAAAACTTATTGCTTTTGTCAAGGAAGGAAATGAGGTCATCATATTTGCGCGCCAATTTGATGATAAACTTCAGCAACTGCTTCATTGCAAAACAATAGACCATGGCTATGAAGAAACTCCGCTAAACACACACAATGACGGCAGCTTAAATCTTAAATCCCTGACGGTAGCAAACAGCACGAAAACATTCGGCTATCATGGTCGCTCTATTCTTGCATCGTTCATTCAATTAAATGACACAACAGATCTTGAAAAAAAGAATGAAGTTGATAGCAGCACATTTAAACACACAATTCCTGACATTTTAGGTTCCGCGAAAAACAATCCCAATTTCATTCGATACAAATTGGGTGACGGACACATTTCACTACATGCAGCGCCGTTGGTAATGAGCAATTATTTTCTGCTACAAAACGACAACAAGGATTATTTGCAGCGTATATGGAACACCTTTCCAAATAATATTTCCCGAATTTATTGGAACGACTATTTCAAACGAAATTCAAAAGCATCTGACCTTAGTGTGCTACTCAATTATCCCGCTACTCGCTGGGCATTTTTCATTGCGATATTTGGCTTACTCGTTTACGTATTATTTGAAAGCAAACGAAGACAACGAATTATTCCTGTACTAACCTCTCCTGAAAATAATTCTGTATCGTTTGTAGAAACAGTAGGGCGACTTTACTACAATCATGGAAACCACACGAACCTGGGAGAAAAAATTATTCAACATTTTTTTGAGTGGGTGAGAACGCATTATTTTTTAAGCACCACCCGGCTCGATGAGCAATTTGAACGACAATTGATCCAAAAATCTGCTTTGCCTGAAACAACAATTAAGACTTTATTGGAACGAATAAAAGCAGTGCATATTGAGCGGAAAGAAATAGACGAAACAGAACTTTACCAGTTATACAATATCATTCAGCAATTTTATAAAAACGACAAACAATAATGGATGCCGAAATAATGAACACCGATGCGAATCCTTTAGTTCAAATGGTGGAACGAGTGCAGGATCGAATTCAGCAAGTGATTGTGGGGCAACATAACATGATAGAACTGCTGCTTGCAGGCTTGCTTGCCGACGGACATATTTTGATTGAAGGTGTTCCAGGTGTTGCTAAAACACTCACAGCAAAACTTGTTTCAAAACTAATCAACGCAGAATTTTCACGCTTACAGTTTACTCCCGATCTGATGCCAAGCGATGTGATCGGTACAAATATTTTCAATCCTCAAACAGGAGCTTTTCAGTTTAGAGCAGGACCCATTTTTGCCAATATGGTACTTATAGACGAGATCAACCGCGCACCTGCAAAAACACAGGCTGCATTGTTTGAAGTGATGGAAGAACGCCAGGTGACTATAGACGGACAAACACATAAAATGTACCCACCGTTTGTAGTAATTGCTACGCAAAATCCTATTGAGCATGAAGGAACATATCGTTTGCCGGAAGCCCAGTTAGATCGCTTTCTGATGAAAATTGTTGTGGGCTATCCTTCGTTAGAAGAAGAAATAAAAATTCTCGAAATGCACAACGGGCAGGTTATATCGGAGCTACTGCAAAACATTGCGCCCATTGTTTCTAAAGAAGTGCTTGCAACTGCACGCGAACAAATTCGTCAGGTGCATGTGGAACCAAAACTCATAGAATTTATTGCAAAGATCATTTGGGAAACACGCAACGATCGTTCACTTTTCATAGGCGCTTCGCCACGCGCTTCGATTGCATTACTTCAGGTGACAAAAGCAATTGCCGTATTGCGCGGACGAAATTTTATAATTCCCGAAGATATTATTTATGCCGCTCCGCATATTCTGCGTCATCGAATAAGTCTTACTCCAGAAAAAGAAATGGAGGGATTAACTGCTGATGATATACTGAAAGATATTGTGGGACGAATTGAAATTCCGAGATAAACGGAAATGGAAAAGGTAAAATGGAAAATGAAAAATGGAAAATGAGAAAGGTAGAATACTTATAACCGGCTACTAACTACTATTCATTGACTGCTAAAAACTACATACAAAATCTTTTTATCAGCCCTCGTTGGTACCTGCTCCTAATTGTGAGTACACTACTTTTTGTGATTTCGTTTTTCATTTCCTGGTTGTTTGAGGCGGCCATAGTATTCGCCACACTTTTAATGCTGGCAACTGTGCTGGATTTTTATTTGCTGTTTCTGCAAAAAGGAAGTGTTCAGGCAGTAAGGATAATGGCGCCGCGTTTTAGTCTGGGCGATGAGAACATCGTTAGAATTTCTCTGGTAAACTTGTATCCTTTTCAATTGACCTTGAAAATTGTAGAACAACTTCCCGAACAATTTCAAAAAAGAGATTTTATTCGATCCAGAATAATCAAATATCACAGCAGAGAAACAATCACTTACTCACTCCGCCCGGTAGCACGCGGTGAATACAACTTTGGCGCAGTGCTGTGCTATGCGCAATCACCTCTAAGTCTTTTACAAAGAAAATTTGAAGCTGCGGAAGAAACGACAATCAAAGTTTATCCTTCTTATTTGCAGCTCAAAAAATTCAGGTTGCTTGCTACCACCGATAGCCTTTTTACCGGCGCAAAAAAACTGAGACGCTTAGGGCACAGCATGGAGTTTGAGAAAATAAAAAACTATGTGCAAGGCGATGATATCCGAACGATAAACTGGAAAGCAACTGCGCGTTCGGGTGGTGTGATGGTAAATACCTACACAGATGCCAGGGAACAACAGGTGTATGCGCTAATAGACAAAGGCAGAAGTATGAAGATGTCTTTTGATGGAATGACCTTGCTCGATTACGCCATAAATGCAACGCTTTCTTTGTTGAATGTGGTGTTGATGAAACATGACAAAGCAGGTCTCCTTACCTTCTCCAACAAACTCGGAAATCTGGTGCCTGCCGATAAAAGGAGCGGACAATTGCAACATATAGTTGAGGCACTTTACAAACAGCAAACTGAGTTTAAGGAAAGCGATTACGAAACGTTGCTTGCTGCCATTCACAAAAAAATAAACCAACGAAGTTTTCTGTTGCTCTTTACCAATTTTGAAACACTATCCTCTTTGGAAAGACAATTGCCTTTTCTAAAAAAACTTACGGCGCGGCATCTTGTATGTGTGGTTTTTTTCCAAAACACTTTACTTAAACAAATCCACGAAGAACAGCCAGACTCTACAGAAGGAATCTATATAAAAACTATTGCCGACCGCTTTGACTATGAAAAAAAGCAAATAGTGAAGGAGCTGCGCAGGCATGGAATTCTTGCCTTACTTACCACTCCCAATCAACTTACGGTTGATGTGATCAACAAATACATGGAACTTAAATCAAGACAGATGGTGTAAGTATGTGTTGAGAATTAGTGTCGAGCAACACACATAATGAGTTTACTTTTGGATGAGTGATGAAAAAGACTGCCGCTTTAGTTTCCAATGAATTGTTTGATAGTGCTGACCAACAAAAAATCTATTCTTCACGGTCACCATTACGTTATCCCGGTGGGAAGACACGGGGTGTAAATTATATTGCTCAGTTCTTTCCCAAAAACATTACAGAGTTCGTCTCTCCATTTTTCGGGGGTGGGTCAGTAGAATTATATTTTGCAGCCACTGGTTTGAAAGTGAAAGGCTACGATGCTTTTACTCCGCTTGTAGAATTCTGGCAATGCCTCACAGAAGAGCCGCACAACCTCGCAGAAAAAGTTGCTTCCCACTATCCGCTTCCTAAAGAAAAATTTTACCAACTACAGCAAAACCAAACCAGTTTTGAAACCAAAATAGAACGTGCAGCAGTTTTCTATGTACTCAATCGCTCCTCATTTTCTGGCTCAACTTTGTCGGGTGGCATGTCGCCAAATCACCCTCGATTCACGTTGAGTTCCATTGACCGTGTACGCGAATTTTTCAATCCTAATATCCAAGTCAGCCAGGCAGACTTTTCGCTATCGCTCGCTCTTCACCAACAGTTGTTTGCATATCTCGATCCACCTTACCTTATCAAAAGTTCGCTTTATGGAAAGAAAGGAAATACCCATAAAAACTTCGACCATGAAGGGTTAGCAAAAATTTTAAGAGAACGAGATCAGTGGATTTTGTCTTATAACGATTGCGAACAAATCAGAACACTTTATGAGGGCTTTCCTATACTTACTCCCAATTGGAAATACGGCATGTCGAGTAATAAAGAATCGAAAGAGGTACTTGTATTCAGTAAAGATTTAAATCCGGGAGATCATCTTTCTTAGTGGTAATTCACCGTTCGCATTTATCTTTGCGACCTTAGTTTGAAGGCCTCGTAGTACAATGGATAGTATAAGAGTTTCCGAAGCTCCAGATCCAGGTTCGATTCCTGGCGAGGCCACAAGTTTTTTCAAGTTTTGAAATTTTCAGAAACGCCTTCAAACAGTTTCTTTTACTGAAGTCAATTCTTTCATTTTTACCGGCAAAGTGATAACAAACGTTGCCCCCTCGTTTACCTTACCTTCTGCTGCGATAAAACCATTGTGTTTCTCCGCTATCTTTTTGCAAATAGACAATCCGATACCTGTTCCTTCGTACTTATCGAAGCTATGCAAGCGTTTGAACACCGTGAATATCTGATCGGAATACTGTGGATCAAATCCAATGCCGTTATCCTTCACATAAATGCGGTAAAATTCTTCGTTGAATGAATTGCTGTTGATGCCTGCAATCTGAATGCCCGGAATCTTCTCTGCATAAATGGCAATATGAGGCGGACAATCCTCCTTGCAAAATTTCAGTGCGTTGATAATAAGATTTTGAAATAGCTGCCTGAACTGGCTGGGTTCTACCAGAAGCGTTGGCAATTCACTTATGGAAAGCGTTGCGTTCTTCTGTTCTAATTGAACTTCTAAATCGGTTAAAACATTTTCTACCAGAATATTCAAATCGGTTTCAAATAAGGCATCGCTGTTGGAAGTAGAGCGGGAGAATGCAAGCAGATTTTTGATGAGCATCTGCATTCGCTTCGAGGCATTTACCATTCTGTCAAGGAAATCCTGACCTTCAACACCGAGAACTGTATTGTATTTATCGCCAAGTCGGTCTCCGAAAATGATGATTTTACGCAAAGGTTCCTGAAGATCGTGTGAGGCAACATAAGCAAAGCGTTCGAGTTCTTCATTGGTAGATTTTAGCTGATTGATGTTTTGCATCAATTGCAGATTCAGCGATTTTACCTGCTCTTCCGATTTTATTCTTTCCTGTATTTCCTTCTCCAGTTTTTTATTTGCTGCAATAAGCTTTTGTTCCTGCGCAATAAGCTGATGATTCTTTGTGTACAGTTCTACAAACACAGCAACTTTTGCACGCAGCAATTCCGGGTTGATAGGTTTATAGATGTAATCCACACCACCCATCTGGTAGCCTCTGAAAATATTTTCCTCTCCATGATCGTGCGCAGTGATGAAGATGATGGGAATATGTTTCAGCTTATCTCTTTCTGATATAAGTGTTGCAGTTTCAAATCCATTCAATCCGGGCATTTGCACATCCATCAATATCAAAGTGAAGTCGTGCTCTTTCAACAAAATTTTAAGCGCAGCACGTCCTGAATTTGCTTTGCGAATAGTATAGCCGTCCTTATCCAAAATGGTTTCGATCGAGAAGAGATTATCTTCCCGATCGTCAACCACAAGCAGTTTTATTTCCGGTCTGTGTTTCGATATATGGTCGTCTGTTAAAAATTCCATACTGCTACTCTATTTATAAAGCCACACTCTCATCAATGATAATAACTGATCTATTTTCACCGGCTTGGTTATGTAATCCGACGCACCTGCTTCAATACATTTTTCGCGGTCGCCTTTCATTGCTTTTGCCGTAACTGCAATAATGGGTAACACACTGTTTTTATGCTCTCTTCTTATCTTCTGCGTAGTCTCATACCCATCCATTTCCGGCATCATTATATCCATCAGCACCATGTCCACACGGCTATTCTCATTCAATATATCTATCGCTTCCTGGCCGCTTTCTGCAGTGATGGTGTTGATGTTATACTTCTCGAAAGCAGTGGTCAAGGCAAACAGGTTACGCACATCATCATCTACCACCAAAATATTCTTGCCAGCAAGCACGTCTTCCTTAAGTCTCAACCCTTCTATGACTTTTCTTTTTTCTGGAAGTAACTCTTTATGGTTGAGGTGTAAGTGCATAACGGTTTCTTCGAGCAGCATCTCCAGATTATTCACATTCTTCAGCAACACACGGTTTGCATATTGTTTCAACTGCATTTTCTCTTTTTGTGAAAAGTCTCTTGCAGAATAAATAAGCACAGGCATCATCGGTGTTTTCTTATTGTTGTGAATCTCAGTTATGAAATTCAAACCGGTAACATCTGGAAGCATGTAATCAAGAATCACACAATCGTATTCGTTCTCTTTGATTAACTGAATTCCTTCTTTGCCCGTAGAAGCAACACTAATATTTATCAGCTCGCCATTGTCGAGCACCTTAGCAATTTGCGAAGAGTCAATTTCATTGTCTTCAACGATTAGCAGATTCTTCTGCTTGCGTTTATTAAACTCTACAATATCGGTAAACAAAACATTCAGTGCTTCTGTTTTTAAAGGTTTTTGATGGAAACTTCTTGCACCGCGTTTCATAGCCAGCACTCTGTTCTCTTCGCCTGAAATAAGATGCACCGGAATATGACGGAAGTTGATGTCGTTCTTAAAAAGATCAAGAATTTTCCAGCCGCTTGCATCAGGCAATTTCACGTCGAGTGTAACTGCTGATGGCGTAAAGCGATTAGCAAACTCGAATACTTCTCCGATGTTAGTTGCCACCAGCACTTTCATTCCAAGTTCATGTCCTTTGTCAATCATGATCTTTGCAAAGCGAATATCATCTTCTACCACAAGCACTACACGATCTGATGCGGAGATGTTATTTCTATCGTCGCCTGCTTCATTGATTATTTCGTTGACACCCTCAAGATCGCGCTCAGGAATTTTTATGGTTTGTACGCTCTTAATTGCAGCTTCGCCTTCCTGTGCAATTTCATATTCGCTTATTGTTAGCGTGCTTTGCTTTTCTTTCTTTACAAGATTTGGGTTGTAATCTATCGGCAAATAAAGTGTGAATGCACTACCTATACCCACTTCACTTTCAAGCTCAATAGTACCGCCCAACAGATCAGCAAGACCGCGGGAAATAGAAAGACCAAGACCTGTACCACCATACTTGCGGCTTGTAGAACCTTCCGCCTGCTGGAATGCTTCAAAGATGATGTTTTGCTTGTCCTTCGAGATACCAATGCCTGTGTCTTTAATTTCAAATGCAACTACTGCCTTCGCTGCATCAAGACTTGGATTACCTGGTTTCCAGTGCTTCGCTTCGTAGATGCTCAGCTTCACTTCGCCTTTCTCTGTAAACTTAAATGAGTTGGAAAGCAGGTTCTTCAAAATCTGATTAAGCCGCTGACTATCTGTTTCGATAATGTCTGGAAGTTGTTCGTCAATTTCAATATTGAACTTAAGATTTTTGCTGTCGGAAACGTGTTTGAATGTTGTTTCTGCAAAGTTGATGATCTCGTTGAAGCGAACGTTGATGAAGTCGGCAGTGATGTAACCAGATTCAATCTTCGACAAGTCGAGAATGTCGTTGATGAGTTGGATCAAATCATCGCCGCAACTATGAATAGTTTTTGCGTAACGTACTTGTTTCTCTGTAAGATTTCCTTCATGGTTTTCGAAGAGTTGTTGTGCAAGAATTAGCAGTGAGTTCAAAGGTGTGCGCAATTCATGCGACATGTTTGCAAGGAACTCTGATTTGTATTTGGAAGTTAGTGCAAGTTGCTTCGCTTTTTCTTCGATGGACATACGAGCATCTTCCACTTCTTTGTTTTTATTTTCCACTTCTTCTTTTTGCTTCACAAGAAGATGTGCTTTGTCCTGAAGCTCTTCGTTTGCCCTTCTCAATTCTTCTGCAAGCGATTGAGATTGCTCAAGAAGATGTTCTGTCTTAGAGTTCGTTTCGATCGTGTTCAAAACGATACCGATACTCTCCGTTAATTGTTCGAGGAAGTCGAGGTGGGTGTCGCCGAACGTGTCGAATGATGCAAGCTCTATTACCGCTTTGATTTCTTTTTCAAACAACACCGGTAGTACAATCACATTTAACGGAGAAGAGTGACCAAGACCTGAACCGATCTTTATATAATTCTTAGGAACGTTGGTAAGTAATATTCTTTGCTTTTCGAGGGCACATTGACCAACAAGACCTTGCCCTAATGCAAATTCCTTTTTCAGTGAAAGATCACCTTTGTACGCATAAGCAGAGAATAGTTCAAGCTTACTTTCCTGAAAGTTTTCCGCAGCTTCCATAATGTAAAACATACCGTGATGCGCGTTCACCACCTGTGCAAGCTCCGATAAGATACGACGCGTTACCGTGTTCAGATCTTTTTGTCCTTGCAGCATTTGTGTAAACTTTGCGAGGTTTGATTTCAGCCAATCCTGCTCCTGATTACGAAGTGTTGTTTCTTTCCGGTTGGCGATCATCTGGTTGATGGTATCTTTCAATTCTTCCACCTCACCTTTCGCTTCCACACGTATCATTCGGGTAAGATCACCCTTAGTTACCGCTGAGGCAACTTCAGAAATGGCACGCACCTGTGTTGTAAGATTTTCTGCAAGCTGGTTTACGTTTTCCGTGAGGTTTCTCCATATACCTGAAGCACCAGGCACGTTCGCTTGTCCGCCCAATCTACCTTCAACACCCACCTCACGCGCCACGGTGGTCACCTGATCAGCAAACACCGCAAGCGTATCAATCATTTCATTGATCGTATCTGTAAGCTGCGCTACCTCACCACGCGAACTGATGGAAAGTTTTTGTTTCAGATTTCCTGTTGCCACCGATGTTACAACCTTTGCAATACCACGCACCTGGTTCGTAAGGTTTGATGCCATCATGTTCACCGAGTCGGTCAAATCTTTCCATGTACCTGCCACACCTTTTACTTCAGCTTGACCCCCAAGCTTTCCTTCCGTACCAACTTCACGAGCCACTCGCGTTACCTCGAAGGCGAAAGAGTTAAGCTGATCCACCATCGTATTGATCGTATTCTTAAGATCGAAGATTTCACCTTTTACATCAATGGTTACTTTTTTGGAAAGGTCGCCCGATGCCACCGCCTTTGTTACCTCGGCGATGTTGCGCACCTGCGATGTAAGATTACCCGTCATCTGGTTTACGGAGTCGGTAAGATCTTTCCAGATACCACCCACACCCGGCACAAATGCTTGTCCGCCTAGACGACCATCAGTACCTACTTCACGGGCCACACGTGTTACTTCCGATGCAAAGGCTCGCAACTGATCCACCATCGTGTTGAGTGTTTCTTTCAACTGCAATATTTCTCCGCGAACATCCACCGTTATCTTTCGACTCATGTCTCCGTTTGCCACAGCGATTGCAACCTCTGCGATATTGCGCACCTGGCCAGTAAGATTGGATGCCATTTGATTTACCGAATCTGTAAGGTCTTTCCATGTACCACCAACGCCCGGTACGTTCGCTTGTCCGCCAAGCTTTCCTTCCGTACCTACTTCGCGGGCTACACGCGTCACTTCTGATGCGAATGAACGAAGCTGATCCACCATCGTATTGATCGTGTTTTTCAACTCAAGGATTTCTCCTTTTACGTCCACCTCGATTTTGCGCGAAAGGTCACCGTTTGCTACCGCCGTTGTTACTTCGGCAATGTTTCGCACCTGACCTGTAAGGTTCGATGCCATTTTATTTACAGAGTCTGTAAGATCTTTCCATGTTCCTGCAACACCCGGTACGTCTGCCTGACCACCAAGCTTTCCTTCCGAACCTACCTCCCGCGCCACACGTGTTACTTCCGAACCGAAAGAGTTGAGCTGATCCACCATCGTGTTGATCGTGTTTTTCAACTCGAGGATTTCTCCTTTTACGTCAACGGTAATTTTTCGTGAAAGATCACCTTTTGCAACCGCTGTTGTTACCTCAGCAATATTCCGCACCTGACCTGTGAGATTCGATGCCATCTGGTTTACAGAATCCGTCAAATCCTTCCATGTACCCGAAACGTTTTGCACTTTTGCCTGACCACCAAGTTTTCCTTCCGTACCAACTTCCAGGGCAACGCGCGTTACTTCCGATGCGAATGAGTTGAGCTGATCTACCATTACGTTGATCGTATTTTTCAACTCGAGAATTTCACCCTCTACGTTTACAGTGATCTTCTTTGAAAGGTCACCGTTTGCTACCGCCGTAGTTACATCTGCAATATTTCGTACCTGCGCTGTAAGGTTCGATGCCATTTGATTTACAGAGTCCGTCAAATCTTTCCATACACCACCAACGCCTTTCACTTTCGCCTGACCTCCAAGCTTTCCTTCTGTACCTACTTCAAGCGCCACACGCGTTACTTCCGATGCAAAGGAGTTAAGCTGATCCACCATCGTATTGATCGTGTTCTTCAACTCAAGAATTTCTCCCTGCACATCCACCGTAATCTTTTTCGACAAGTCACCATTCGCAACCGATGTAGTTACCTCTGCAATGTTTCGCACCTGCGCTGTAAGGTTCGATGCCATCTGGTTTACCGAATCCGTAAGGTCTTTCCAAACACCGCCTACTCCTTTCACCGTAGCCTGACCACCAAGTTTTCCTTCACTACCTACTTCCCTTGCAACACGTGTTACCTCCGAACCAAACGAGTTCAGTTGATCCACCATCGTGTTAATCGTATTTTTCAATTCAAGGATTTCACCCTGAACATCTACTGTAATTTTCTTTGAAAGGTCACCGTTTGCCACCGCAGTTGTTACCTCAGCGATGTTACGCACCTGATCAGTGAGATTTGATGCCATCTGGTTTACAGAATCCGTCAAATCTTTCCATACACCGCCAACACCTTCCACCGTTGCCTGACCACCAAGCTTTCCTTCACTACCTACTTCACGAGCCACACGCGTTACTTCCGATGCGAAGGAATTGAGCTGATCCACCATTACGTTGATCGTGTTCTTCAACTCAAGAATTTCTCCGCGTACATCCACTGTAATCTTGCGACTCAAATCACCTTTCGCCACCGCTGTTGTTACCTCCGCAATATTTCGCACCTGACCTGTAAGGTTCGATGCCATCTGGTTTACAGAATCCGTAAGATCCTTCCACACACCCCCAACACCTTTTACTTTTGCTTGTCCGCCCAGTTTACCTTCGCTACCTACTTCACGGGCCACACGCGTTACTTCTGCTGAGAACGAGTTAAGCTGATCCACCATCGTATTGATCGTGTTCTTCAACTCAAGGATTTCTCCGCGCACATCCACTGTAATTTTTCTGGAAAGGTCACCACGTGCAACCGCTGTTGTTACCTCCGCAATATTTCGCACCTGACCTGTAAGGTTCGATGCCA
>CALMWT010000203.1 GCA_937870855.1 uncultured Taibaiella sp.
TTCCACCAATGCCGCCATCAATTACTATATCTACTTGTTTTTCGAAAAGGTCATGAATTATTTCCGGGTCGGTGTAATATTCAATATCTGCTTCCATTGGCAATGAAACGCTCATGATCGGATGTCCGAGTTCTTTGATGATAGCCTGGGAAATATGGTGATTGGGAACGCGAATACCTACAGTGTCTTTCTTGCTTTTTAGAAGTTTAGGTACTTGTTTACTTGCTTCGAGAATAAAAGTATAGGGGCCGGGTAAGGAGTTTTTTAGAATTCGAAAAATAGGGGTGTTAATACTTTTCGCGTAATCGCTAAGATCGCTAAGGTCTGCGCATACAAATGAAAATTGCGCTTTTTTAGGGTCAATGTTTTTTATACGGCAAATACGCTCAATGGCTTTTGTGTTGTAGATGTCACACCCGAGTCCATAGATAGTATCGGTCGGATAAATGATGACACCGCCATCGCGCAAAGCATCAACCACTGCACGTATGTGGCGCGGCGGTGGATTATCGGGATGGATGCGAAGAAGCATGTTGTGTGTTGTTGGAAGGTGGAAGTTTGTTGCAAATAGTTGGAATCTTAGAGTTGTTTGATAGCGTTTAAAGCGGTTAATAATCTTGTGTTCCTGTTGCCTCGTATATCAATCCATCTTACACCACTGTTCATCACAATGTCTTTATACTGTTCGTAAAAATAGCGGCGCATATCTTCCGAATTGTGTTCTCTCAAAGGGTCATCTTGCCACAATACATCAATGTAAGTGAGTAAATAAAGATCGTACCTCCGTATAGCTATTTGCTCAAGAATCCATTTTGCGCAACGTTGGTATTTATGTTCGCTCCATACTTTGATAACATTGAGGTCGGTATCGCAAATTAGAAAGTCATGGGCTTGTTGGTGCAATTTATCCTCAGTTGCTAATTGTCCTTTTGCAATCTCAAGCAAATCGTTTTCGTTGTAAGGACGATTGAGGGATTCAAGATATTCGCGTGCATATTCCGGCACCCATACCGTTTTTAATTCTTTTGCAAGCGCTTCGCTGAGGGTGCTTTTGCCGGTGGATTCTGGTCCGATCACAACTATTTTTCTGATGCTCAATTCAAAAACTTTTGCTCCGATTTTTTCTTCCACAAACTCTTGATCCACTGATTTCCTTTATAGCTAAGATAGGCCGAGCCTGCGCCCACAATTGCTCCAACCACAATATCGCTCGGGTAGTGCGCGCCTTTATGAATGCGGGAGTAGGCAACCGCAGATGCCCATAAATATGCAGGTGTCACCACATACCAACGTTTGTATTGGAGGCTGAGGCTGGTAGCTGTAGTAAACGCATAAGATGAATGACCGGAAGGAAACGAAGGACTTGAATCGTGCTCGTAAGGTGTGTATTGCGGATGCTCGTCGTAAGGGCGTTTTCGGTTGAATGCGTGTTTCATTCCGTAAGTGACAGCGGTGTTGATAATAAGTCCCGCAGTTGTTTGCAAAGCATATTCTGTATGTCGGAAATCTCTTGTTCCCAATCCATAAAGCGCTTGAATAAGCGGCGTTGCAATAGCTACAGGATAGACAGATGCGCTGAAGAAATTGGCAGTACCATCAAGCGATTGATTTCGATGTCCGTAAAGTTCATCATACAGTTCTAAATCCAAACTCTGTCCGTAGGAAAACACCGGCAATAGACAAACAAGGATAAAGGAATAGAATTTTTTCATCGGGCAGTTTGCATTTTCATAATCTTCTTCCAATTGTAGAAACCAAAAATAGCTACAACGAATAATACAGTGGTAAGCATTGCATACAACGGTATGTTTTTATGAAACTGCAATGGAATGGCTACAATATTGGAAATGTTTAGAAATATCCAATTCTCAAGTTTGCGTTTTGCAAGCAACCACATGCCTGCCCAGGCGGCAGATGATACAATTGCATCCCATGCGGGTACATCAGAGTTTGTGTATTGTCTGAGAATAAAATAAAGTATGGCCCAGCCAAATAAAACGATTGCGGAAGCGATGAATAATTGCTGGTGGTTTGCTTTTGTAACAGGCAATTCCTGTTTCGATTTTTTTCCAAGCCAATATACCCATCCGTAAATGCTCATGACGAGGTAATATACATTGAGAAAAGACTCTGCATACAGTTGCACACTTGCCAGCAAATAAATTGAAAAGACAGTGCTGATTATTCCTGCGGGATACAGCAGCACATTGTTTTTCCAAGCGAACAAAACCTGAATTACGCCAAAGATCACAGCAACCCATTCCCATGGGCTGGTAGCCGATAGCTGTTGGGATAATTGAGAAAGAAAATCGTCTGCATTCATTGGATACAAAGTAAGTTCACGAAGGATGCAATACTCAATAGTCGTAAATTTATTTTTCAAACATTGTAAAATGAGAGCTACTATATTCTTCGTTTGTTTTTTGTTCCTCACTATTGCTGCCTCTGCGCAAATGACCACACGCGTAGTGAGAGATTCACTGTTCATTCCTTGGGAGCTTGTTTATGGCCCTGACGATCATATTTGGTTCACACAAAAAAATGGCTACATCTGTCGGCTGGAGCCTGTGTCGGGAAAGATTGATACGCTTTATCATGAAACGAATACAGTTGTGAATAACGAAGGTGGAATGTTGGGCATGGCGCTACATCCTTCATTTGCTACAGCGCCTTATGTGTACGTGGCGTACCAATACAACCAAAGTGGCTATAAGGAAAGAATTGTTCGTTACACCTATGCCAATAACGCACTTTCAAATCCGCAAATCTTGCTCGACAATATCACTGGAGCAGGTATTCATAATGGTTGCCGATTAATCATAGTAGGTGATAAACTTTTCATTACAACGGGTGATGCAGCCAATCAATCTACACCTCAAAACATCCAATCGCTCAATGGTAAAACATTGCGCATAAATCTTGATGGTAGCATTCCTTCCGACAATCCTTTTCCAAACAATCCGGTATGGAGTTGGGGACATAGAAACGCGCAAGGAATGGTGTATGTAAATGGCAAACTATATCAATCGGAGCACGGGCCTTCCACCGACGATGAGATCAACCTTGTGATGAAAGGAAGAAACTATGGTTGGCCCAATGTAGCCGGGCGTTGCAATACACCTCCGGAAATTACTTTTTGTAACGATTCAAATGTTGTAGAGCCTATCATATCCTGGACACCTACAATAGCTGTTTCTGGTATGGATTATTACAACCATCCTATGTTTCCCGGCTTGCAAAACTCTTTGCTAATGACAACACTGAAAGATGAAGAACTTTATTTCCTTAAGCTAAACGCAACACAGGATTCATTCAAGGGCACCGGCACAATTTCGGGCGTAAACTTTGGACGGCTAAGGGATATTTGTATTTCACCAACAGGCAAAATTTATATTTCAACAAGTAAGTCAAGTGCAAGTGGCACAGGAAATAAAGTTGACCAGATCATTGAAATTTACGATCCTTCTTTTGTGAACAACGTTCAGGATGTTTCCAATTCAGAAACCCTGACTATTTATCCGAATCCCTCCGGCGATTTCACTATTATAAAACTTCCTACAGGACTAAAAGAAGAACCGTTTGAATACGCAATTACAGACGCATCGGGAAGGGAAGTTTTGAAAAATAGAGCACGAGGTAACAACGTCAATATTTCAACCAGGCATTTATCCACTGGCATTTACCAGATAAGAATCTACATGGGCGATGGCAAAACATTTAGAGGAAAGATGGTAAAACAATAAATCTCAAAGCGTTTTTGGAAAATAGGCTAATACGCTTATTTTTGCCATCCCAAAGTTGAATGGTGCGGTAGCTCAGTCGGTAGAGCAAAGGACTGAAAATCCTTGTGTCGCCG
>CALMWT010000204.1 GCA_937870855.1 uncultured Taibaiella sp.
GTCCCAATGACCTTTCTAATTGGGAAAGCGTTCCTTTTTCCACAGTGTCTGTTTCTGTCAATTCCATAAGTGCGGGTAATGGTTTCGATGTGATTGCTTATCCGAATCCTGTAAAAGATGTTTTGCGCATAGAGATCAGTGGTGAGATGAGAGGGAAGGGCAAAGCAATACTCTATGATCTTTCTGGTAAAATGCTGAAGCAAATAGAACTTAAAGATGCAACCGGCGAATTGAACATGAGCGACCTTGCGCAGGGCATGTATTTACTGAAATACAGAGATGATGAAAGTGCAGCAGCATTGAGAGTGCAGAAACTGTAAAAATCATTTTATGAGAAGCAGTGCAAAACCACCTAATCCAGGTGGTTTTGTGTTTAGTCCAAGCCCGTTTATTAAGGATGTAAACATTTACCTTTGCGCATTCTCAAAACAAAAACATCTCTTTATATGCACAATGCTTATTTCAATTTCGCCGAACCAGTAAATGAGCCTGTTTTAAATTATGCACCCGGCTCTGCTGAGAGAAAGGCGTTGCAAGATGCAATTACAGAACTGAAGTCGCAACAACGCGACATACCCATGTACATTGGGAATGCAGAAGTGCGTACCAATGATCGAAAAGAAATTCATCCTCCACATGAAATAGGTCATGTTCTTGGTCATTATCATGTAGGTGGCGAAGAGCATGTACGCCAAGCTATATCTGCTGCTCTGGCGGCAAGAAAAAACTGGGCAGAAATGGCGTGGGAACATCGCGCAGCTATTTTCATGAAAGCCGCAGAACTTCTTGCCACTAAGTACCGGTTTAGAATGAATGCTGCCACAATGTTGGGGCAAAGTAAAAATGCGTATCAGGCAGAAATTGATAGTGCCTGTGAATTGATAGATTTTCTAAGATTCAATGTTCATTTCCTAAGTGAGATTTACAAGCAACAACCGCTCTCACCGCAAGGATTTCATAACCGCATGGAGTATCGTCCGCTCGAAGGATTTATACTTGCTGTTACGCCATTCAACTTTACAGCTATAGGGGGCAATTTACCTGCTGCGCCTGCAATGTGTGGCAATGTAGTGGTATGGAAACCTGCCAATACACAGATATATTCCGCCAGTGTTTTTATGGAAATTTTAAAGGAAGCAGGATTGCCAGATGGCGTTATCAATCTGATCTACACGAACGGCCCGACAGTAGGAGAGATTTGTTTCAATCATGCAGATTTTTCAGGTGTGCATTTTACAGGATCTACGGGTGTCTTTCAGAATATGTGGAAGACCATCGGTAACAATATTCATAAGTATAAAACCTACCCTCGAATTGTAGGCGAAACAGGCGGAAAGGATTTTGTGTTCGCTCACCCTAGCGCAAATGCAGATGCTGTAGTAGCGGGTCTGGCGCGTGGCGCTTTCGAATATCAGGGCCAAAAATGTTCAGCCGCCTCGCGTGCTTACTTGCCTTCAAATATTGCTGCGGAAATCAAAGAAAAACTTGTAGCGGAAGTGCACACTATGAAGATGGGCGTGGTGGACGACTTTACCAATTTTGTAAACGCTGTGATAGACGAGAAATCATTTGATAGTTTGACGAAACATATAGACGCGGTAAAAAATAGTAACGGAAAAGCGGAGATTATTTGCGGAGGACACTATGATAAGTCGAAAGGATTTTTTATTGAACCCACCATTATCGAAACCTCCGATCCGAATTACACCACAATGTGTGAAGAGCTATTTGGACCAGTTCTTACCATTCATGTTTATGATGCAGAAAATTGGGCACCAATGCTGGATGTGGTTGATGCAACTTCAGGCTATGCACTTACCGGAGCCATTTTTGCGCAAGACCGATATGCAATTGAAATGATGACTCGCAAGTTGATTGACAGTGCGGGCAATTTTTACATCAACGATAAACCTACAGGGGCAGTTGTTGGTCAGCAGCCATTTGGTGGAGCCAGAGCTTCAGGTACGAACGACAAAGCAGGTTCTATGTTGAATCTTTATCGTTGGCTCAGTGCAAGAACAATTAAGGAAACGTATGTGCCGGTAACTAATTACCGGTATCCTTTTCATCAGGCTGACAAATAAAATTTATTTCTTGAGAAAAATGAAACGCCGGTAGTATCTCTGCCGGTTTTTTTATGTTCGGACGGGAATTTTTTAGAATAGACCTTTGAAAATTTAGGTGTAAAAAATCCTTTAGCGCTGTAGCGAAGTGCAGTGCAAATAGCAAAAAATAAATTGAAGAGAGACAGGTTATCCGCGCCCCTTACTGCGTTGCCATTTCGAGAAATAATAGCCAACAATAAAAACAAGGATTACCAGTGGTACTACTGCAAATAGTATGTATTGGAGGTCGCCCATAAAAAATAATTTTAGTTAAACTAAATAATTCCTCCAATTATTCATAATTACACGTTACTTTTTTTTATGCACCTCTTGTGAATTGGCAATATCGGCGGCAATGCTTTCAAATATTTTAGCGGAAAGTAACACTGATTTCCAAAAGAAAAACCTCTGCATTTTACAGAGGTTTTTGTGGTGCCCAGGACTGGATTCGAACCAGCACATCCTTGCGAACGCTGCGACCTGAACACAGTGCGTCTACCAATTTCGCCACCTGGGCATAGTGCTTAAAGAACTAAGGGTTGCAAATATAATTGCGAGGTGTTTACCAAACAAGTCAGCACTTTACTCTTTCACTTTTGGGAAGATGAGTAGCAATGCATCTCTCTCTATTTGCGCATGTACTTTTTTGGTTTTGCCAAGATACTCGCCGTCCACCTGAAAGTATGCCCGATGTTTCACTTCAATAGTTAAAGAATGGGCTTGTAAGAGTTCGGTTTTTTTAGGATTGAAAGGACGGTTTAGAAAAAGCATTTTCAACAATTCGATAATGGAAAGTTTGCGTAAGATCACCACTTCAAAAAGTCCATCGTGAAGATCTCCTATCGGATTAATTTTTGCGCCTGTTCCATACATACTCGCATTTGCCAGCACTATCATAAACGCATTACGTATCAGGGTGGTGTTACCTTTTGTAATACTTAGCTGCATCAATCTTTTTTTCCAAAGCACCTTGAATATTTCCTTTGCATAACCAAGTTTTCCCCGCACGTCATTCTCTTCAAAATATTTTACAAGTTGCGCATTGAGACCTATATCGCTGAGATGAATGCAGATATTATCACCATTAATTCGGATTACATCAATAAGTTTTGCCTCACCGTTAAACAATGTATCCCAGCAATCTTCGAGCGTAGTAGATAGTTTCAATTCACGAGCCATGCCGTTGGCTGAACCTGCAGGAAAAATACACAGCGGAATATTAGAACCTAGCAACACTTCTGCTGCAAGTTTCAATGTGCCATCTCCGCCCACTGTTACGACCCTATCTGGTTTCCAGGTTTTTATCCAATATCGTAACGACTCCTGGTCGTTTTCTCCTGAAGTATTGTAGATCTCAAATTTATGCGGACGATTTCGGAAATATTCGCGAATGCCAAGTTCCCAGTTGGCTTTATGTTTCCCTCCCGCCACAGGGTTCATTATGAATAGAATCTTTAGACTTTCAGTGTCTGGCACGTTATTGTTTTAATTTCGCTTAGCAATATAAAAATAAGACCAGATGCAGTAATGAATGGACGCAATACAAAAATAAAGGAGTGGTTATTCAACAAATTATACATTACGCGGAAGCCTGTAGTAAGAGTGTACAACGGCTATGGTGATGAAGATGCACTGCTGGTTTACGGTCATGTTTTGCGTCAGTCTCCGTTGCCAAAAAAGAAGTTTAAAAAAAACTTTTGGAGCAATAGCATGTCCTTGCTGCGATTATTTATGACCGAACCTTTTAAGGGTGTTCAGGTTAAGATGCAGTGGGACGGTGAGCTTTTACAATCGCAAACAGATGCCGATGGCTTCTTCAAATTTGAATGGAAGTCGCCACAAATTCCCAAACCCGGATGGCATGAAATAAAAGTTGAAATTGCTGAAGGTAAACACAACGAAATATTCGGACAGGGTAAAGTGCTGGTTCCTTACAGCACACAGTATGCTTTCATTTCAGACATTGATGATACTTTTCTCATTTCTCATTCCTCCAACTTGCGCAAGCGACTTTATGTATTGTTCACAAAAAACGCCCGCACACGCAGACCATTTGAAGGTGTAGTAAGACATTATCAACTGTTGGCTCATGCCAACACAACGCCTGAAAATCCTAATCCATTTTTTTACGTTTCAAGCAGCGAGTGGAATTTATATCACTACATTCTTGAGTTTAAAAGAAGTTATGGTTTGCCGGAAGGCGTTTACTTACTCAGCCAGATGAAGCGATGGTATGAGCTTGCAAAAACAGGACAAACAAAACACAGTGGAAAATTTGTGCGTATAGTGCGTGTGCTGAAAGAGTTTCCGCATCAGAAATTTATTTTACTCGGTGATGATACCCAACAAGATCCTGAAATCTATTCGAAGATTGTAGAAGGTTTTAAAGACAGAATTCTGTGTGTGTATTTGCGTCATGTAGGGAAACATAAGAAACCAGAAACAGAACATTATGCGCAGCAGATAAGAAGTCTTGGCGTGGAGGTTTGCTATTTCAAAAAAAGTGAAGAGGCAATCGCGCACTCACAAAAAATTGGTTTGATAGAAAAGATATAAGCAATGGAGCAGCAAGAATTTTTCATGCAGGAAACAATAAAGGAAGCGCGAAAAGGCGTGGAGCAGGGTAGTGGCGGACCTTTTGGAAGTGTAATAGTAAAAGATGGAAAAATAGTAGGGCGCAGCAGCAATAAAGTATTTGAAACAAACGACCCCACCGCACATGCAGAAGTGATGGCGATAAGAGATGCTGCGAAAAATCTGGAAACGGCAGAATTGGTTGGCTGCGAAATTTACTCTCTCGGCGAACCATGTCCCATGTGTCTTGCCGCTATTTACTGGGCGCGAATTGAAAAGGTATATTTTGCAAATACAAAAGAAGAAGCGGCGCGTGTAGGGTTCGATGATACGATGATTTATCGTGAGCTGGCAATGCCCTTTCAGCAGCGTAGCCTTTCTATGCAACACACACCTTTTGAAGACGCGAAAAAATTATTTAGTGATTGGGATAAGAATGTGGATAAGACCGACTTGCCGCAGACTTAAAAAGATGGGAGAGCTTTCTGTTTTCCAGGGATTAGATAATGCTTTGCGAATTAAATAGACAGTGTATTTAACTTAGCCTCAAATTAATGAAACAAACACTCTCGCATACATTCGAAACGGAAGTAAAATTCAGTGAAGCCGATCCGCTGGGCATTGTATGGCATGGACATTTCATTCGCTATTTTGAAGATGGAAGAGAAACTTTCGGACAGGAATATGGCTTGCGATACCTCGATTTTTACAGAAGCAATATTGTAGTTCCCATCATCAAAATAAATTGTGAATACAAGCGTATTCTTCGCTACGGTCACAGGATTCGCGTAGAGACAATTTACCACGATACGCCTGCCGCAAAACTTCTTTTCGATTATAAAGTGTTTGATGCTGCCAAAAATGAGTTGGTTGCATGTGGCAATTCATTGCAGGTTTTTATGCAGCGCGATACCATGGAACTAATGCTCACAATTCCTCAGTTTATGATTGACTGGAAGAAAAAATGGTTGCAAAAGTGATGAAAGGAGTTTACGCGATAAGCACGAATATCACTTCTGCATTAGGGTTAGACACCGATACTACTTGGAGTAATGTGGTGGCTGGCAACATTGGTATCAAAGAATATAAAGACGAAGCGTTAAGTCCTGTTCCTTTTTACGGTTCCAAAATAGATGAAACTCAATGGGAGGCTATTCGCAAAACCGTTGGCGATAACGCCTTGTCGCCCTTCGAGCAATTGTGTGTTTACTCGGCAAGCAAGGCATTACAGAAAATAGAAATTGATTTGAACGAAACCGTTCTCGTTCTTTCCACTACAAAAGGCAATATTGAACTTCTCGGTCAGGCAAGTGACGAGCAAATTCTGTTGCACCGTAGTGCGCAAATTATATCTAAGGAGTTGGGTTTAGCCAACAAACCTGTTATTATTTCTCACGCTTGTGTGTCGGGTGTTGTTGCTTGTTTGTATGCACAACGATTGTTGGAATCCGGTCGTTATAAAAACGCGATTGTGATTGGCGCCGATCGTTTCACAAAATTTGTTTTGAGTGGGTTTCAAAGTTTTCAGGCAGTAGCCGATGCACCTTGCAAACCTTTTGATGCACATCGCAAAGGCATTAATTTGGGCGAAGCAGCAGCGACCATAATTCTAACTACCGATTCATCGCAACAGGCACTCGCACAGTTGCTTTCCGGCAGCACCT
>CALMWT010000205.1 GCA_937870855.1 uncultured Taibaiella sp.
TGCACAACAACCGTTATACCCAATCAACTGGTGCAGTCCTCTTCTGAAAATGACAGATAGAAATAAGGTTGATCAAACCAATTATTTCGAATATATTAGAAATATGGAAATATATATTGCTACTAAAGCTCTTGCTGCTTTAGCTCACGAAACCCGATTAACGATATTCCGGAAGCTGGTGCAGGTGGGAGAATCAGGAATGTCGGCGGGTGCACTAGCTGAAGAATTACGTATTCCAAACGCTACCCTGTCATTTCATTTGAAAGAATTAAACAGCGCAGAGCTGGTTACTGCCCGACAAGAAAGTCGATTTATTTTTTATTCAGCAAACTTTGAAACTATGAATGCTCTTCTGAGGTATCTCACTGAAAATTGTTGTGCTGGTATGGCGTGCACTTCCACTGACATCTACTGTAATGAAGAAAGAAGCTAAATATTTTTTATATTTCGTTTTAACTAAGGAAGTGATGCTATGAAGCGATTTCATATACATATTGCTGTCAATAATCTGGAAGAAAATATCCGTTTTTATTCGGCACTATTTGGTGCAGGTCCGGTTATGAGCAAAACGGACTATGCGAAATGGATGTTAGAAGATCCTTGTATTAATTTTGCAATATCAACGAAGAGTACCAAAACTGGTGTAGATCATGTTGGAATTCAAGTTGATTCAGACGATGAGCTCAAAGAAATAGATCAGCGGCTTAATGAAGCTTTATTAAGCGCAATCGAGCAGAAAAATGCTCAGTGCTGCTACGCCGCTTCTAACAAATATTGGACAGTTGATCCTCAAGGGATTGCCTGGGAAGCGTTTCATTCATTAACTTCCATACCAACATTTGGCCAAGATGCTGAAATTCCAATCAAAAACGAATCTTGCTGTGCACTCCAGAAATGAACATACTTTTTCTTTGTACTGGTAATTCTTGTCGGTCTATCCTTGCAGAAGCCACTTTCAATCACATTGCGCCCAAAGGTTGGCGTGCGATGAGCGCAGGAAGCAAACCGGCTGGCAAAGTTCATCCTCGGTCATTAGCGTTACTTGAGCATGAAAGAATTTCAACAGAAGGGCTTCATAGTAAATCTTGGGACGATTTACCAATTGTTCCAGATATTGTGATTACGGTGTGCGGGAATGCGGATAAGGAAACTTGTCCAGTTTACCTTGGCTCCGTTTTGCGTACTCATTGGGGTGTCGATGATCCCGCCACAGCCACGGGCACAGAAGAAGAGATTAATGCAGCTTTCGAAAGAGCGTATCGTATTTTACGTACTCGTATTGAATATTTCTTCGATTCAAAGTTAGAAGATTTAATTAGAAATAAATCCCCTTTATTACAGCAAAAATTGGACAGCATAGGTATCTCAGTCACAGGTTAGAAAACGAGTTCTTTCAATCGACCTTTCATTTCAAAAGGGCCTTCTCAATGCTGATTGCTGTTCTGATTTTTACATTTACGCTCGTGTTAGTTATCTGGCAACCGCGCGGTTTGGGCATTGGGTGGAGTGCTTCCATTGGTGCCATGATTGCTTTGGCTCTGGGAATAGTGAATTTTAGTGATATTTCAGTTGTATGGAGTATCGTTTGGAATGCTACTACTGCTTTTATCGCCATCATAATCATTAGTCTGTTACTTGATGAAGCAGGCTTCTTCGAATGGGCTGCTTTGCATGTCGCGCGTTGGGGCGGTGGAAACGGGGGGTTGCTGTTTGTATTTATTGTTTTGTTAGGTGCGGCTGTTTCTGCTTTGTTTGCTAATGATGGCGCTGCATTAATTTTAACGCCAATTGTGATGGCCATGTTAATAGCGCTTAGATTCAGCCCCGCTGCAACCTTGGCTTATATTATGGCTGCGGGATTCATAGCAGATACTGCAAGCTTGCCACTTGTAGTATCAAACTTAGTCAATATTGTTTCTGCTGATTTTTTCAAAATCAGCTTTTCCGAGTATGCAAAAGTAATGATTCCGGTTAACTTCGCATCGATCGCAGGTAGCTTGGTAGTGCTTTATTTATACTTCAAACGAAGTATACCAACGCATCATGATCTAAGCTTACTCAGGGCACCTAGCGAAGCAATACGGGATTTGGCAACATTTGAGGCTGGCTGGATAGTGCTGGTTTTATTGCTCGTAGGTTTTCTTGCATTGGAACCGTTTGGAATTCCAATCAGTTTTGTGGCAATGGTAGGTGCGCTTATATTGCTTATGGTTGCAGCAAACGGTCACATTATCAGCACTCGCAAAATACTGCGTGATGCTCCGTGGCAAATCGTTGTTTTTTCTTTAGGAATGTATTTAGTAGTATATGGACTGCGTAACGAGGGTTTAACCGAGTACATTGCTAATTTATTGAATGTTTTCGCTAATTACGGTGTATGGGGTGCGACACTTGGAACAGGGTTACTGGCGGCTTTTCTTTCATCAATCATGAATAACATGCCAACAGTGCTAATTGGTGCTTTATCAATCGACGCAAGCAGCGCAACCGGAACAACAAAGGAAGCCATGATTTATGCGAATGTGATTGGTTGCGATCTAGGGCCAAAAATAACGCCAATAGGCAGTTTGGCAACTTTATTGTGGCTGCATGTATTGGCACGTAAGAATACGATCATTACTTGGGGGTATTACTTTAAAGTTGGCATTGTTTTGACTCTGCCGGTCTTGGTGATAACGCTTTCTGCTCTTGCACTATGGCTTAGCATCAATTGAATTCAATGATTGATTTGAATACGCCCTCATTCGCAGTTATTCCTGGTTAGCGACGATAGAATGCAGGTAGAAGGGGATAAATGCAGGTTCATTTGCAGTTTTCTCTGGTTTGCAGGGGTGGATAGATGCAGTTATTGTTGGTTCAAAACCGCGTTGAATGCAGGTCGGATCAGTTTTAAAAGCAGGTTATTACAAATAGCGCTAAGTTATGACAGCATTCTCTACGGCTGCAATCAAGAAAACGTGGCTTGCTAAGCTGTGATTGTCTGGCGCCATAGTCACATCTTGCTATTGTGCATACGATTATCTGTACAGTTGAGATTGGTGCTGTCGGCTACTGATACCCGGGATATCAGGAGTCGTCTGCACAACAACCGTTATACCCAATCAACTGGTGCAGTCCTCTTCTGAAAATGACACATATTAATGTGGAAATCGTACGGGCTATGCGTGTCATTTACGCTTCAGTTTTTTCGAGGTAAATAATTTCATCTTTCCCTATCCCGGAAAGGCTGTAGCTATTTACCCATTTCGGGAAACCCGGCTGCCAATTACAACCAAGCCCTATTCTGTGCTTTTGAAGCAATCCAGCGTTATGCATTCGCATCAAGTCGCTCGACAAAAACCGACAACGATTAGCGCCCCATGTCATAACAATTACTTTGGCACCCGTCGCGTTTACATAATCATCAACAAAATGAGTATTCAACACATCGACAAATTTCTCTGTCGCTATGGCTCGCAATAACCACGCCCGACGATCCTTATAGGTAATCATTGTTCATTAACCCGTGGATGCTGTGTCAAACTGATCGGTAATGGTCGTGAAGTCGTATAAGTCCATCTCACTCAATGCATCGTCTAATGCATCTATGGCTTCCTGCATTGCTTGACCGCGTTCTCCGTCCTGAAAAGACTCAGGCATATTATCCAGGGCCGCTTCCTCATCGTCTTTCACTTCCTGCACAATTTCACGTGCGGCTTCAATCCGTTTTCTACGCTCGTTGTTCATATTCTTCCTTTAATAGTAGTTACCCGGAAACCGTCCGGGATGCGTGCTACCGATAAAAGCATCATATAATCAAATGTTCATTTGTGCAAATGTTGTTTTACATAATTATTCATTTGTAGTAAAGTGATTCTAATAATATAATTTGGATTGTGCAATCCAATAATGGACAACATGAAACCCGCCATCACTGCGAACCCGACCTCACAAGCCTATGCCGAGCTACAAGAGGCATTCGAGCATTTCAATCTGGTGTTATTTGATAAAGCCTTACCTGATTGTCTAATTACGCTGCAGCGAGAAAAACGCACCTATGGCTATTTTTCACGCTTGCGTTTTGTGGATCACACAAACGGAACCATGGTTGATGAAATCGCCATGAATCCGTCTTACTTCGCAGTGCGTCCGATCCGTGAAACGCTTTCAACGCTGGTGCATGAAATGGTTCATCAATGGCAGTATCATCACGGTAGCCCAGGTAGACGCGGCTACCACAATCAAGAGTGGTCTGAAAAAATGGAATCTGTCGGCCTGGTACCAAGTCATACTGGCGAGCC
>CALMWT010000206.1 GCA_937870855.1 uncultured Taibaiella sp.
AATGTCGCTGTTCATGTCGTATTGAGCAAACTGCGCCTGGCTGCCAACGGTTACCGTATTGTTCATGAACTCCGGGTTGTTGATACTCCGGAAAGATGCCGACCGCCATACATTAGTGAAGGTACAATTCTTTGCCACGGGCTTGCGAAAGGAATAGACATTGTTGCACATCAGTCCCCGGCTTACATTCTCAAATGTGCAGCCGTCGAAAATAGCACCGCCATCAGAACTCGTATAGGCTCGTCCGCGAAGGTCAACCCGCGGATTGAAAGTTGAAGGGCTGCTCAGGTCTGTCTGGAAGGTACAGTTTGTGAACTTAATATCTCCACAAGCCCAATTATTTACGAATGTATGAGTGCCATACCGTGCAGGACCTGAGGGATTCTTATAATCAATGTAATGATCATCAAGAAGATTAGCGTCAGCTACAAAGAGGCAGTTTTCAAAGCTGGAAATATTGGCTTTCTGGTAGGCAAAAAAGTTTACAGCATTGGCGCAGTTGCGAAAAATCACATCACGATTGGAAGTGCTGGTACCCAGGGCTTTTACAATACCACCCTCGCCACCAGAAGCATAGGCAGGAGCCCAGGTGTTGCTGCCTGTATTGGCGTAGCTGATATTAGAAGCATTAATCCCGGTAATGGCATTTTCTATCTCTGTTCCTGGTTTCAGCCTTACGAAGCCTTGGTTAGCAAAATCAATTCCTGAATTCAGGTTCTGGATTGAATTTGGATTTCCCTTTACCACGATACCGCCCCACATTGCACCACAATCATTTGTGAGGATAGCATTTTCGAGTATTAGTGATCCGCCTGGCTCTACGATAATATGTGTTTTGGCCCCGAAGCTTATCCTTACCTTGCTTGTGCTGCCGGCACCTGTTATTTTAAGCTTCTCACCGTTGGGAATAATAACTGTTTTAAACACCGAACGGCTGCTGTTCCAAGTTGTTTCGTGAGTAGATGCATTGAAGATTTTTTCTGTGGAATAACCATCATTCTGGTCGTTCCAGCGAGGGTTGGGTTGAAGGTCGCTAACATACCCTCCTCTTCCGAATGCAGCAGCATAAATTTTGCCAGTGCAATAATTAATATCCAAATCGTAAACGAAGAAATTGGACAAATTTTTTGAGAAACATTTCCATTCTCTGGTGGTTGCATCTACATCCAGATAATAAATTCCAAAATCGGTGCCCGCGTAAAGGATCCGCGACCTGTCGTCAAATTCAAGAACATTAACAGGACCATCAGGAAGTCCGGTCGTAATATTAGTCCAACTCCATGTATGGTTCGTTGGGTTATATACAAACTCGAAGCACCTGTCTTGCCCAACACCACCGGTTGTACCATCGTATCCAGCTGACCCACCCCCCAATCTTGTATGACCATTACTAAGTAACTTTGAATCCATGTACATGCTTACAATCCCTTTATTTGTCGGGTTTGAATAAGTATGCCAATTACTTCCTCCGTCAACCGTAATAAATATATCTCCCTGTGGAGAAATTGTATGCCTGTCACATGCATAACCACCAATCCTGTCATTTGAATTGAGATCCGGGGCGAGTATTACAACGCGTTTTTTGTTATTAACATCTGTCACACCTGCATTTATCCAAGTGCTATTACTGCTGGTAAGGTTAGCAAACATGTTAGTGGCACTTAGGTTGATTTGGTAGATATCGACATGAGCCGAAAACTCACCAGCAAAGGTGGTTTTGGGTCGATACTTTACAGGACCGTCAACCTCTTCTAAATTTTGAGTACCTACAATAAGGTTTCCGTTAGATGGATTCATCGAGCGAAGCCTTAGAAGTCCGTAGTTATCATTGTATAAAAAACGTAGTTCCTCTCCTTGTCTTTTAAAGAATTTAACGAACCATGCGTCTCCAACAGAATGGTGTCTCCATTTGTACATACTTCCAAAACTACCCAGTATTCCATTGTCTTGAAGGGAAAGAAGAGAAAATCGGCTTTTTAAACTAGTTCCTATGCCAAAGGAAAGATTGCAGGCAAGCTGATTCGATGGACCGCAGTCACTGCCTGAACAGTTATCGTTACCATAGTTGGCTACCCAGGTTGGTGAACCAGTACCACTGAATGGCTGGGTATGATCTACAACAACTTTTGCTGTTCCTCCATCATGACCCACGAACACTTCTTCCTGATCGCTATTATTATAGCTTCGCAATGCTAGAATATGTCTTACATCGGTATGAGTGTTCGGTATTCCGGGATGATAATTATAACCAAAAGCTGTTGTGTTGCTACCTGGGGTATATGTGTCTGCGTCAATAAGGTGACACTCTAAGCCGGTAAAGAAGACTCTTTTAGTATTTATAGAAGACACCTGCATTTGGTCGTACGTAACTGCCCATAAGTTAAAATAATGGTCGGGAGATACATTAAAATTTGTATTGTCTACATTCACCATGTTTTGCCAGCTTGCACCTGAGTTCCAGTTTCTTAATATCGAGAACTTTTGTACATTTTCTCCTTTCCCTAAATGCCTTAAATAAGCCACTTGTTCACTCGCTGCTATTACTATGGTATCTCCAGAAAAATCGCTAGTGGAAGACGAAACGCCAAAGAAATAATTGGTATTTAAAACGACATCGTCAATTATTAGCTCTTCATTATTATACCCCGTGTTCGCCGTAGCTTCGAAAACTATTTGGTGTAGCGGAAAATCTATACCTGAAATCGTATTATTGAAGGGTATGCTCGAAGTTGGAAAAGGGTTACTTATTGAATGATTAGTAATAGACGGGTCTGTATCCGAATCGTATATAATTACTTCAGCGTTTACGTTGTTAGTTCCACAAGCCATTTGTTTATTATTTAGAACAGACACTGCTTTTACCTTTAATCTGGTAAAAGCAGGTAATGTGCCGTTAAAGCTGAAAGTATAGGTTTTTGCAGTTGTTGGATCATCAGCGTTGAAAGGTATTTTCTGATTTAGACAACTTATAGCACTCGTGCTTATTGCCGGTCTTACCCTTGCATAGTCTTTTATTACCATCTTCTCCAGAGTCGGTTACTGCTTGCAGAGCAAAACGCTATCGCATTTATTCACTACTTGCAAGTACGTTAAATTGGTATCATTAGCATAACCATCTCCAAGAATGAGTTGATGGTGTATCTGGGGGTGGTGATGGTGGATTTTGCCCATAAATAGGCATACTAACAATTAAAGCCAATAGCATTATTAGCAACTGGCTTTTCCCTTTTATTGTATTTCATGTATGTTAAATAAAGAAGTTGAAAAAATTATTTTGTTAAGCTAGTATCCAGAGGTGGCAAATAACTGATGTGGTTCGGAAAATTTGAAAGGAACGTAGGGAAGCTCTATGACAATGGTACGCTGATTAGCTTATCGGAAGGTTAGGAGAGGTTTACATCATGATTGTAATTTTTAATAGTGAACAAAATTGATTCAACTACAGGAGAATCTAATATTCTCCGCCACTCCTCAATTGATCGTCCCGAAATAATTAAAACCAATGAACTGACCAAGAACCTGCTAACGTGACTACGGGATGATAACCTTTTAAAGTAATAAAGTTACTTTAATTAGATTATAAAACATACGCAATCGAACAGAGGTTGCGTTAGTTTTTTTATCCCAGACTTCAATTGAAAATTTTTACCAGCCCTCCAAAAGCCACCAGCAAGCCCACTACAGTAAAGCCATAAAGAAATACGTTTAGCATTAAACCACTCGACGTACTGAAGAACGCAAACACAAAACCCAGTAGCATTATAAAAGCACCACCTAATACCAGCATTAAGCCCAGTGCCGTTTTATGTGAGTTGCGCAGTTTTTTTACTTCCATCATCAGGTTCCTTACAAGAAATTCATCCTTATAATTTTCCATCAGCAGAAATTCAATGTCGTTATCAGACATGCCCTGCTTTACTAAATGTTGCAGATCGGTGGGATTGGAGGAATTTGGAGTAATGATTTTTATTGCCATCAGGCATATTTTTTCAAGCTCAAAAGATAGCAAAATGCGTAGAAAACAAGAAATGATGTTGCGGTTCTGAAAATTAAACTGCTCGTTAAGTGGTTGCAAAGCATGCGTTAAGCAGGGAGTGCTTTTACAAATGACGATTTAGAAATCCCATTTTTGTATTGTCAAAGGAGCTAATCATATTTGATGTTAGTTTCAGTATTTTCACACACTGTATAAGGAGGAAGGAGTTTAATAAATGATCAATGGATATCATTCAAAGAAACAATAAATACTTCCTTCAACTCGCCAATGGCGAACTTGAACTTACGGAGCAACAGGTAAAAAAACGTGTAGAGCGCGGAGATAAGCTGCACGAATTCCTGCAAAAACTCGAAAAGAAAGAACCGGAAATACCGGTAAAGGAAGACGCGCCAAAGTCTGCGCAATCGTTCATCACATCTGGAAAGTATTTTGATAATCTCATCCGGGAGTTTGAACAGATTTATCGCACTAGCGAAGACAAAGAAGACGCAGAGAAAATGCTGATTCAGTTTTGTAAAAACGCGATCAACAAACTTCACCTCGATAGAAAAAATCCAAAAACTGACCACGTGGTCATTGACTATTATATTTTGTCATGGTCGAGGGTTATTTCGTTTGTGCAGGGACTGGCAAACATCGAGCCGGAAGAAGTAATGGTGAGCAATACTCAAACAGAAGTTTCCGCGGAGGGAAGACTCCACCAACCCCGCAATATCGTAAAGCAATTATTGATTATCCAGTTGATGCAGGCAGACGGTTTGTTTCCGATTAGTGATGCACTTTCTGGAATATCGCAGGATGATATCAGCACCATGATGTGCGGCGTACTCGATGCTGACAAGGCAACAATTGCGGAGGCACTTCAGCAATCTTCTGCTATACTTCTGAAAAGAGCTATCAGCCAGGAAAATAGAGAAGAACGCATCAAGCTGCTGGAAGAATTAGATCATTATTTCGAGCAGCTTCCTTATCCAAATATCATAAGCAGAGTTAAGCTTTTGTTGAAAATATACCGCGAGCAATCTTAGATTAGTTTGTGGAATACTCCTGCTTCTTGTATTTTTCCGAAAAGACTTTTGATGACTAAGAAAAGATCGGGATTTCGGGTGTGGCGGTTTTTCATCAAGACATTTTTGTATTTACTGGTTGCCTCACTACTTTATATGGTAGTCTGCAAGTGGGTATTTCCACCAATCACTATTACTCAACTTACAGCGGTGTTTGGTGGCTACGGATTGAAAAGGGACTATGTAAGCTGGAAGGAAATTTCACCCAATGTAAAACTTGCGGCCATTGCCAGTGAAGATCAACTTTTTCCTGTGCATGATGGGTTTGACTGGAAAGCAATTGAAAAAAGTCTTGATCCTAAAACAGGGAAGCGAAAGAAAAAACGTGTAAAAGGATCGGCAGCAAGTACCATTACGCAGCAGACCGCTAAAAATGTTTTTTTGTGGCAGGGAAGTGGCTGGGG
>CALMWT010000207.1 GCA_937870855.1 uncultured Taibaiella sp.
ACATGAATACAGCCCAAGAGTTTATTGTCATGAAGTATTGCATTTGTGTGGACTGCCTGATAGATATCGGGAATGCAGAGACCCCTGGAGAAAGTTTAACGATAACTGCAAAGATGGTGACACTTGTAAAACCGCGCAATTAGGAACAACCCCAGCTTGTCCGGGATTTGAACACGATTGCATGGGCACAGATGTAACGAAATCTATTTCCTGCGAAAGCAATATCATGGCATTTGTAAGAATGGCAAACGATGCAACATTTGTATGCGACGAAGAATGCTGTAAGAAGAAAGAAGAAGAAAAGACACGCACAAGCATGGACGACCCTAAAACGAACTTCGGGTTAGTAGTGGATGGGGGACTGGCCGTTTACAATCAGAAAAATGAAACTTACAAAGACGACAAACTGCGTTTATATGGTTTAAACTTTGCGCTGGGTGGCTATGCAGATTTCGCTTTGATGCAATACCTGTGGGTAATGACTTATGTCAAACTCAATCTAAACATGGTTTCGGCAAAAAGAACAGAACAAGTAGGCAACTATTCAAACGAAGACCACTATGCTTACCGGTTTATGGACTTATCGCTTGGCTCGAACGCACGATACTATCTGATGCAAAGGTTAGCACTCTTCGCAGGTCCTGAAGTGGCGTTTATTCTAATGGCCCGGGAAAAGCAATATGGCACCAGCACTTATAATGGCATGAGCACTGCGTATGGCGAGAATAAATTCCAGAATATTTCGCAAGACAGGAAAATTCAACTGGGTTTCAATCTTGGTGTAATGTATCAATGGGTACTGATGCAGCGGGCTTTAAATCCTTACTTCAATTTATATTTCCCACTTACCAACTACATTGCGTTCAACAATCTCAAAAACAAGCTGTTCAATATAAATTTGGGAGTCGCCATTCCTTTACGTTAAGAAGCAAGTTGCACTATTCCATTCTAAAAACTAAAAAGGCGCGAGCGCATTACAAACGCACTCACGCCAATACATTCCATAACCCTAACACACTTGTTTCTGTTCTTACATGGAAGTATAACCACCGTCAACAGAAATAACAGCACCTGTAACATAAGAAGAGTCGTCGGATGCCAGCCACAAGTGTGCCTTTGCTACTTCATCTGCGTCGGCAAATCTTCCCAGCATACTTAGTTGTTTCGCGTATGCCTGCGGGTCAAATCCAAACTGTTCCAAGGCAACTCTTAGCATAGGTGTATCTATGGCTCCGGGTGCTACAGAGTTGATGCGTATGCCATGCGGAGAATAATCCATTGCCGCGCTTTTGGTTAAACCAATAACGGCGTGCTTTGCGGCGATGTAAGCGGGGGTGCCGGGCTGCGGGCGAATACCGCTAACGGAGGATGTATTGATAATGGAGCCACCACCCCCTTGCGCCATCATTTGTTGTATTTGGTATTTAAGTCCCAGAGCAACTCCTTTCAAGTCAATAGACATTAAACGATCCCAATAGGCTTCATCAAAGTCGGCAATAGGTTTGTCGTCGGGGGTAATAGCTGCGTTGTTGAGGGCAACGTCCAGCCGTCCGTAAGTGTTAACGGTAAATTTTACCATGTTCTGTACGTCTTCGGATTTCGACACTCCGTTTTCACAAACGCTGCTTCACCGCCTGCTGCTTTTATTTTTTCAACTTGTGCTTTTCCTTTTTCTTCATTAAAATCTGCAATAACCACTTTAGCGCCTTCCTGCGCAAAAAGTTCTGCGGTGGCAGCACCCATACCCATAGCTCCGCCTGTGATAATAGCTACTTTATTTTCTAACCTTTTCATATCAATTCTGTTTTAAGTGAAAAAATGTTTTTTTAATCTATACCACTTCTAAAGTTCGGTTATTAATTATAGTTCCGTCATCCAATCTTCACCGATGTCATCGTTAGCGACCCTCCTACTGCCTTGTCGTTGAAAAACGAAATATTGTCCTTCCTGCCTTTCGCTCCCAATGTGTACATCAGAGGAAGATAGTGCTCCGGTGTAGGTATTGCTAACAGCGCGTCTTTACCAAGCGTTGTGTAATTGATCAAAGGTTTATGGTCACTGTCCAGTATCAAAGACTTAAACCTTTCATTTACATTTAGTGCCCAGTCATAGCCATACTCTTTATCATTCAACCTATCCCAGGCAACCATACCGAGATTGTGAACCATATTGCCACTTCCGATAATCAGTACGCCTTTCTTTCGTAAAGCAAATAGCTCTTTGGCCAAATCGTAATGGTATTGTGGGCCTTTGGTGTAATCAATACTTAGTTGCAATACAGGAATATTTGCCTCTGGATACATGTGTCTTATCACTGTCCATGCACCGTGATCTAAACCCCAGTCGTGGTCTAACGCCACATGTGCGGAATGAAGCAAGTCTGCGGTTTCTTTTGCCAATGCAGGATTGCCAGGTGCAGGATACTGAACATCAAAAAGCGCCTGCGGAAATCCACCAAAATCATGAATAGTCTTAGGGAAATCCATTGCAGTGATTTTAGTACCCTTCGTAAACCAATGTGCTGATACAACCAATACAGCTTTTGGCGTAGGAATCTCCTTTGCCATTTGTGTCCATCTGCGGCTGAACTCTGTATCTTCTATGCCATTCATGGGCGAACCATGTCCTACGAAAAGCACAGGCATTAGCTGCTCATGCTCGTCGAGACCATTTGTAAAATTCCTGAATGCTGATAACGTTGTCATACCTACTACTCCTGTTATTATTGTCTTGATGAATTGTCCCCTTTTCATTGGTTATTTTATTTTCCAGATAGCGCCCGCGGATGTAACCACTCTTTCAACCTTGCCTTGTTCCTGAAGGCTAACTAAAGCGTTTTCTGCTTCTCCAAGTTCCAAATCATAGAATACAGCAAACTCTTTCAATGTTACCGTGTTGTACTGATTAAAAACAACGTCGTAAGATTTTGCTTCTGTTTTTTGAACTGTACCCGTCAGCAATTTAATCAATGTTTGCTCATACACCTGATACGGCTTGCTGCCATACACTTTCAAACGGTTGTCTTCGTCGTCTATAAAAAAGATTGTTGGAAATCCTCTCACTCCCCACGCTCTTGCCATTGCCAGGTCTTCTTCAAACAATGGCGTTGCATTGTTCTTGAAATCCTCGATGAATCTTTCCTGATCTAAACCCACCTCTTTTGCCGCCCGAGCCAGCACTTCTTCTCTTGCAATATTTGTTCGCTCAAGGAATACCATTTCCTTTATCCTTCTCAAAAATTTTTCTGCTTTTTCGGGGCTTTGTAATTGTGCAGCTTTGAATCCAATACCAGGCGGATAGGATGAATGCAGCGGATCATCGTTCCATACATTTCCATCAATAGGCATCTGGTAATATGCACTTGCTTCTTCCCAGTGTTTTGCTACACTTTCTGGTCCGCTCACATCACTTCCACCATACTCATCCCAGCTTTTCAGTAAGCCACCCATTCTATACTCTATGTCGAAATAATGTCCGTATTCCTGTTTTAACTTTCGCAACTGCGGGTCTATTCCCCAGCAGGAGGAACAAATAGGATCGGTGAAATACAAGAGCTTTATAGGCTTTTGCTGTCCCTCATTTTTAAGTGCCTCCGCAGGTTGCTTCACTTCACAAACACCTGTTTCTATGTCGCAACTCATGTCTTTTATCTTTTCGTTCTCCATAACTAAATTGTTTAATTTTCTTGTTGTTTTTGTTACTTAATCTGCCTCTACGGACTTTCAGTATTATCTTAGTTTCACACAATGCTCGCAGAGATTTAGAGGCACAAAGTCTCTTTCCAAATCTTAGTTTCACACAAAGCTCACAGAGATTTAGAGGCACAAAGTCTCATACGGAATCTTAGTTTCACACAATCCTCACAGCGACTTTAAAGGCACCGAGTCCCATACTGAACCCTTAGTTTTCACACAAAGCTCGCAGATTTTAAAGGCACAAAGTCTCCTACTGAATCTTAGTTTTACACAAAGCTCGCAGAGATTTAAAGGCGCAAAGTCTCCTACTGAATCTTAGTTTTCACACAAAGCTCACAGAGATTTTAAAGGCACAAAGTCTCTTTTCCAATCTTAGTTTCACACAAAGTTCGCAGCGATTTAAAGGCACAAAGTCTCAGAGTTTTTTATTTATCGTTTTGAATGAATTCTCCATCTGCTTTAATACGCACTACATCACTGATTACGGCTTCGGGAAACCCGGAACCGATATTAAAATCCGAACGCTTAAGTGTGCCTGTAAGTTGAAAACCTGCTGTTTGTTTTTTGCTCATTGGGTTTTCCACTGTGCCGTTATAGCGCAAGTCCATATTTACAGGTTTTGTTACACCATGCATGGTTAAATTGCCACTGAGTTTGAATTGATTTTTACCTGCACTCCTGATCGATGTACTTTTAAAATCCAGTGTAGGATACTTTGCTGCATCAAAAAAATCTGCACTTTTCAGGTGGTTGTCTCTTGCTTCTACTCTTGTGTCAATAGATCCCGTTTTGGCCGTCAATTCAAATATGGCATCGCTGAAGTCCGGCTTTGATGCCCTGACCAAAACATCCACATCATTAAATGTTCCAGACACATCCACTATGCCGAGGTGCGTTACCGTAAATCCCAGTTGTGTATGCGGGTCGTCGTTGGTCCATGTAGGTGTTGCAGCGGTAAATGCGCTAAATACGAAAACAGAAATAATGATTGCTAACTTTTTCATTTGGTTGTTTTTTTAGTGTTTTTTAAAAATTGGTTTGAATTAATTGTGGAGAATTTTCCATCCTGCCAGCCAGTTATAGTTGTATTTCATACCGAGTTGTATCAGTAGTAGCTGCATGTTTTCCAAAGTTCTGCTCACCGTCAGGTCGCCCGCAATTATCGGATTAAAACCGGCTGTCTTCACAAGTTCTGCTACCGTAGCTACTGCTTCTTCATCATTACCTGCTACAAAAGCATCTACTTGTGTACCTGCAATAACCGGCGTAGCAAAGTCGGCAGCAAATGTGGTATTGAATGCTTTCACCACTTTTGAATTGGGCAACAACTTTTGCAATTCTTCCGCTGCACTGGTATCTGGTGCTGTTACCAAACCGTTGTAATTTTCGTTTAGTGGATTGGTGATAGAGATAACTACCTTTTGATTGGCTACTTCCCTGATTTTCTCTGCAATCTCTTTTTCGGCATGAAAAGGAACAGCAAGTATAATCACATCCGCTTCCCACGATGCATCTGTAGGGCATTCTAGCGCCTCCACATCGGCAGTAGCATTTTTGCTTTTAATATCCTGTGCAACGGCTTCAGCCTTTTCTTTCGAATTGTCAAACAACACTATTCTATTGTTGCCGTTTGAAAGATTTCTGGCGATGTTAGATCCCATATTTCCCGACGCTCCTATTACAGCGATCACTTGTTTTGTGCTCATATCTTTATCCTTTTTTTGATAACACAAAATTCCGTCACAATCGGTGCGCCGCCAATGCGTTCGGGCAAGAAATACCATTGCTTCAGCGCAAGGAAATCTCTTGACTTTTGTCAATGCTGTAAGAGTGGCGGGCTATTTTTTGTTGCTGATCCGGCTTCGTACCCTGCTCAGGGTTTCCGGCGAAAGCCCCATAAAAGAGGCTATCATGTGCTGCGGCACACGTTGGTAAATGCTCTGGCACATTTGGGTAAATGCCTTGTAGCGTTCTTCCAGCGGAAGGTGAAGTACATAAGTCATGCGCTGCTGCAAAGCAACATATGCATCTGTAATTAACAGGCGCATATAGGTTTCATATTTCGGCATCTTTTGCAATAGCTCTTCATGCGCCGCTTTGCTTATCAATACCAACTCACAATCTTCCAAAGCATCAATATTCAGCGTAGCCGGGAGTTGTTTAAAGAAGCTCGACAGATCGGAAATTGTCCATCCTTCCAATGCAAAAGCGGTAATGCTCTCGTTTCCTTTTTCATCAATCAGGTAAGCCTTCAAAGCCCCTTTTTCCACCAGACATATATGTTTGCATACATCGCCTTCCTGTAGCAGGTATTGTCTTTTCCGTAGCTTTTTGGGTGTGAGGTATTGTTTGATAAAATCTTCTTCTTCCGCTGTCAGCGAAACTTTTTCATTGAATTTCTGAAAGAAGATATCGTACATAAAAATTGTTGTTTGAGATGTCAGTGTGTAGTAAGAGGGAAAAGACTCGCTGGTAAAATTAAGGAACCAACACTATGTTTAAATGGCTGCAAGACTGGCGTTGGGAAGTTGTACACAATTACTAAATTGCAGGTATGTGTCCACGGCACTTTTATGAAAGTGCTCCTGTGCAACATCAATACACTAAAATTATGAAATTATGAAAGGAATGATTTTACGCATCATTTTTGCGGTTTGTCTCTGTGTATCCGCATACCTGGGTCATGCACAGTCGGAACCTTACAACACACGCCAGTTGGCTTGCGGACTTAGCCAACCCTGGGAAATCAAATTCGGACCGGATGGATGGCTCTGGGTTACAGAAGCTTTTAGCTATCAGCTTTCGCGGGTTGACCCCATTACAGGCAACACAGAAATGATGCTCGACCTCAGCAGCAAGAAAAACTTTCTCAATTATGGTGCTGCCGCTACATGGCCACAAGGCGGATTACAGGGTTTTGCTTTTCACCCCGATTTCAATAACAATCCTTATGTCTATATCGGTTATGTGTACCAGTTTGATAGTTGCATCACAGCTACCGGAAGTTGCTTTTTCAAAACGAGAATCGCCCGCTATAATTATGACACAACCACTAAAGTGTTCTCCAACGAAACTATTGTAACAGACGCTATTCCGGGCAGCAACGACCATAATGCAGGACGGCTTGTCATCGGCCCAGCCGGAGGCAGTAGCAACTTCCTATTTTATAGTGTAGGCGATATGGGTGCCGGACACTTGAGCAATGGATCTCGTCCCCACCGCGGTCAGCAGCCGGCAATATGGGAAGGAAAAATTTTACGTTTCAACCTCACTGCTGATGGGGATGCAGGCCCTAATGCGTGGATACCGAATGATAATCCCTTCAACGCAGGGGTTGGGCAAAATGCCGTTTGGTCGCTGGGTCACCGCAATCCCCAGGGACTTGCCTTTGCGCCCGATGGCACTTTATACGAAGCAGAACATGGACCTTACTCAGACGATGAGATCAATATTATAAAACCCGCCTACAATTATGGATTTCCGCTTATAGTAGGATATACCGATAGTAACTATGATGGCAGTAAGGCAGGTATCGGCTCAGGCATTCCTGCTATTACCAGCGAATTTGCCAACAGATCCGCCATACAATCCTCCTACAGCTACAGCGATCCGATATTCAGCCTGTTCCCAGGTACAAAAACAGAAGTCTCTACTCTTTACAATAATGACTTGAACGGTACACAACCTCCCAACTACAGCCTCTACTATCCTTCGTCCGCAGCATCGGGAATAGAGCATTATAGTTCCGGTGCTATACCCGGCTGGCAAAACTCTTTACTCATCGCCACCCTAAAGGGAGGTGTGGTGTACCGGTTAAAACTCTCTGCCGACGGACAGTCTGTAGTTGGCGACACCATTTCCTACTTCCGCGGACAGGGAAGGTTTCGCGATATAGCTGTTTCTTCCGACGGAAAGAAGATTTATGTGTCAGTAGATAGTTTCGGCAGCATGAAAGGTATCGGGGCTACCTGGGCTACGCCCCCTCCAAATAAAGGTTGCATTATGGAGTTCGATTTCTCCGCAATTGCAAGTGTAGGCACCGTTCAACATGCCAATGGAATATTACTCTATCCTAATCCTGCACATGGCTCCTTTACCCTTCAATTGCCGGAAGGCGTAAAAGCAGCAAATGTACGCATTGCCAATATGCCGGGATCAGTCGTTTATTCTGGCCGTATTGCAAATAATGCAAGTGTGGTTGACCTCAAAGGCTTGCCAGCAGGTATTTATACAGTCTCAGTTATCAGCGACCGTCAAACCTGGCATAGTAGCCTTACGATAAGGTAGCCTCCCCGCTCCTGCGGAGGAGGAATGACGTGTTATTATTGTCTGAACCGGGATTAGAAGGATGAAGGGATTACACAGATTTGTTGTGCTCCCGGAAAGGGAAAGTGGCTGCAAAAGCCGCAGCATTACCTCAAAAGGAAAAGGATAATGGATTGAATCAGCTGTTTTTGCCTCTTTTCTGCTACCACAGCCTGTGGCCAGTGCAATAGAAAGCCGAAAGATTTTGGTAATGCAAACCGGCTAATAAAACTCGGTAAGTTTTTGGAGGCGGGTTGTGCAACGGCTACCCATGTTAGCGGTTGTTTTTTATTGTTTTCATTATTCGTTTAATTGCGTTTTTATGTTCTTGTTCATATAGACTGCTGTCTGATAAGTCGTCTTCAATTAGTATGTCAAAGTCTATAATTGTGTCGCCTTGAATTTTGTAAAAGCCTGTCCAATTTTTGCCCGACAGCACATAATTGTCAATAATGTCATACTCTGCTAAATAATCTGGATTGGGTATTTGTTCAAAACCTTTTACTTTTCTTAGCTTGTCGTTAAGAGTGTCCACAAGGTATAAAGTATATGTCAAATTACTTCTTGCACTGCTCGTATTTTGGATTAGAATATCTTTTACATTGTCGCCATTAAAATCTCTAAAGTCAAAAATGTTTTGATAAGCGTTGTGTATACTGTCTGAAAATGTAATTTCATTATTTTTCTTTAGCGTAAATATTGTATTATAGGTCGTGTCGAATTCTGAAACTGTGGTGTCAAACTTTGTCAGTGTTATTTTGTAGCCTTTGTTTTTATACACTGTATCGCAATCAATTTCTGTCGTTTCCAATTGACTTCCTGTTATATTGTTGGTCGCAGACTTATGCTCTTTCTGTCCTTTATTATTGCAAGACATTGTCAAAGCTAACATTGTCAATATAAAAAATGTGAGTTTTACCATAATTGCTGTGTCGTAATAAAATAACCGCTAACGTTTGAGTATTTACGAAGGCAGGGAATTCATTGATTGTCCAGCCCGGTACAAATGCCCATTTGAAAATATGTTGTTGAAGTTATGAACTAAAGCTGAACATTGAATGTCGAGCCGGAACTGCCGCTGATGCTTGCATATAGCTGATGTTACTAGGTCAAGCCCTGCTTTCGCAAATACTTTTGTTAGCGGCTGTTAAGGTCTATTTAAAGCTTCATCTACTAATATTTCACTAGAACGATTCATTAACGCCTCGTCACTATCTCTAAAAACATTATAATACAAGTCTAATATTAATGGGCTTTTACTTCTATGTTCAAAAATTTCATCCTGTAGTCTTCTTGAATTTGCTTTTAGCAAGTCATCTGAATATTTATTTTCCAATGCATCATCCCATATTTGACTAGAATAATTTACAAGATCGTTTAATCGGTTTGCTGCATCTAAGTTGTCATTACATTGTTTTATGCAAAATTGAAAGAAAGGGACTAAGCCACCAGCAATTAAAGTAATTTCAATCAACGATAAATTAGAAATGTAACCTGCAATCATCATAACTACAAACACAATTAAACTCGCATACTTAAGGAATGAAGAATACCTCTCCCTAAGTTTTGAATCCCACCAACAATTTGTTCTTTGACAAAGAATTCGAGCAATTTTGATTGGCAGCTGTGATACTTTCGGAGAATACCAATCTTTGATTTTCTCTACATTGGTGGCTATTTTAATGTGAGCATTATAATATAATAAAACTTCTTCGACAGTAATATCGTCAACCGTCTTTAAAGGAGATTTGGGTAGATGTAAAATATCACAATCGAATAATTCCTGAATCTTCGCAGCCTTAGTCTTCCTCTTTTTAATTACCGGTTCAATAATTGAAATGTCAATCAAAAAGGATGCTACACCGAAAATTGCTGCGATGACAGCGAAGTCATTCAAAATAAAGGCAAGTCCGGCTAAAATAACTGGAACAATCACAGTAAGAATAATTTGAAAACCATGCCATTTTTTTGCAGAAGAATAAAGTTCTCGCTGTGCGGCAAGTCTTTCAAGTTGTTTCTGACTGTTTTGTTCTGTTGAAATTTGATTCATCGACTTGGGAATTTGTCATTATAAAAAAGATTCCACCAATAGAACGCATCATCAATATTTGACTCCCTTTTTTCAACGGCTTTTTCGGCTCTTGTGTATCCAGTTTTTACTTTCGATAAAGCGTCTTCTCTTTTAACATCGGTTGAACATGCTTTGACATATCCGGAAATACCCATTGGGTCTTGAATGCTAGGCAAGTCGTTATCGTATAGAATTTTCATAACTCTTTTAACATCGATGTCATAAACAATTGACGATTCTCCTTCTGCATATTTAGTAGTTCTAAGTTCAAGATAGAATGAGCTAATAGGAACATTGTTATAAAATTTCCAAGCTTTTATCAATCTAATCAAAGGCTTTAACTTATATCCCAATCTTTCATCTTCTCTTTTTACATAAGCATTGTGTGCTTGTGGACTTGATTTCATCCATCCTCCTTCATAATTTGGGATATCATAAGAGCCTTTGCTTCCTACAGGAGTATCTACAAGTCCGTTAAAAGTTGATGGAGTTATTTCTAAAGTTTCAGATGCGTAGCTTCCAAATGGAATTTTAACGGCAGGGGTATTGACCGAGATTCCTTCTGTTCGCCAAAATGTTTCCTGAAGGGCTTCCTTAACTTTTTTTAAAGTGTAAGCCGAATCATTATAAACTTTGGCAGAAGGCATTACCGCAAAATAATCAGTATCGCTGTAATGTCTGACACCCGTCGAATTTCCAAACGAACCAGTTTCAAAAAAACTATAGCAGTCAAAGTTTTTTTCTAAGCATGATTTGACTGAGTCTTTATGAGATTTGGCTTTGTCGTGCTCTGATGATAGAGGAACCAGCCATGATAAAAAGGTGTCAAAACCTTGATCTAATGTTTTTGCCATAAGCTTTAGTTTTTTATAGACAAATTCTTTAGCAATTCATCTGCCAATATATTTAGTATGACAAATTGTCAAGATATTTAAGAGGCTGGGAATTGGAGAGTGGTTGAGGAATAGCCGCTAACGTTTCGGGTATTGCCGAAGGCGGGGGTTTTTAGCACAAAAGTTCAATCGAAGAACGAAAGTTGAACTTTGCACAAATGTCAATCGAAGCCGTTCTGCCCCGCTTTTGGCAATACCATGTCCCTGTTGCACAACTACCAAGCTACCTAAAATATTCTTTCTTTCCAGGCCCACCTTTTTGTTGACAATCCAGTCTATTAA
>CALMWT010000208.1 GCA_937870855.1 uncultured Taibaiella sp.
GCTTTTTCTTCGTTGTACCGAAGTCCATGGAAAGAAAGATCAAGCTTGCCTTTTTCACCTATCAGTGTATCAGTCCAGGAAATATAATCGCCTATGTAGAAAGTGGCGTTGTAGGTGTTGATGGGATTTTGAATTCTTCCGCTTGAGTATTCTTTAATTACAGTTCGAACTTCTGTTGTTATCGGGTCTACAGTATGAATCGAATCAATGAAACTTTTTCCATTTGCAATAAGATTGGCTTCATTCGAATATATTGTCATTCCTTGGTCAGGCTCATCGCCTTGATAATCTTTACATGGCCACCAACTGCTTGCTCCGAGACCTTGACATGCAACGGCGATCCACGGGTTTCCAGTACTATCTTCCATCCAGATGAGACCTCCATCCCATGGAGCACTTTTCGCAACGCGGGGCTTGCCCGAGTAAACTATACTTATTTGTTGTTTACTACCAACAGTGAAATTTCTAAAAGGGAATTTAATCCAATAAACATTTCCATCTTTTTCAAATGAAAGGTTTGTCGCGCGCCAAAAAAATTCAGGGTTATTACTTTTATTTAATTTTAAGTGGGTGAAAAATGCTGTATCTACATTAGACCAGAGTACGCTTTCAATCGTTAGGCTATCCTGTAAGTCAATTTGCATGCTATCGAAACCGGCTTCTACGACTTTGAAACGAATATCGACTGACCCAAGTATTTCTTGGTTTTGATTGTCAATGTTTAATAACCCTAATGCATAATGCTGCACATCCCACCAGCTACGTCCTCTGCCGTTGCTGCCGCGCAAAGTATCTTGCCTATCAAAAGCAAAAGTGGTACTCGCTATCAACGAATACCACACTATCATTATAAAAACAATTTTGTTCATTGAAGGCTATTATCAAATTAGCACATCATCAAATCAGCACATTAGTGTTTGTGTCCATCACCTTCTTTATGCTCATGTCCATGCTCGTGTCCCTCATGTCCGCCACTGCGTCCACCGCCTTTTTCAAGACGTACCGGTGGTGTTTCTACATGCAGTAATTCTACATCAAATACCAATACAGCATTTGCAGGAATTGAAGGTGTGGGGCTACGTTCGCCATAAGCCAGGCCCGATGGAATGAATAAAGTTCCGGTAGCGCCTTTGTTGAAATAAGTAAGTCCCTCATCCCAGCCTTTTATTACATGGCCAGCACCAAGGAGGAAGGAGAATGGTTCTACGTGTTTGAACATAGGGTCGGTGTTGGAATCAAATATGCTGCCGTCAAGTGTTTTTCCTGTATAATTCACAGTTACCTGTTGGTCTTTTGCAGCCATTAATCCTGTACCCAGCCTGTTGATTTTATAGTACAAACCTGACGGTGTTTTCACCGCTTTAATACTGTTCTTTTTCAAATAATCCTGAATCAGCGAGTCATCTAATTGTACCTGACCAGCAGATTTTTCGGCGGCTTCTTTTTGTGCTTCAGCCTGAGATTTTACCGAAACCATTACCACCTCATATTCTATCATATCGCCACCCTTCATCCATGGCATCAATTGCGCACCTGCTTTTTGCAGCGAGTCAATCGAAACGCGAAACACAGCGCTATCGCCGGGTGTCATCATCATAAATCCTTCTACCAGATCTCCTTTAAATGCCGGAGCCGCAAGTGTAAAAGGAACGGGCTGATTGTTGTTGAGTTTACGCGAATTGAACAAAGAACTATCGCCTACATGAGTATTAATGTGCATTTCCACATTGTCGCCAATCTTTGGAGCTTTAGTACCGGGAACGTCTTTTACAATTTTGTACTCAAGACCTGTAGGAGTGATCTGAAACCCCGGGGCTGCCTGCTTTTTAATCTTTCCCTCTGGTCCTTTCACCTTCAATTCGCCACCTTCCGTTTTAATTTTGGTCTTGTCGGTTTTGATTTTGGTTTCCTTTTTAGTTTGCGCAAAAGCTGCTGAAGAGCACAGCGCTATTGCAGTTGCAAACAAGCATACTTTTTTCATTTCTCTGTTTTTATGAGTTTAGTTGTTTATTGAACCTGAGGTTGCGCATTCATCTGAGGCTGAGTTCCTTCTTCAATTTTCAAAACCTCGATGTCAAACATCAGGATTGCATCATTGGGTATTGCCGACGGGTTAGGACTCATAGAGCCATAAGCCAAACCCGATGGAATAAACAATTTTGCTTTCGATCCTTTTCTCAGAAGCAATACACCTTCGTCCCATCCAGGTATTACCATTCCTTGTCCTACATTGAAGGTAAACGGCTCTGCATGTCCCATTGCAGGGTCGGTGTTTGAATCAAACACTTTTCCATCCAATGTTTTTCCGGTATAGTTCACAGTTACAGCTTGTCCTTGAACGGGATTAGCGCCGCTTCCTGGCTGTTCAATAAGGTAGTAAAGACCAGATGCAGTTTTTGAAGGTTGGATATTGTTGGTTTTAAAATAATCCTGAAGTATTTGCTCGTCTTTTGATTTTTGTTCCGTTGCATGTTTATCCTGCTCTTGTTTCATTTGCTGCTGCGATTTTACAGAGAGCATCGTAACGGTGTATTCCAGATGTTGTCCTCCTTTCATAAACTCAGGAAGTTGCATGCCCTGTTGTTTTTTCAAAGAGTCAACTGCAATGCGAATAATTGCACTGTCGCCAGCAGATAATTTCATCAGTGCTTCTACAAAATCACCTTTAAAAGCAGGAGCAGGCAAAGGAATTTCTATCGGTACATTATTATTCATCTTACGGGAATCGAATAATGTGGTATCGGTCTTGTCGTCTTTGTACTTGGCAATCATGTGCATAGAAATCACATCGCCTACCTGGGGAGAAGTACCTTTTTCATCTTTTACAATCTTATAAAGAACTCCGTTTTCTGTTTTCTTGAAGTCGCCGCCCGACTTACAAGCATTCAAACTAAAAATAGAAGCGCCAATCAGCGCAATTGGTACTATACGTTTTATCATGTTTAAAAATTATCGGGGGTGAATATCGGATAAAATTTCTTTAAATCGTGCTACTGTTTCGCTAAATGACAAATTCGATCTACCGCCAGATGCGTTGAAGTGGCCGCCACCGTTAAAGTGCTCGCGGGCAAACGTACTAACATCAAAATTTCCTTTGCTTCTAAACGAAAGTTTTACCTCATCACCTCTTTCTGTAATTAAGGTAGAAAAGCGAATGCCCGCTATGTTTAAAGGATAATTCACCAACCCCTCGGTATCTCCGGCACTTACGTTCCATACCTTAAGGTCTTCTCTTGAAAGCGCTATGATACCAGAGTTGTATTTATGCACCACTTCCATTTTCTCTAAAAGAATGTAACCCAAAAACTGCATACGCTTCAACGACCATGAGTCATTTATATGCTCGTGAATTATGCTGTGCGCCAATCCTTTCTCTTTCAGATCTGCTACCATGCGGTGGGTGCTGGCCGCAGTAGAGTTAAACCTAAACGAACCCGTATCGGTAAGTACGCCTGTATATAAGCAACTTGCTATAGTTTCATCTATCAGTTCATTATCACCTGCCAGGTTTATAAAATCATAAATCATTTCGCAGGTCGAGCTTTTTTCGGGAAGGCTCATACCATAGTCCCACACGGGCTTTGGCAGCAGGTGGTGGTCTATTAATATTTTCGGTTGTGTGGCTTGCTCCAGTTGCGCCGTCAGGTGCTTGGTGCGGCTATAATCATTAAAATCAACGCAGAATATTACCTCCGAATCTCTCAATGCAGCATCACAAATCTTTGAACCAGCCTCGTAATTATATAAATGCTCCACCCCTGGCATCCACATCAGAAAGTCGGGTAGCTCGCTCGGCGATACGTCCACAACACTATGCCCCCTTTTTACCAGATAATGATACAAACCGAGCATACTGCCAATAGCATCGCCATCGGGCTTGTGGTGGGTGGTAATAAAAACTCTACGAGGGGCTTGAAGTAATAGAAGTGCGTCTTGTATTGGTTTCATATGCTCAATACTGCGCAAGATACAAACGTTTATGCCCTTTGTGTGTTCCCTTTTTATCTACATTTGCGCCTTCAAAAATCAAATCCATGTCCAATCGCACTTTTACAATGATAAAGCCGGATGCAGTACGCGCCGGAAACATCGGAAACATCCTTCAAATGATAAACGCTGCGGGCTTTCGCATCGTAGCCATGAAATACCTCCACATAAGCCGCCAGCAGGCAGAGAAGTTTTATGAAATTCATAAAGAGCGCCCCTTCTTTGGCGAGCTTACCGAGTTTATGAGCAGCGGGCCTATTGTTGCCGCCATCCTCGAAAAGGATAATGCTGTTGCAGATTTTCGTAAACTCATCGGCGCTACCAACCCTGCGCAGGCGGAAGAGGGAACTATTCGTAAAAAATATGCTGCATCGGTGGGCGAAAACGCTGTGCATGGCTCTGATAGTGATGAAAATGCGGAGATTGAGGGTGGTTTCTTTTTTAGCGGGCTGGAAAGGTTTTAGGTTTATAGGTTGATACTTTGAGAAGTTGGTTGGTTGATTAGTTGATTGGTTGATACGTTTATGGTTTGGGAAAACCTACTTGTGAACCTTTAAACTCATTAGCCAATCAACTTTTTTTGTCTAAAAATGGGGTCAATTTCCTCCTTTTTACGGGTTTTTTGGTTGAAAATTGGTGTTTTCTGGTCTTTTTTGGGTGCATTTCCCCCGTTTTTGCATTTTATTTCATCGTTTTTGTGTGATTTTTCCCCGCCGCAGGGCTCATTTATGGCGTAATTCGTTGGCTTTCTTGTGTAATTCATGGACTTTCTCGTGAAATCTTTGTAGTTACTCGTATAATTCATAGACTTTCTTGTAAAAATCTTGGAATTACTCGTGAAACCCTACAAGTTTCTCGTGTAATTCATAGTCTTTCTCGTGAAAGTCATTTGGTTTCTCGTGAAATTCGTGGAGTTTCTCGTGAAATTCGTGGAGTTTCTCGTGAAAGTCGTTGGTTTTCTTGTGTAAGAGATGGATTTATGCGAGAAATGAGCGCAAAAACGGGTAAAATGTTGAGGTTTGAGGGTAGAATGTTGAGGTTTGCGGGGAAATGTTGGGAGGAAAAGGGTAGAATGTTGAGGTTTGAGGGTAGAATGTTGAGGTTTGAGGGTGAATATTGGAAGGAAATGGGGGGAATATTAACGGGTGAAA
>CALMWT010000209.1 GCA_937870855.1 uncultured Taibaiella sp.
GTACGGTGGTGTGAGAGGACAGGTAGGGAACTAATTCCTACCTTCCTACTCGATTATTCAGCCCCATGATGGAGAGTTACGCTCATTTATGCGATTCAAAAAGCGTTCACTTTTTTTGAGAGTCAGTCACTTTTTCTACTTCCTGATAAATCGCTCTTCCACACTTATTTCTTTACCCGTAAGTTTCAACAGATAAGCGCCAGAGGGCAGGTCAGAAAGGTTAATCACTTGCTCACCATCTCCCGTTGCTTCAAACCCTCCCGATGCAACCAGCCTGCCGTCTATACTCATTATGTCGTAGCGTAGTTGTTTGCTTCCATCGCGGTTTTCGTAGCTCAGGGTTATTTGCTCTTGTGCGGGATTAGGGTAGAGCTTGTAGAAAAATCTTCCGGTAAGTTGCTGATGTACTTTCACATTGGCTGCGTTCTTTTCTATCGTCCACGATTTAGAAAACTGATAACCCTTGCCTGGCCAATAGCTTCTTGAAAGCAAGGTGGTATCTGTAACATACGCGGTGAGTTTGTTGATACCCATTTGCAATTGACTGTTGCTGATGTTCCTAAATGTATCCGTTCCCGGAAGTATGCTGCCATTCAGTTCCCATTTTACCGTTAGCGTATTGGGCTGCGGGTAAATAAGTTTTAATGAAAAGAAGGAAGAGCCGGTAGCCTGTAGCGTATCGTTAACAGGCACGGCATGTTCAATAGGCGTAACGGTGTGATATAGCGTGTCTATCAGCCTTCAATACATACTGCACAAAAAGGACTGGCAACAGACCGCATACGGCATGTGGGTGTCGGGCGATAATGAACGGTATTGCCCACAGTGCCAAACGAATCTATGCCCACGCCATTGGAGCCTATCCAGTTCTTCCATTTTACCAGACCGGGGTTTTTGGTGGTATCTCTGTTGGGTCTTCCTACCGGAAATGTGTTGATCCAATACTCATCGGCCAGCCCACCCATAGCATGTCCTAATTCATGCAAGGTGGTAGTATGAAAGGCTTGTATAAGATTGGGTAAAGCCATCACCAGTCCGGTTCCAAAACCTCCGTGTGCCTGTGCGCCGGGTGTGTTTAGAAAATGAATATAGTTATCCCAACCGGGGTAATAAGTTGCAATCATGGCATTCCATGCCACAGCATTGTACATAAACGACATATTGTGTACGCCTGCATAATCCAGCCTTGTGTCGAAACAATTGGTAGGAAAGTATGGAGGCATTACATCATTGGGTGCAGTAGCAGGATGCACCAATCCGCTATCGGGCGATGCCAGCTTTATCAGATGAAAGTTGAAGAAGTTTTTATACTCTTTAAATGGCGTGGTACGAAACATCCTTACCGACAGGGTATCTACACCGGCTTCCAGCCTCGATAGCTGCGCAGCAGTAAAACCTTCGCCCGTTACAAGAAAATTGTAGCGTGTGCTATCAGGTCCATGCACCACTTTATGCGCCAAAACAGGGGTTTGCGCCTGTGCGTGTACACCCAAACGCAGCAGCGAGATGACGAGTAGAATGTTTTTCATTTTTGGTTGTTTTCTTGTTTAAAGAACGTTTACGACAGTAACTACAGCTTCACAGTTACCCACTTGTTCAAAGAATCTTCCGAAAACCTGAATTGCAACATAGCCACTTCGCTACGCAGGTTTGTTCTTATAGCTATCACTTTTTCATCGGGTTTCACTTCTATCCATTTAAAGTCGCCTTGCTCGTCCCGGTATTCTATTTCTTCAAAAAGCGGATCTGTCATGCGTTGTTCCTCCAGCACGGTATGGTCTTCTTTCATCAATCTGATATCAAGGCATTTCGTACAGTTCTGTCTCAGATGGGTGCGCTTCACCGACCCATTTGCAGTTATTTTATTCACCAGATCTATCGTTGTTTTATAGCTGCTTTTTTCTGTTCGTTTTATCTTCAGGATATAAGTAGTAACGGCAGGCAACTGCTCATTTACCTCTGGCACAGATACATTTACCGCAGGGCTATGCTGCGCGGTGCTTGCAGCTTGGGGGAAGCACATGCTGTGAGTAGCAAAATGCCAACCAACGTAAAAGCAAACGCAACCGCGTGTGTATGGAAACGTAAGTAGTGAAAACAAAACATAACGGGTAAGCGATAAGCTGCTACCTACCGACAGCAGAGATTTAAAAGACAAGTATTGGCAGAGAAGCGTTGGTTATGGCTATGATTGTAAGGCTGCACCAATAATATTGCTCCGCACAAGGGAAAGAAAAAATAGTAACAAAAGAAAGCTACTGTGCTGTTTGTATGCTTGCAATGCTGCAACCCACAGCATTGTTGTGCAACCGCTTTTTTTGCACACTACAACGCATCGTTGTAACAGGCACATTGGGCAATGTAGTGTGCAGTTTTAGTTTTTGCTTACTGTATAGGCGTTTTGTCTTAAATCGTGGATAGGGTGCAGTGCGCCCTTGTGTTTTTTGCACACTACATAGCCATTTTGCAATAGCAAGCACAGCGTATGCAGTGTGCGTTTTCTATAGCTGCGCATTGTATAGGCAGTATGTTATAACTACAACAGGGTTTGTAGTGTGCAGAATGAGGTAGGGCATACTGCAACGTGTTTTTGTAAGGTCACCTTGCGGCGATGTAGTGTGCGTTTTGCTTTTCTGTTCACTACTTCACAAAAAAGACTGTTCTTATAGTTTGTTTTACTGGTAACAGTAGCCGTGCTACTTGTTTTATAGCAGCTTTGTAACCGCACAAAGATGCGAGGTTAATTTACAACGGCTCTTTGGTTGCACGCATACCTGCGAGCACTGTGCTATGCAAACGTTTGCCACCTGTAGCTGCGGCATGGGCTGTTTACACAGATGTATATAGCTTGATGATACAATGAACTTGTATTAACTTTATTGCAAAGGCCGAACAAGAAGAATGGCAGGCATAGCAGATAACGGCCGGTAGTTGTATCCTTAAATCTTTTGCCTATGCAGCCCATAGCACTCAACCTTCGCGGCATTCCGGTATCGTCGCTCCTTACCCGTGCAAGACATATTCTGAAGTCTATACGGCAACATCCCGATGTGTTTACCAACCTTCCGGTGTCGCTGGATGTGCTGGAGGAAAGGCTTGACCAACTAAGCAAGGCGGAGCAGCAGATGATGGCGCGCAACTATAGTAACAAGTCGCAGCGCGATGCAGCGGAGCAAGATGTGAAACGTATGCTGAAGCAGCTTGCCAACCATGTGAGCAATATTGCAGAGGACGATACTACCATCATTATGATGGCAGGAATGGAAATGAAAAAAGCGGCGGTAAAATCACTTGCTGTACCACCCGTGAGCATCAAATGGGTACGCACAGGCATGAGCGAAGGCAGCGTAAAGCTGATGGTGAAGCGCGAAAGGGTACACCGCGCGCTGCAAGTGCAAATATCTTACGACCTCAGCAACCCCAATGGCTGGCAGGAGCAACACTATGGTTCCGACAGCCGCATTATCCTCCACGGACTCACCCCGCTCAGCAAACTATGGGTGCGTGTACGCGGGCTTTGCACCGCGCAAAGAACAACGGACTGGACCGAACCGGTAGGGGTGAAGGTGTTGTAGGATTACCTTTGCGCAATGGCAGATGTGCATGATAAGGAAACGAGGAGCTATAACATGAGCATGATAAAGGGCAAGGATACAAAGCCTGAAATGGTTGCGAGTTCCTTCATACACGAGGCTACAGGATGCAAACGTGACTTAAAAGCAAACACAGTTTTTATCTTTCCTTCTAATTTCGTTTCTTGTTAAGACACAAACACACACAATGCCCGCGAGAAATCTTTGGACAAGGGAAGAATTAATTCTTGCACTCAATCTTTATATAAAACTTCCTTTTGGAAAGTTGCATAGTCGCACATCCGAAATCATACACCTTGCAAATATTATTGGACGTAATGCAAATGCCGTAGCCATGCGGTTAAACAACTTTGCGGCAGTTGATCCCTATCATCAGCGCCGTGGCATCAAAGGTTTGCAAGGCGGCATTAAACAAGTGCAGCCCATTTGGGATGCGTTTGTTCATAACAAAGACGAACTGTTGTTTGAAAGTGAAAAAATATTAGCAGGAAAAGAACAACTGAGTATTGAAAAGAAGTATGCAAGTGAGTTGCACGGTATAGAACATTTGAAAGGCGAATACAAAATACGAGAAGTAAGAACGCGCGTAAACCAAAATGTATTTAGGCAAATCGTCTTGGCTAATTATGAAGTTAAATGTGCGATCACAGGGATCAATATTCCAGACTTGTTGCTTGCAAGCCATATTCTTCCATGGTCGAAATATGAAAAAGAACGCCTGAACCCAGAAAATGGTATTTGTCTCTCTGCTTTGTACGACCGTGCTTTCGATAAAGGATATATTGGGATAAGTGCAGGTTACGAAGTGATGGTATCGCCCCAACTGCGGATGTATGAAAAGGAAGACTATTACGCGCAACATTTTGCATCCCTTCAAGACCGCATTTTACATCTCCCTAAGAAGTATTTGCCGCGGAAGGAGTTTTTGGAGTGGCACTCGAAAACTGTATTTAAGAACTAACTTTCTAACCAATGAATGCTATTACAGAAAATTCTGTTTTTGAGGGCCTCGAAATGCCATATAGCTATCAATGGTGGCATAAATTGACAATAGGATTTGTTCTTTTGTTTGCTGGCCTATTTGCAGCGATAATGTTTTGGATAAGCTGTGAGTATTTTTTGACTGCTGCCGAATCAGCTAGACCCGTTGAGCAATTCGTTACAGCCGTGAAGGAAGGTTTGCCTCTTTCTTTACTGATCCCACCAATGTTTATTTATGCAGTAATCAAGCGAAATGCTGCTGGTTGGATGATGATAAATTTTTCTTTCTTTTTGATTCTGTTCTGTATTGGTTACGCTTGTTTTTCTGATCGGAATTTCCTGGACATGGCGTTCGTTTACCTGATTGGAGGATTGATCGTTGCGGGGAACATAACATTGATGTACTTGAAACCAGTAAGACACTTCTTTATGATAAAGAACAAAAAGTATCTCTGGAAGGAAAGCATAGTGGTTGTGATTCCAGCCCTCGCGCTAGCTTGCCTATGCGGTTATCTCCATCTGATTTGAGTTTTTTTATTAGGTGCATCTGCATTAAAATGAGTAAGGTTTGAGCCTTATTAGATACAGGTTTTAAATACCAGTAGCTCCCCAACGTGACTTAAAAGCAAATGCAGCAAAGGCCTTGTCTATTAAGTTTGCCTAATGTACAAACCCACAGCTAAAGGTTACTTCTCCGGTTGCGGCGGCATGGAACTCGGTATGATGCTCGCCGGTGTAAATGTAATACAGTCCCTTGATCTTGATAAAGAAGCCACCGACTGCATGAAAGCCAATAGCCATTATTTTTCTCATGAAGTATTGACTGATGACATCAAGACAAAAGCAGTATTAGAACAAGCAGATTCCGACATAATCATTGGTACATATCCCTGCACTAAGTACTCACCCATCGCAGACATCCACGGCACACGCACCGGCGATGATTTGTTTTTGCATTTCTTCCGACACATTGCCATTGCTCGACCTGAAATGTATGTGGTGGAAAACGTGCCGGGCATGAAGAAGTTTAAAGTCGTGATGGAAGCGATGACGAAGCTGCCGGATTATTATGTGCATGTTTTTTGTCCTGTGGATGCAGCATATTGGCTGCCGCAACGCAGGAAGCGCCTCATCTTGATTGGGTCTCGCAAACCATTTTCGATTGCAGCGCCAAAGCCGTCCGTTAGAAAGCCAAAACTGAAAGATATCTTAGAACAAACCCCCGAGGTGGAGATGCCCGACTATGTGCTACGCAGAATTAATGGCAAATACCGCGACCTGCCCATAGTAATTGACCCTGAAGACAGCAACGCGCTTGCACCTACCTGTGTAGCCCATTATGCTAAGGACCTAAGCACACGCTTAGTGAAGGACAAAAAAGCAAAGCATGGATTGCGTCCGTTTTCTGTTCGAGAGTATGCAAGACTACAAGGTTTTCCAGATGATTTTATCTTTCCTAATCGTCGAAGTTCTTATCGCTTAATCGGCAATGCAGTGCCTGTACACATGGGAGAATGGGTGGGAAGGGAAGTGGTGAGATATTTTAGGTGACTAATATGATTAGTCAAATATCACACTCCGTGCCTCTTAACCGCTGCATCTCTGTGTGAAATTTTCTCACTAACAAACACATGCTCGTTGCGTCCTTGTTTAAACGTAGCGTTCGTTGCGTGAAACGCTACCCCTAGTCCCCGTTTGCAGCATAGCTCAAAACAACGGTTCGATCTGTACCAGTAATTCCTGTTTACTACCCGTATACATTGAGGCACTGCTCCTAAGATAGCCCTGCTTCATTAACTATCATTGCACGCACGAAAGAATTCAAGATAGTACCTCATTCAACTACGTCAGGTGGAAACACCTGACGGCACGATAAAATAATAATGAAACGGTAGCGGTTTTAGAAGGGATGTTTGCTTGTAATAGTTACACCGGCAACCACTCCGCATAAAACCATCAGGAAACAACACCAAACAGATTATCTTGCCCATCCTTTAATCCCGAAAATCCAGGTTCAGACATTCCCCAGCACAAACCTGCCAGGTCTCCTTTCACGTTACA
>CALMWT010000210.1 GCA_937870855.1 uncultured Taibaiella sp.
GGGCCTGGAAAGAAAGAATATTTTAGGTAGCTTGGTAGTTGTGCAACAGGGACATTGCATTGGCAATATGGGGCGACGAATATATTCTCAGCTTGCAGTTAGCTAATCAGCTTCGGTTTCAGCAGACGAATATAGCCGAGCAACAGATTAAACAACGAGCTTTTGTATATTTCATCAGGCGCGGCTCCGAGCAGAAGGAACACAGAATTCCGCCACATTGCCAATGCTTTAACGTTAGCGGTCCTGCTCATGGGATAATTACAAGAAGTTAAACAGTTATTGATACTAGATACGCGAGTCTCTGCAAGGACTCGCGCAAATCATGGCTCCGCTGTCGTTAGTTTTCACTCAGCTATTTGTACCTGTTTCAATGTACCGCTTAAAATCTTTGATGTCCTGCCTTACAAGCTTTTCAAATAGAGGTGTAAACAAAGAAGAAACACTTTGTCCGGCTATGCCAAGCGGCGCACGATAAGTGATAATAGCGTGAACTTCCGTCCAGCCATCTCCAATTTCTCTGAACTCTACTTTACCTGCATTTTCTATTGTAGCTCCGGGAAGTGAATTCCAGCCAATAAAAGAGTTTTCATTTTCTTCTACAATCACCGCATCCCACTGAATAGTTCCCAATCCGCCGGGCACAAAAGCTTCCCAATGAGAAGTGCGATCATCCTTTTGCTTTACTTCCTTAAGATGACGCATAAACAACGGCAAGTTTTCTAGTTTTCGCCAAAACGCATATACTTCATGTCTCGGACGATTGACCTGAACCGTTGTTCTGATGTTTATATTCTTTACCGGATCGGGGAGGTGTGGCTTGCCAATAGCACTATATAGGGGACAATGTCCTACTGCACCACGATAAATGAGGTAGCCGCCCAGCCCCATTTTTAATAAGCTGCCTTTACTAATGCCATTGAGGAATAGGCAACCACCGGCAAAGACCGATATCAATCTTTCAGGTACATCAACATTTACAGACGGCTTAGGTCCTACGGAAGAATTTGTGTTCATGAGATTTAGTTCTGGAAAGAACAGTCTAAAACATCATTCCACGCAGCAAAGTGATAGAGGTGAAATCAAGTTTTATAGAGAAAGTGATTACTTAATGGTTGGTTAACCAGTTTTAAAGCTCTGGTTAAACCCGCTTTCAAATTTCTAAGCCCTTGACTACAGTTGCATCTTTGAGTCATCAAACAAACAAAAATGAAAACACAAACTTTAAACATCGGAACAATAAAGTCACTAACACATACAGCAAAGGCGGACATCGTAATGAAGATAGCTTTATTCGCAGCCATTCTTGCTTGCGTAAACGTAGTGGCATTCATGCAATAAGGGATTTCAAAAGAGGATGCAGCAATCCTAAGAAATTTGTCTCTTCAATATCCCTTTGCAAATATTCTTTACAACCGCAGGACCTTCATAGATAAAACCCGTGTACACTTGCACCAATACTGCCCCAGCCTTTAGTTTTTCCATAGCATCTTCAGCCGTAAATATTCCGCCCGCAGCTATTATCGGTATTTTGCCTCCACTGTTTTCATGAATATACCTGATCACCTCAGTCGCTCTGTTTTTTAAAGGCAATCCACTCAATCCACCGGCACCCATATTTTCCACTACTTCTTGCGATGTTGCCAGGTTACTTCTGTCAATTGTAGTATTTGTAGCCACAAGACCCTGAATACCCGTTGTGGTAACAATCTCTATAATATCGTTTAGTTGACTGTTCGTAAGGTCTGGAGCTATCTTTAAAAGTATCGGCTTGTTTTTCCTTAAGTTTCTATTAATCTCTTGAAGCCTATTCAAAATTTTCATCAAAGGCTCTTTGTCTTGTAACGCACGTAAACCTGGCGTATTGGGACTACTCACATTCACCACAAAGTAATCCACCACATCATAAAGCGCCTTAAACCCAGCTTCGTAATCGAGCATTGCATCTTCATTTGCTGTGTCTTTGTTTTTTCCAATATTGCCGCCGATCACCATTTTTTCCTTCCTATGCCGCAACCTTGCAGCTGCTGGTTCTGCACCTCCATTATTAAACCCCATTCTGTTTATCAATGCTTTGTCGGCGGGCAGGCGAAACATTCGCGGCTTCGGATTGCCGGGTTGTGGACGTGGCGTAACTGTGCCGATTTCTACAAAACCAAAACCCAGACACGCAAGTGCATCGGTGTATTTTCCGTCTTTATCGAAGCCTGCCGCAAGCCCTACAGGATTTGGAAAAGTGATTCCCCAAAGTTTCCTTTCTAAGGAGGGGTGGGTCAAAACAAAACTTTTTTTCAGCAAATACCTTGTAATCGAAAATGAATAAGCAGTCGCCAATTTATCCATAACCATGTGATGCACTTTTTCAGGATCAATGGCAAAGAGTATTTTTCTAATCAAACCATACATACGCCGCAAAGATACTCGTGGTGTTTTATCTATTTTAACAAAAGGCACCTCCTGCGTTGCAGCCTATACACTAATTTTATTCACTCTATGCGCAGCTTACTAATCCTGCTTTTTTTCCTACCCGTATTTTCCTTTGCTACCTCTATAACAGGGGAAATAATTGATGGAAACACGCGGCAGGCGGTAGGTAACGTAAACATTCTAAACATTTACACAGAAGTGGGCACTGTGAGCGATGAAGTCGGGAGGTTCAGCATTATAGTGGCGAAGGGGCAATTGCTGGAATTTCGGAAAGTGGGCTATAAAACACTACGCATCAGAATTCCCGAAGGGCAAATTCCTCCTTATTTTAAAGTAATAATGCAGCAGGGACCGGTAGAACTTCCGCAGTTTGACTTGCACGCCCAAAGCAAAGACTGGAAAAGAGACAGCACTCGTTACTACGAATTATACAAAGGGGCAATTGAGTTTGAAAAACTGGATGGGTTGGATGTTATCCGGCATCCGTTTAGCGCATTGAGCAAAAGAAACCGGCAGATTTGGGCTTTTCAGAAAGAATATAATTTTTGGGAACAGCAGAAGTTTATTGATTACACATTCAACGAGCGGCTGGTCACCAATCTTTCAGGTCTAAGCGGCGACAGTTTGCAAGTCTATATGAAACGCTACCGACCGAGCTATGAATTTTTGCGCAGCATGAACGAGTATGCTTTTTATTCTTACATAAAAGAAAGCACGGAGTTTTTCAGGACAGGAAGAAGGAAGTACACCCCTGTTATCAGAAGATCCGCAAATTAATATCCTACTTGAAGTAGGAATACTGCTCTTTCATCATTTCATAAAAGTCTTCGGCGGTGCAGCAGGTTTTCGATTGGTTGGCAATGCCGTAAAGATTTCCGTTTATGCTGAAAAAAGCAATAGCCCGGTTTGGGTTGGTTATGTAATGCTTTTCGTTTTTGTATTGATAGTCGTCCACGATAAGGTTTATTCCTCCCAGTTCGAATCTCCACGAGCTATCATCATTCTTCACAATATTAAACTGGTACATACTGCACGTTTTTTCTTTTGTACCAACAAAAACTACGCTACGAACAGGCTGAATCTGAGCGCAAAGAGGTTTATTTCAATAAAATGACAGTGTAGATGTAGCTATCTCTGCAAACAGCATTAAAACCAAGGGTTTTAAGAGGGAAAAACCTTTAGTCGTGCGACTGTTTAAATTTTCAGGGAATTTTTTTTAGAACTCTTTAACGAAATGGAATAATACAGCCGAGTTGCTTTTGTGGAAAAGCTTACCCAGCATTACAGTCAGTGTCTTCAATTCACAAAGTTTACAGAAATGAAGCGGCACAGAATTTCAGACTCTAACTAGTAAAAATTACGTTACAGGTTGCACCATCGAATAAATAACCTGAAGTAAAGTCTCTCCAACTGCCTCCAATGTATTTTTATCAATTACCGACATATTATCGTTGTGTGTGTGCCAATGCGGAGCGAAAGAAGTAGCCGAACTTGTACTCAGGTTTATAATATCAATGGTAGGAATTCTGGCTATTTCATTTACAAAAACATGATCGTCGGTTATTTCAGCACCCTGACTATAAACAAAATAAGAAGAGAAACCTGCCGCACCTGCTGCTTGCCATACATTTAGCTGTACATCTTTCGCATACTTCGTTGAGTTTCCTTCCAGTGGAAAACGCGCATTACGACCGCCCACCATATCCAGCAAAATTCCAAACTCGGCTTTGTAATTCGGCACATGCGGATTGCTCGCCCAATATTGTGTTCCCAAAGCGTAGCTATTGTCGCCCCACTCGGTTTTACCATAATCTTCTACGTCCGTAAATAAGATGTCAATGCCGATATCTTCGCTCAAAGGTTTCGATTTTATTTGCCTCGCCACTTCGAGCAAAACGCCTACGCCACTTGCGCCATCATCAGCGCCGAGTATAGCTTTTTCTTTGTCCTTTATATCCATATCTGCCCAAGGGCGGGTATCCCAATGTGCAAGAAGTAAAACCCTTCTCGTAGCTTTTGGATTGATGGAACCGATGAGGTTGATGCAGGGAAGCATTTTTCCATCGCCAGCTCTTACTTGTACTTTTTGCACAAATACCGTATCGCAAAAATCCGTGAGTTTTTGTTGCAACCATGCTGCACAGTCAACTTGTCCTTTTGTACCCGGCACACGCGGACCAAAACCCACCTGAGTTTCAATATATACATACGCAGAATCGGCGTTGAAATCTGGTTTGTCAATTTTTGAAATAGACGGTTGCTCTGCATCACCTGTGGTATTTTCATCACCATCTTTACAAGAAAACATTGTGGCAGCAGCAAAGGAAAGCGCAATAAATAAGATTCTATTTTTCATAAAAAAGCCTCACCATAAAGGCAAGGCAAAATAATTAAGTTTTGAGTAAGTCCGGTTATTTAAGATTTACCTCCATCACCTGTGCTACTTCTTTATCTCCTTGTTCGTCGTTATGGATCACTGCCACAATTTTGCAATTGTCAAGGTTCCATTGATCGAGAGACGCATTGCCTAAAAATTTGGGAGTGTAAATAAGCTGACGTTCATATACCAACCCTGGAGATTTCGTAGTTACAGAACTTAAAATGGCAGAACCAGTAACCGGTGTGATAAAATCTCTAAACACATGATTGTGTTCGTAGTTGTCAATCGTTACGGTTCCATCGTACTGGGCATCAATAATTTTATCTTCCAGTACCCAGAGGCTTAGATTCTGCTTTTTAGTTACCTGCTGCGTGTAGGCAATCTTCACATTTATCACTACTTTTTTGAAAGCTGTATCGTAGCGGCTCGTCACAGTTAAATTCACCGGAGAGGTTGCAGTTGCTCTTTGATTAATAGCGCTCGTCCATTGGTTTTTATTTACGATAAACAATCCATTCGACTGAGGAGTACGATCAATAGCTGCAGCGGGTTTGGCATTTACATTTCCGCCCAAATAGTTGTTCACCATATTTTGAACATCGTCATTGGCGAAATAGTATTTCGACTTGTTGGGAATACGATCTGTGAGCGAACCGGAATGCAAGGCCACAATCACTATTTTGCCGGGATTGGCAACATCATAATTCTTCAGAATGGTAGCTCCGGCGGGACAATTTGGACATTGAACGCCGGTGTATTCTTCGATAAGCATTTTCTTATTTTGGGGAGTGGGAACTGCATCGGTATAGCTTGTATCGTAAGCCCGAACTTTAAAAAACGTATCCACAACTTGTGGCGTAAAATCAATGGCAGGTCCAATTTCCTTACAAGCATTCAGGAAAAATAAAAACGCACTTCCGGCAACAAGCAAACTCTTCTTCATTTGAAAACTAAATTATGATGCTACGAATTTAAAGAAAGACTGGCAGATGATGCAAGAAAGCGTTTCTATACATTTCGTCTAACTTTACCATTTGCTAAAAAGATAAGCGATCATGGAAGAAAGCAAACGACAAAAGCAGGTGGCAAAGCTGGTGAAGGAAGAATTGAGTGATATCCTTCAGCGTGAGGGTTATAATGTAATTGAAGGCGGAATGGTCTCGATATCAAAAGTGTCTATGACCCCCGACCTTCTCGAAGCAAGAATCTATTTAAGTCTGTTTCAAATAAAAGATACCGGTGCAATGATGCATCGTATAAAAGAGAAATCGTGGGAGTTTAGAAAAGCATTGGGTGCGCGGCTTAAAAACCAACTGCGAAGAGTCCCCGAATTGCAGTTCTTCAACGACGATACTTTAGATTACGTTTTCAAGATGGAGGATATTTTCAAAAAAATACAGGAAGAGCGCGAACAAATGGAAAAGGAAAAAAACGAAAACAAAAACAAGGATGAATCTCAATAACTATAGCACGGGTGCGCGCTAATCTTTCCTCATTCCGAATCTAAGAATGCTGCTCATTTTTCAACTTGCCTGGCGATACCTGCGTGGAAAACGCGGAGCGAATATAGTGCCGATACTTTCGCGGATAAGTATGGTGGCTATCGGCGTGGGCAGTTGTGCAATGATTGTTTTGTTTTCCATTTTCAATGGGTTTGAGCATCTCATAAAAGATCTGTACAAAGCTTTTTACCCGGAACTAAAAATTACAGTTGCGAAAGGAAAGTTCTTTGCGTTAGAATCAGAAAAGTTTGAGGGGTTGCAAAAAATATCGGGCATTACCGCCATCACTAAAGTGATAGAAGACAATGTGCTTCTGAACGCTCACGACGAGCAACAGGTGGCCACACTTAAAGGCATTGAGCGCAATTATCAGAAAGTAAATCATCTGAAGCCTTACATTTATAAAGGTGCAGATTCAGTACTGGAAAGTCCAATTCCTACAGCCATCATTGGTTTACAAACTGCTAATCATTTAGGCATAGAAATCAACAATGTTTTCAGTAGGCTGTCTATTTATTATCCAAATGCTGCGGAAAATCTTGCTTTAAATCCACAGTCGGCCTTCCAGAATTTACAATTACAACCCGAAGGAATTTTCCGTATTCAGGATGAGTTTGACAGTAAATATATTCTCGCACCTATCAAACAGGTACAGGAACTTTTCTTGCAACCCGGCAAATATTCAAGCATAGAAATAGCTGTGACCAACGGCACCAATCATGAAAAAGTAAAACAACAATTACAACAGTTGCTGGGTAAGAACTATGTAGTTGCCACGCGCTACGAACAGAATAAAACTTTGTACATGGTGATGAAAACCGAGAAATGGGCCGTGTATGGAATTCTGGTACTGGTGCTGCTCATTGCTTCTTTCAACATGGTCGGCGCACTCACTTTACTGGTGCTTGAAAAACAAAAAGACATAGCGATTCTCAAAGCTATGGGCGCTCAAAACAAAACCATTCGTGGCGTGTTCATTTCGGAAGGTGTGCTGTGGGCGGCAATGGGTGGAGGCATCGGCGTTATTTTCGGAGCCTTATTTTGTCTGGGACAAGAAAAGTTTCATTGGATAAAATTACAGGGAGCCTTCATCATCGAATCATACCCAGTTGCAATGCAATGGAGCGATTTCGTGTTGGTGGGAATTACCGTTGTAATAGTTGGGCTACTTGCTTCGTGGTATCCGGCCATGCGTGCTACCCAAGCGAAAGACCCGTCATTGAAAAGTACGTGATAAATTAATCTTTAGCCCGCCGTGGGGTTGTCCATTTCCTAAATCTGTAACCAGCTTTCTCCGCTCCCGCTATTTGCTTGTCTTCTCTGCTCCAGCCTTTGTCCCAAACAATCAGCATGTTTTGATAAATGGCTAATTCGCTGGTGAAATACGCAGCACCATTTACTTCCTGCATACACTCCTTTCCATTTGTCTTTCCGAAGAAATTGCCGTCAGCATCTTTATGAATAAGAATTGTGCAGCCTTTATTTTCATTCAAAGAATCCAATGTAAGTTTTTTAAGAAGATTGGGGCTATGCCATGCACCTGCAAATCGCAAAGGTTCGGACATGGTATAAATGTCGGCAGCAAGTGTTTCCTTATCCAGTTTGTAAAGTCTTGTAACGAATTGCCGAATCGGTATTTCAGTTGAAGATGCCGGAGCTTCTTCTACATACAGCCAATATCCGTCTGGTTGTCTTCCTTTCAAATCTATTTCCTTCATGCGCAGTGCCCGGTTCTGATAAGAAATATCGTTCTTCGATTGCTCTTCTGTATCAAAATTTCCCTCCAAACGATTTTTCAATTCTTCCAAATCATTTTTAGTTAAAGGGGTTTGCGCGTAAGAGCAAAATCCTGCGAGCATGGCAGCAAAAACAATCAGCTTTTTCATATTGTGCTTTCCCATAAAGATATTGTCTTGCCTGATTTTATCACACTATTGAAGGGATTTTGAGCGGTTGGTGTTCAATTGTAAACGTTAAGACCTATTTTTAAAACGCACACAAACAAATCCATTGATAAACATGAAAAAGTGGACAATTCCCGTAATAGCGATTATGGGCGCACAAACATTTATGACCTCCTGCAATGAAGGAACCGGCAATCAAGCAACTACTGGTACTTCACAAGTATCAACAGTCTCTGACTCAACCTTCAATGTAGAAGCGGAATCTTTTGCAGACTTGCAAGTGCTTCGCTACCAGATTCCCGGATGGAATGAACTCAGCGCACAGCAAAAAGAACTTGCTTACTATTTGTATGAAGCTGCGCTTTCCGGCCGCGATATTATTTACGATCAGAAAAGCAAACACGGATTGCTGCTGCGTAAAACTCTGGAAACAATGTATGGCAGTTACAACGGCACAAAAGATTCTTCCTGGAAACAGTTTGAAGATTATTGCGGCAGATTCTGGTTTAGCAACGGCTACCATCATCATTATAGCAATGACAAATTTCTTCCTGAATGCAGCAAAGAATATTTTACCTCAATCTTGATGAACAGCGACACGTCGCAATTGCCAAAAGAGCAAAGTGAAAATGTAGCAGCATTTGCCAAACGTGTAGTGACGCTCATCTACGATCCGAAGATTGAGCCAAAGCTTGTGGATCTTCGTTCCAACATTGATAACGTGAAAATGTCTTCAAACAATTTCTACGAAAATGTTACCCAGAAAGAAGTAGAAGATTTTTACAGCAAATTCGACACAAAAGGCAACGCACCAAGCTGGGGATTGAATAGCAAAACGATGAAAGACAGCACAGGAAAAATCGTGGAGCGCGTATGGAAATCGGGCGGAATGTATGGCGCTGCTATTGATAAGATTACCTATTGGCTGGAGAAAGCTGCGAATGTTGCAGAAAATGAACAGCAAAAAAAGACCTTACAACTACTGGTGCAATACTACAAAACCGGCGACCTGAAAACCTTTGACGATTACTCAGTTGCCTGGGTACAAGACACTGCTTCACGTATTGATGTAGTAAACGGTTTTATAGAAGTATATCTCGATGCTATTGGTAAAAAAGGAAGTTTTGAAAGTGTAGTTTCTATGAAAGATATGGAAGCAACCAAGCGCATTGCAGCAATTGCAAAGCAAGCACAATGGTTTGAAGATAATTCTCCCCTGATGCCGGAGCATAAAAAAGACACCGTGAAAGGTATTACGGCAAAAGCAATAACCGCAATTGTAGAAAGCGGAGATGCCGCGCCAAGTACACCTATTGGTATTAATCTTCCAAACGCAGACTGGATTCGCAAAAATCATGGATCAAAATCTGTGTCGCTTAGCAACATTATCCATTCTTACAACGTTGCAAGTTCTAAAGGCGGCCTCCTCGACGAGTTTGCAGTGAACGACACCGTGAAGCAACGCGCAAAACAATATGGCAACCTTGCCGCCGATCTTCATACCGATATGCACGAGTGTATCGGACATGCTTCGGGACAAATAAATGATGGTGTAGAAACAACCGACAAGACTTTGAAAAACTATGCGTCAACTCTGGAAGAAGCACGTGCAGACCTCGTTGCATTATACTACGCCATTGATCCTAAGCTTGTAGAGATAGGTGTAGCGCCAAGTATTGAAGTAGGATATGCAGAGTACGATAGTTACATGATGAACGGACTTATGACACAGCTTACCCGTCTGAAACCCGGCGCGCAAATAGAAGAGTCGCACATGCGCAACCGCCAGCTAAATGCAAAATGGGTGTACGAAAAAGGCAAGAAAGACAATGTGGTAGAGTTTGTAAAGCGCGATGGCAAAACCTATGTGCGCGTAAATGATTATAACAAACTGCGCACTTTGTTTGGTGAATTGCTTCGGGAAATTCAGCGCATTAAATCGGAAGGAGATTTTAAAGCAGGAAAAAATCTTGTAGAAAACTACGGAGTTAAGGTGGACCCTGTATTGCATAAAGAAGTATTGGAGCGCTACGCGAAACTCAATGTAAAACCTTACCGCGGTTTCATACAGCCTAGGCTGGTACCTGTGATGAATGGCGATAAGGTAAGCGATGTAAAAGTTGAATATCCCGCCAGCTTCTTCCAGCAAATGATGGAGTATGGAAAGAGCTACTCTTTTCTGCCGGTGAAAAATTAGTATTGCACCAGAAGTATTGCACCACATAGGCACATAGTAATCATAGAGCTTTAACTATGTTCCCTATGTTTCTATGTGGTTATTTTTTCACCGAATAGGAGTATCAACTATGTTATTTTTTTCAACCACATAGGTACATAGTAATCATAGAGCATGAACTATGTTCCCTATGTTTCTATGTGGTTATTTTTTCACCGAATAGGAGTATCAACTACGTTTCTATGTGGCTATTTTTTTTCAACACTATGTAGTTGATTTTTTAACCTTTACGGAATGATCACCCAAAGCCATTTAGATGCTCTTTCATATAAGGTTATCGGCGCCGCTATCGAAGTGCATAAAACCCTAGGGCCGGGTCTTTTAGAAAGCGTCTATCATAGATGTCTGTTTGCAGAATTTATTGAAAGAAATATTCAGTTCACATCTCAGCATATAGTTCCCATAGAATACAAAGGCATTCATATTGAGGCAGAATTACGTTGTGACTTTTTTATAGAGCAATTGATAGCCGTGGAAATTAAAGCAATTGATGCTTTCGCACCTATTCATGAAGCACAGTTGCTCACCTACATGAAACTATTAAAAGCACCTAAAGGCATTTTAATCAATTTCAACTGTATAAACATTTTTAAAGAAGGACAAAAGACTTTCGTCAATGAAATGTATGCTGCGCTTCCAAAGTAATCTTCTCTGAATCTCGAAAATAAAAATCAATCGTCATTGTTTGCAGCTCTCCCGGCTTTGACAGACTGGAAATGACCACACTTTAAAATATCAAACTAAAAGAAACCCCTTACTTCTTCATCAATGCAAAATCTACCACTTCATCCATTTCAGAAACGTAGTGAAAGTTTACACCCTTTATGTAGCTTTTGTTGATTTCTTCCACATCTTTCTCATTCTGCCGGCAAAGTATAATGTCTTTTATGCCTGCACGTTTTGCCGCCAGCATTTTTTCTTTTATACCACCCACAGGCAGCACTTGCCCACGCAGGGTTATTTCGCCGGTCATGGCTAAATAAGGACGCACTTTTCTTCCTGTAAATACAGAAGCCAGCGCGGTAAGCATAGTTACACCAGCGCTTGGTCCGTCTTTAGGCACAGCGCCTTCGGGCACGTGTATATGTACGGTGGTTTCGTCAAACTTTTCTGCGGGTATTTTCAATTTTGAAGCATGAGCCTTCAGGTAAGAAAGAGCTGTGCTGGCGCTTTCCTTCATCACATTGCCCAGGTTGCCGGTTAGCGTCAGTCCTCCTTTTCCTTTCGACAGGCTGCTTTCTATAAAAAGAATATCGCCGCCCACATACGTCCATGCAAGCCCCACAGCTACCCCGGCAGGATGTCCCTTTGTATATATTTCGTTGTTGAACTTTGGCTTGCCCAGCACTTTTTCTATTTGCTCGGGCAATACCTGAGGCGCCACAGTTTCTTCCATTGCTACCTGCTTTGCAACCGAGCGCATCACGGCAGCCATCAGGCGATCCAATTCACGCACTCCTGATTCGCGGGTATATTCCTGAATTAGTTTACTGATTGCTTTATCAGGAAAACGCAATGGCACTTTAGTAAGTCCGTGCAGTTCTTTTTGCTTGGGAATGAGATGTCTCTTTGCTATTTCAGTTTTTTCTTCGGTAGAATATCCTGTAAGTTGAATGATCTCCAGACGGTCGCGCAAGGCGGGTTGAATATCGCTCAACGTATTTGCTGTGGCGATGAACAGTACATGCGACAGGTCGAACTCGAGTTCGAGATAATTATCGTAGAAAGAATTGTTTTGCTCCGGGTCGAGCACTTCAAGCAATGCCGAACTCGGATCGCCGCGAAAATCTTTTCCGATCTTATCTATTTCATCGAGAATAAAAACAGGGTTCGCCGTTTTTATTTTTCGAAGTGATTGAATAATGCGCCCCGGCATTGCGCCAATATATGTTTTACGGTGCCCGCGCACTTCACTTTCATCGTGCAAACCACCCAGGCTAAGCCGCACATATTTTCTATTGATAGCGTTGGCAATGCTTCTACCCAAAGATGTTTTACCAATACCCGGAGGACCCACAAAGCAAAGTATAGGCGACTTCATATCACCTTTCAATTTCAGCACAGCAAGGTATTCGAGTATGCGATCTTTGATTTTTTCCATCCCATAATGATCATGATCCAGTACTTTTTGCGCCCGCTTCAGATCGTATTTGTCTTCTGTAAAAGACTCCCACGGAAGGTCGAGGATAAGATCGAGATAGTTGTAAATAACAGAATAATCGGGGGTGCTTGGGTGCATCCTTTCCAATTTCTGTATGTTTTTGTTCACCAATTCTCTTGCTGCGTCAGTAAGTTTTACTTCTTCTGCACGTTTTTGCAAATCGCGTAATTCGCGTTCGTTGGGGTCGCCACCAAGTTCTTCCTTAATGCTTTTTAGCTGCTGTTGGAGAAAAAATTCGCGCTGCTGCTTATCAATTTCACCGCGGGTTTTGTTAGTGATCTCGTTTTTCAATTCCGCCATTTGCAATTCTCCCTGCAAAAGTTCAAACAGTTTTTCTGCGCGGATTTTCACATCGTTTTCTTCCAGCAAAGCTTGTTTTTCGGTAAGCTTCGCATTGATGTTGGAAGCAACAAAGTGCATGAGGAAAGACCGGTGTTCGATGTTGCGGAGAATAATACTTGTTTCGCTGGCAATGTTCGTACCGAGTTGAGCTATGCGTTCGGAGTGATCTTTTATAGAAGACATCAGTGCCTCAAATCCTGTATCTCCTACCGGAAATTTATCTTCCAGATATTTTATCTGTGCGGTAAAGTAGGGATCATCCTGAATAAACGATTCTATTTCAAATCTCATTCTGCCCATGATGAAGACAGTGATATTTCCGTCGGGCATTTTGATATGCTTCACCACCTTGGCAAGCGTTCCTATTCTATAAACATCATCAGTGGTCGGATCGTCGTAGCTACCATCTTTCTGCGCCACTACACCTATCCACTTACCGGTTTTCTGTGCGTCTGCAATTGCCTTAACGGATTTTTCGCGGGCAACTGTAATTGGCAAAACAACATTTGGAAAAAGCACGGTATTGCGCAGGGCAATAACAGGAACTTGTGTGGGCAATTTTCCTTTTTCATCTTCATTCAGCTCATCTTCACCAAGCGGCACGATGGGCATAAATTCCATTTCTTGCTCAGGCTGACCAAATAACATATCAATCATTGATTTCATCGCAGACGTTATGACAAATATTCCTTTGTCTAAGTTTTTTGAGTGGGTAAAGGTAATGGTCAATATTGATGCCAGCGGTAAAAGACTGTAATTTTTACAGCCAAAACTTGACTTACTTTTACAGAAAGAAGCAGCATGAGAATTTATTTCCTTATCACATCCGTTTTATTGTTTTTTACTACAGTGCGTTTACAAGCGCAAACCAAAATTGATACGGTGAGCAACTTTCTAATAGATGTGCCTGTAAAGAGAAAATTGTATGTAGGCAACGGGCTTGACTTTGCCATGCTTTCTACCGCCTTTGTTTCCAAACCCGGAAGTGGAAAGAAAATCACAACACCTCGTGTTACGGCAATAGTAAACTTTGGATTCACCTTTCACTACGATCTCACAAACAAGCTTGGATTGATGAGCGGAGTTGGACTGAGGAATATGGGTTTTATTGAAAAGGAAAATGATTGGACAATAAAGAGAAGAGTTTATTCACTTGGTATTCCTTTTGGAATAAAATTTGGCGATTTGCGCAACCGGACTTTTGTGTTTGGCGGTGCGGGAATTGATTTGCCTTTTCACTACAAAGAGAAAGTTTTCAAAAATAGAAGCAACAAGGAAAAACATGGAGAATGGTTTGGCGACCAGACACCACGCATCCTCCCTTTTGTGTTTATTGGACATTCCTGGGATCCTGGTATCACTGTCAAGTTCCAATACTATCCCACCAACTTTGTGAATGAAAATTATGCTGTGGAAAAGCCCCTTACTGTGCATCCACCAGCATATGACTACCCTTTCGATGGTTATGAAGTCAACCTTTTTTTGCTAAGTCTGGGCATTGACATCCACTATGGAAAGTACAAAATGCACGAACGCGGGTATCAGGAAATGAAGAAGGAACGTGAGCAGAACAAGGTGATGTAACTATTGCAGCACTTCCGCAAGTTTACTGGCAAGCTCTTCGCCACGCAAATCTCTCGCTACAATTTTACCCGAAGGATCAACCAGAAAATTGGCGGGAATAGACTCTACTGCATAATCTCTTGCAGCTATAGATTCCCAGCCCTGCAGGTCGGAGATATGTGTCCAGGTAAGTTTATCCTTTTCGATAGCAGAAAGCCATTTCTTTTTATCGCTATCAAGCGAAACACCAAGAATAGTAAAATTTTTGTCCTTGAACTTGTTGAATGCCGCCACAACGTTGGGATTTTCTCCACGGCAGGGTCCGCACCACGAAGCCCAAAAATCAACCAATACAAATTTTCCCTTAAAAGAGCTTAATGTTACCTGTTTTCCATCTGCTGTGGGCAGCGCTATTTCAGGCGCAGTAATGCCTACCTGAATGCCTTTCGCGGGCTGCGGCTGAGACATTCCGGCCACCATTTTTTGCACTTTAGCAGTAAAGTCTTTTGCAAGGCTGCTATTCGGAAATCTCTTTGGAAGTGTTTGAACGAATATCTGTAGAAACTGATTTTCAACGGCAGGGTTTAGCATCTGCACGGCAAACAAAGCATTGGGTAAATATTGAGTAGTATCTGAGTAGTTTTCTATGTAACGAGTAAACTCAATATTCATGTTCTGTAAATCCTGCTGGGCAACTTTCAACATACTATCATTGCCACGTGCCTGAAAAGTATCGAGCACTACCGACATGGTGTTGAAGTCGCGCAAATGTTCGCGCACTGTGATAAGAAACTGACGCAGAGCAATAGAAGGAGCAGAGCCGGCAACAGTGTAAGCTTCCAGACTATTCCAATCTGCGTTTACCTTTAAAGTACCTTTATCTATAGACAAAAGAATGAACTGGTTTTGGTTGAAACGAATACGATACAAACCGGGTTCTGGTGCAGTGCCTTTCAACTCAAAACTTCCTTTGTCATTACTTGTGGCAGAATCTATAACTACGGCTGCATTTATTCCAAGCTCCTCAAGAAATACAGTCTGCTCCGGCATATTTTGTATTTGCCCCAAAACAGTGAATTTATTTTCCTTATTTCCGCACGAAGAAACCCATGTAAGCACTACAAGGAAAGGGAGTAAAAGTTTGGAACGCATTTGAAGCCAGAAATTTTTCGAGTGCAAACGTAATTAATTATTCGCGTCCAATTGTTTGGGTAAAAGTTAATACTTGGAGTGGGAACAGAAGGGTGAATTTATCCAAATGACCAGCGTCATACCCTTCTATGACACAAGTCTGACAGTTGGACTATTTCCCTGATAGATATTTGCACGTCATGAAGTTAGAAAGATACATTTCTATTTCCATTGCTGTTCTGGGATTACTGTTTGGCGCTTCTTGCGAAAAAGCTGAGGCACCCATAAAAGCACCCATAAAGGGGCTGGCGCAGATTTCCAGAGTAGATATGGGCGAGCATTATCAGGATCAAATATTCTTCAACTTTTCTACCGGGCAGTCTGTAATGACGAGTAAGATCAACTCATGGGATCTTGCTTTTGAAGCGAGTACAGATGGCTTCCATATTTTTATGAATGGAGGAAAGGATTTGTTGATGTACAAAACAAACAATACCGCCACCGCTGCACTTACCGAAGCACATGGCTTAATGGTAGAAGACAAAGATTGGGGGTTTGATGGACAAAGCGGACTTCCGGATTCTACTTACATTGGCGATTGGCGTGGGAAAAATGCGGCTTATATCGTGATGTTTAATGACGGTAGTTTTAAGAAGATGGAATTCGTTTCCGTAAGTGACACCGCTTACATCATTAAATATGGCGACATCAACAGTCCTTCTCTCACTACGTTTACCATCTCTAAAAATCCCTCTTTCAATTATTCCTATTTCAGTTTTGAAAATGGTGGCAAACAAGTGTTTCCCGAGCCTGCTAAAAACACCTGGGATATAGTTTTTACCCGCTACCGGCATATATATTACGAGCTGAGCAACACCCGTTACATTGTTACAGGCGTATTGCTAAACCCTCACCACACAACCGCAATAGCAGACAGCATAACCGCTTTTTCAAGCATTAGTTTCAATCCAGGTGTTACGTCAAATTCGTTTAGCAATAGAAGAGACGTTGTTGGTTTTGACTGGAAGAAGTACAATTTCACAACCGGGAACTACGAATCAGACCTTAAGAAATGTTACGTGGTGCGCACGCAAAAAGAAGAGTATTGGAAGATTCGGTTCATTAATTTCTACAACGCAAATGGCGTAAAGGGAAGCCCTTCATTTGAATACGAACGCATAAAGTAAGCTCAGAACAACTCCCTCACATACCAGAATAATATTACCAGGCACCAGCCCAGTTGAAGACCTGTACTCAGCAGAAAACCTATAAAGGAATTCCAGGCTGCCCTCTTTGCCTTCGCCCAATCAAAACTGTCGTGTACTAATTCACCAACGAACGCTCCTACTAACGGACCTATAATTATACCCAATGGGCCAGCAAACAATCCTAAGATCATACCGACTGTAGCTCCCCGCTGTCCATATTTTGTTCCACCCGATCGCTTGGCTGTCCAAATAGGAAGAAGATAATCGAGTGCGGTGATAACAATGGTAATGATTGCTGTAATTACCAAAAAAGTGGTTGTAAACTCTGCGCGGCTACTAAAATGCAACATGAGTAAACCAGCCCATGCTAATGGCGGACCTGGGAGAAATGGAAGAAAACTTCCCAAAATACCTGCTACTATAGCGATGCCTGCGAGAATAACGAGTAAAGTATCCATAGAAAATTGGGAGATAACAAATTGATGCCGAGCTAAAATTCGATTCTTTCGTAAATATCAGACAATGCAACTGCTGCATTCAGCGACTGTAGATTTACAAGAGATTCAAGCATGGAAAGTTCACGGAGTTCCCAAACGTTTTTGGAGGTTAAGGAAAATAGCTCCACGTTTACTACAGTGGAATCAATGAGGACATACTCTTTTAAAGAAATAATATCCCGATAAAGTTTAAACTTGTCTCCTCGGTCGTAACTTTTAGTAGAAGGGGAAAGGACTTCAACAATCAAAGTCGGATTGAGTGCGTTGAACTTGTCCTTATTTAAGGTCTCTATCTCGCCGCAGAAAACTGAAATGTCAGGGTAAGTGAAAAGGGTGTTTGAAGGAATATGAATTCTGAAATCGCTGCCGAAGGGTTCGCATGGCTTGCCTTTCAATTTAAGACCCAAGGCGATAAGCGTATTCCTCACAATGCGGTTATGATTCAGCTTAGCGCCTGACATTGCAAATATCTCACCCCGGTAATACTCATGCTTTTCATCTGAAGCATTTTCAAACTGAAGGTATTCTTCTATTGAAAGTTTATTTTTGCCATAAGCAAGTTGCGGTTCTCGTGCAAAATGTTTCATAAAACCCTTTCCACCCAAATTAGATAAAAGGTTTGAGCAGAGCAATTTTTCTCTTTTGGTTTTTCGTCTTGTACCATTACCTTTGCGCCAAATTTTGAGGACATCCCTCAATTTATCTTAATCAAACTTTCTCTTTAGATACTAAGTCTTATGACAAACGTTGGCAAAATCAAACAAATCATCGGCCCCGTTGTGGACGTACTCTTCTCGGGCGACACAAAGCTTCCGGAAATCTACAACGCACTGGAACTGACGCGTGAAAATGGTGATAAACTTGTATTGGAAGTGCAACAACACCTCGGAGAAGACAGCGTTCGTACAGTAGCGATGGACGGTACTGAGGGTCTGGTGCGCGGCATGGAAGTAAGAGATACGGGAAAGGCTATTGCAATGCCTGTGGGCGAGCAAATACATGGTCGTCTCTTCAACGTAACCGGCGATGCAATTGATGGTTTGCCACAACCTGACAAAACTAACGGTCGTCCCATTCACGCAAAACCTCCGTTGTTTGAAAATCTAAGTACCTCTTCTGAAATACTTTTTACCGGAATTAAAGTTATTGACCTTATTGAGCCTTATGCAAAAGGTGGTAAGATTGGTTTGTTTGGTGGTGCGGGTGTAGGAAAAACTGTATTGATTCAGGAATTGATCAACAATATTGCGAAAGCGTATTCTGGTCTTTCTGTATTTGCAGGTGTGGGCGAGCGTACACGTGAGGGTAATGACCTGATGCGTGAAATGATAGAAGCAGGTATTGTAAAATACGGCGACAAGTTTAAGCACAGCATGGAAGAAGGCGGTTGGGATCTTTCGACGGTGGGCATGGAAGAATTGAAAGAGTCGAAAGCAACTTTCGTATTCGGACAAATGAATGAACCTCCCGGAGCGCGTGCTCGTGTGGCCTTGTCTGGTCTTACAATTGCAGAATATTTCCGCGATGGAGATGGCACAGGTAAGGGAAAAGACATCCTATTCTTTGTTGATAATATCTTCCGTTTCACACAGGCAGGTTCTGAGGTATCGGCGCTTCTTGGTCGTATGCCATCAGCGGTGGGTTATCAGCCAACACTTGCTACAGAAATGGGATTGATGCAAGAGCGTATCACTTCTACAAAAAATGGTTCAATCACTTCCGTACAAGCAGTTTATGTACCTGCGGATGACTTGACCGATCCGGCTCCGGCAACAACTTTTGCGCACCTTGATGCGACAACCGTATTGTCTCGTAAAATCGCTGACCTTGGTATCTATCCTGCGGTAGATCCTTTGGATTCTACTTCACGTATCCTTACACCACTTATCGTTGGTGATGAGCATTATGATTGTGCAAACCGTGTAAAATCTATTCTTCAGCGTTATAAAGAACTTCAGGACATCATCGCCATCCTTGGTATGGACGAGCTTTCTGAAGAAGATAAAATGACAGTGCAACGTGCGCGTAAAGTACAACGCTTCCTGTCTCAGCCGTTCCACGTAGCGGAGCAATTTACAGGTCTGAAAGGTGTACTTGTACCAATCGAAGAAACGATCCGCGGTTTCAACATGATTATGGATGGTGAAGTGGACGAATATCCTGAAGCAGCCTTCAATCTTGTGGGAACAATTGATGATGCAATTGCGAAGGGTAAGAAATTAATGGAGCAAGCGAAAAATTAATGTGCTGATTTGATAATTTGATGATGTGCTGATGCCTTCATTACCAAATTATCAAATCATCAAATCATCAAATTGACAAGATGCAATTAGAAATATTATCTCCCGAACATAAAGTATATAGCGGCAATGTTTACGGCATTCAGTTGCCGGGCATTCAAGGATCATTTGAAATTCTTGAAAACCACGCACCCATGGTTGCTGCGCTGGGCAAAGGGAAAATGAAAGTGATAAAAGACAAAAACACTTCTGAATCTTATGAGATTACAGGTGGTTTTGTAGAAGTGCTGAACAACAAAGCAAGTGTGCTGATAGAAGGCGCTACAGCTTTGGATTAAGGTCTGAACCAGGATTTTAAAGATTAATAGATTGCCGGGATGAAAGTTCCGGCAGTTTTTATTCTGGGCAATTCTAAAGGCTTTTGCCTTTTTACTTTTTACTTTTGAATTCATCTTGAATTTACCATTCTTCATAGCACGCCGCTACCTGCTTCGGCAGAGGGGAAGTTTTTCTTCTTTCATCATACGTCTGGCCATTCTTGCTACTGCATTGAGTGTTGCCGTGATGGTTATTGCTTTAGCCTTTATCAATGGTTTTAAATACGAGATACGTGAAAAACTTTTCAGCTTCTGGGGTCATGTGCATATCACAGAGTTCAACCCAAACACAGCTAACCTTATTTCTACTGCACCCATCATCATAGACGAAGGGCTGATAAAACGCTTGCAAGCGATTCCTGAGATTGAGCAAGTTATTCCCTACGCAGTAAGGCCTGCAATTCTTCAGGCTAATGAAACAATGGAAGGAATAAAACTGAAAGGAATTACACCCTCTTATCATTTGCCATCGCAAGTGGGTTTTCAGGGAAAGGAGATCAGTTTTTCAGACTCCGCTTACTCAAAAGAAATTTTACTTTCCCAAACTTCAGCCAACCGGCTTCAGGTGCAAGCCGGCGATGATCTTCTACTTTATTTTCTTGATCCTGGCTCTATTACTCCAAGAATAAGAAAAGTAACAGTAGCAGGTTTGTTTCATACCGGTATGGATGAAGTGGACAGGGAATTCGGCGTTTGTGATATTCGATTATTACAACGCATCAACAACTGGCAGCCGGAAAATATAAATGGCTATCAGATAGATTTGCATGACGTACAACTTTCCGACACCATAGCCAACCTTGTATTTGATAATTATATTGAAGCGCCGCTTACAACGAGTACCATGCGCGAAATATATCCAAGCGTTTTCGACTGGTTACAATTGCAGGATATTAATGCGCAGATCGTTCTCATCATCATGGCGGTAGTAGCTGTAATAAATCTTTCAGTTGCCTTGCTTATTTTGATTATTGAACAAGCAAGAACAGTGGGACTTCTGAACGCGCTGGGTATGCAACACAGAAAAGTGCGAAGCATTTTCATTTTTTACGCCACACTCATTGCCTTTGCAGGAATAATATTGGGAAATATTATTGGCTTAGGTTTTTGCTTTTTGCAGGAGCAAACAGGATTTCTAAAACTTTCGGAAGCTACCTACTACATGAGCCAGGTACCCGTTCAAATAAATGGATGGCATGTTTTAATTGTAAATCTTGCCACGCTGGTCATCTGTGTGCTTTGCATGTGGTTGCCCGCTTTGTATATTCGTCGCATACAACCTGCTCGTGTGTTGCAGTTTAAATAACTCTGTTTGAACGCTACAATCGAAATTCTTCATTCATCAGCGCTTGATAAAAGCAAGTGGGACGATTGTATAAGATCAAATCCAAACAGCCTCATCTACTCTTATTCCTGGTACCTTGATGCTATGGCAGAGGATTGGTATGCACTGGTTGTAGGTAATTATGAAACGGTAATGGCGCTGCCTGTAAAAAGGAAATTTGGAATGCGTATGACTGGAATGCCAGCTTTTACGCAACGGTTCGACATATCAGGGCCTTACAACTTAGCAACAAAGCAACGCATAGCACAAGCGGTTTTGAAATTCTCAAAACTTATTCAGATCAACACCTCGGAAGAAAAAATTTTCGAAGGCTTTTCTAAAAGAAAGAGAACCAATTTTTTTCTTGACCTCTCAGATTCTTACGAAGATATTTTCAACAATTATTCAGAAGTCTGCAAAAAAAACCTTCGTCAGGCTGCAAAGCGTGGCTGTACTTTAAGAGACGAAGTATCTATTGATGAGATGCTGTGTTTGTATCAAAATGCTTACGGCACACTTAGTAGTTACACCGAAAAACATTATTCAAAGTTTCGTTCGCTTGTGCAGTTTGCCAAAGAAAAAAATTTCTGCCATTTCTCTTCTGTAGTTGATGAGGTTGGAGATACTGTTTATGCGGGAGTGTTGCTCGATGATGGAAGGCGGTTGTATTACATGATGGGTGCACCCACCGAAAAAGGACGGCACATGCGCTCCACTTATTTTTTTATGGATGCCATGATCCGAAGATTTGCAGGTAGCAGAGCGATATTTGATTTTGAAGGCTCAGACATTCCAACAGTCGCCAAGTTTTATCAGTCTTTTTCTCCGCAAACCGAACACTACTGGGAGTTTTATATCAACCAATATCCGTTTCCTTTCAACAAGATGATTGACCACAAACTCAAAACATTTTAGTCAAGCTCGTACTCCAACCTTACTGTTATTGTTGCAGTTTTATTTTTGCTGCGGGTATTAAAAGTTCCGCCGTAAGAATAATCTTCATTGCTGTGCTGACCTGTAATTTGAAACACACCCATACTCGCCCGACGTAAACTTCCCAAATCGCTTTTTGCATTTTCCGCAATAGTATGTGCACGGTTATAAGCATCGCCCGCCGCCTTCGACAGCAAATCAATTTTTAGATCCGAAAGCTTAGTGTAATAATAGAGCGGCTCCTGCGAACTTAATTCTATTCCCGACTGTAAAAGCTCAGTAATCTCCCGCGATATTACTTCCACTTTGGGCAGGTCTTTACTTTCCACTTTTACCGTTTGTCTCAATTGATATCCATTGAAGGTGGAACCTGTTTGCCTGCCGTGCTCGTCATAGTGATAGTTGTACAACTTCTCGATAGTGATAGAGGAAAAAATGGCTTCGTTGGCTGCAATTCCATGCGCTTGCAAATAGCTTCGCACTTGTTTTTCATCCTGCTTCAATGATGTGTATGCGTCCTTCAATTCAAAAGAGGTCTTTGTGAAGGTTGCCGACCAAACAATAAGATCGGAAACGAAATTGTGTTCTGCGCTGCCAAGCACACTCACTGTATTGCGCGACTTGAATTTATAGTTGTAAGCTTTACCAATTACAAACAAGCCCAACAGCACAGCAATCGAAATGATAACAGCAGAGATATAAGGGCGCATAATTTTTTCTTTTGTTGAAGATAGTAAGACCTCCCAGGTTTTAAAAACCTGTGAGGTCTATGCCCGACATTTTGTCCCAAAACCAAACGCTGGCAAACTAATTGACTGTACTTTTGCGCCATGTTTTTCAAAAAAAAGAAAGCTATGAACGAACAAGCATTTGACAAAGAGAACATAACGAACGAACAAACCGACAACCTGACACAAAGCAATGAAAGTGAAGAGGAAAACCTTGCCAGAGAACTAAATGTAGATGATAGCGTTCGCGGTACCCAGCACTTAGACGATGCTATGAATGAAGAGAATGAGGATGAAGTTGCAAAATTGAAAGCAGAGCTTGACGAGGCGAAAGACAAATATTTAAGACTGGTTGCTGAGTTTGATAATTTCAGAAGGCGCAATGCAAAAGAGAGAATGGAAATGACACAAACGGCAGGCAAGGAAATTATCTCTTCGCTGCTGGTAGTGCTCGACGATACAGACCGTGCATCGAAGCAAATGGAAACTTCTGACGATATTGCCGTAGTAAGAGAAGGCGTGATGCTGGTGTTTAACAAACTCCGCGCTACACTTCAAGGCAAAGGTTTAAAAAAAATGGAAAGCATCAATCAGGTTTTTGATGCAGATCTTCATGAAGCAATTACAGAAATACCTGCCCCGAATGCGGACATGGCCGGAAAAGTTATAGACGAAATAGAGCCTGGTTATTATCTGAATGATAAATTAATTCGCCACGCAAAAGTTATTGTAGGAAAATAATGAGCCAATTTGATGATGAGCCAATTTGATAATGCACACCTTATGTCAGCACTGCGGGAAACCATTATCAAATCATCAAATCATCAAATCATCAAATCATCATGACAAAAAGAGATTATTACGAGGTACTTGGTGTTTCTAAAAGCGCAAGTGCCGATGAGATTAAGAAATCATACCGCAAAATAGCTTTGCAGTTTCACCCCGACCGCAATCCCGGCGACAAGGAAGCGGAAGAAAAATTTAAAGAAGCGGCAGAGGCTTATGATGTGTTGAGCAATCCTGAAAAGAAAGCGCAATACGATCGCTTTGGACATGCAGGTATGAGTGGCGCAGGCGGACAAGGTGGTTTTGGCGGCGGTATGCGCATGGAAGATATCTTTCAAAACTTCGGCGATGTGTTTGGCGACGATGTGTTTGGAAGTTTTTTTGGCGGCGGCGGAAGACAGGGCGGACGGCGGCAAGGTACGCGTGGCGCTAATCTGCGTGTAAAATTGAAGATGGATTATTCGGAGATTGCCAACGGTGCCAACAAGAAAATAAAAGTAAAAAAGTACGTTTCCTGCGATACATGTAGTGGCAGCGGCGCGAAAGACAAAAACGCAGTTCAAACCTGCGGTACATGTGGAGGAAACGGGCAGGTTCGCAGAGTGACCAACACTTTTTTGGGGCAAATGCAAACGGTAACTACCTGCCCCAATTGTAATGGAGAAGGCACACAGATCACTTCAAAATGTGGTAATTGCAAAGGCGAAGGAAGAGTATATGGCGATGAAACTTTGAGCCTTGATATTCCAGCCGGTGTGCAAGAGGGAATGCAGCTAAGCATGGGCGGAAAAGGAAATGCAGGTGAGCGCGGCGGACCTCCCGGTGATTTGCTGATTCTTATTGAGGAAGAAAAACATCCTTCTTTAAAACGACATGACCTTGATATAGTTTACCAACTTCATGTTTCTTTTCCAGAGGCTGTATTGGGAACTCAGGTGGAAGTGCCGACTATAGATGGTAAGGCGAAAATCAAAATTCCTGCGGGTACGCAAAGTGGGAAAATTTTCAGATTGAAAGGAAAAGGATTTCCTGCATTTCAGAGCTACGAAAAAGGCGATGAACTTGTGGAAGTGAATATCTGGTCGCCGCAAAATCTTTCCAATGAAGAAAAGGAAATGCTTGAAAAACTAAAGGACTCTCCAAACTTTGTACCTGGTCCTAACGCCAGCAGCATGAAGGAAGACAAGAGTTTCTTCGACAAAATAAAAGATGCGTTCGGAGGTTGATGAAAATCAACCTTTTTTTTATTTACAACCTGATGACCAACGCAACAGAATATTAGCCGTGTCTTGTATGTAAGAATCGCATTGTTTACTTTTAGAACAAAGCTGCAATATGACCAGGCTGTTACTTATTTTTCTTGGTGTTTGTTTTCCATACACTTCCTTATACGCACAACTATTACCGCCAAACCAACCCGAACAAAACGCATGTAATGCCCTTGAAATTTGCGGCAATACTTTTACCACCACCTTTAGTTATCAGGGTATCGGTACAGTTTCTGATCTTACAAACACACCTTGCGACAATGGAATGGCTGCTGGCGAGGCAAATGTTGTGTGGCTAAGATTAAATGTTGTGACCGCCGGAATTATAGTGTTTGAAATTTCTCCTCTTAATACCGCTGATGACTATGATTTTGCAGTGCTGGACATTACCAATGCTACTTGCAGCACATTTACATCTTCCAACGTAGTTAGGTGCAATTTCAATAATAATCTTCCACCTGTTAATAACGGTATTGTAGGATTAAACACTACCGCAACATCGCCTTTCATATTAGCGGGGCTAACCGGAAATTACCTTCAGCAAATCAATGCAAGTGCGGGAGATGTCTATCTTATCATGATCAATAATTTCGGACAAGGCACAAGTGGAAATCAACTGGGCGCAGGCTTTACAATTGATTTTACAGGAACTACTGCAACCTTCAACGGACCTACCCCAGCCATGAATTCCATTATTGCATCGTGCAATAACGCTTCGCAGATTACCCTGCAAATGAACCACAATATTTTGTGTAATACCATCGCCACAAACGGCACCGATTTTACTGTGGCAGGAGGAACGATAGCTTCGGAAGCAGGAATAAATTGTACGGGCACGAATGGTTACACAGATCAGATCGTTATCAATTTTGCTTCACCATTGCCACCCGGTAATTACAACTTAGTGGCTCAGTTAGGTACAGATGCAAATACTTTAGTAAACACCTGCAATATTTCACTTCCTGTAGCAGCGTCTATTCCATTCACAGTTCCATCTTACGAACCTCCGTCTTACGAGGTTGTGGTTCAACCGGGGTGTACGGAAGTAAAAATAAAATTGAATAAAAAAGTCAGTTGCAGTGCAATAGCCGGAAATGGCTCGGACTTCAGTATATCTGGCCCTCAATCATCAGCGATAATAGCGGCATGGGGAGCAGGTTGCGACACCAATAATTTTACAGACACGGTTACATTTCTGCTGCAAACACCGTTGCAAACAGACGGCACTTACACTATTTCTGCAAAAACAGGAACCGACAATAACACGCTGCTCGATAGCTGTGGCATTCCGCAGTTGATAGGCGATGACATTACATTTACCATCAACTCTTACGACGATTTAATTATCGCTATGGATGACACGGTGCTTTGCAATGCGCAATACTTACAACTTGATGCGGTTAATAATTCTCCACTTCCCATTCAAACTGTTAGTTGCGGCCTCAGCACTACAACTTGCAGTGGAAATTTCAGAGCCGCTTTCGTAGGAACAAAAGATTCATTATCTACCACAAATTCTCCTTTTTTTGGTGGAGCGGAAGACAACCGGACGCAATATTTGTTTCGTGCAAGTGAACTAAAAGAAATGGGATTAACGCAAGGGATCATCACCACCTTGCAATGGAAAGTCACACAAAAATTTTCGCAGCAACCTTATAGCAATTTTACCATCAAGATGGGCTGTACACCACTTTCCAATTTGACCAATTCATTTAATGCCAACCCACAAACAGTTTTTACCGCACCTTCTTACAACGTAACATTAGGCTGGAATACTTTCACACTCACAACGCCATTCAATTGGGATGGTGTCAGCAATCTGATTGTGGAAACCTGTTTCGACAATATTTCTACCTCGCTTACTGATGAAGTTGCACACAGCGTTACTCCGTTTATTTCGGTATTCCAACGTTCTGGTTTTGGTACGCCGGGCTGTGCAATGACCACACAAGGTACTATAGGAGGTCTCAGAAGTCTTCGTCCTAAAATCAGGTTTTATATCTGCGAACCACCTACAGGTATTGCAAAATTTACGTGGACACCGGGCACCTTACTTTCAGATTCTACCATTCAACAACCGCTTGCCTACATCCCTGCTCACAATACTTATAACGTCACGGTCATTGACAAATACGGTTGTGCCCACCGTGATTCCGTGGTGGTGACGCTATCGTTACGCGATCCACATGTTACACCTACAGATACTACTATTTGCTTTGGAGAAAAAGTGCTGTTGCAAAGTATGGGCGGAATAAAGTACGAATGGCTTGCGTCCGATCCTTCAACACTAAGTTGTATTAATTGTGCTGCAACAATTGCTGCTCCAAAACAAACCACAACGTATGCTGTAATAGTCAGCGATCAGTACGATTGTGCCGATACTCTTCAGTCGGTAGTGACGGTAAATCAATTGCCTTTGGTAAATATTTTGGAACAAGACATGATGGTGAAATACGGCACCACCATTCAGTTGAACGCAGAAAATGCGGAGCTATTCAGTTGGTCTCCATCAGGATTACTCAACAATCCCTATCTCGCAAATCCATCTGCAACAATTACCGCACCTACCACTTTTTACGTGACGGGAATTGACAAAAATGGCTGTCGGAATATTGACTCGATAAAGATTGAAGTGGACTATGCTGATCCGTTTTTCGTACCCACAGCTTTTAGCCCGAATGGCGATGGGAAGAACGATATTTTCAAAATTGGAAGCCTCAGTTTTCAAAAGTTGAATGAATTCCGAATATTCAACCGGTGGGGTCAGGAAGTATTCACCACCACCGACCCAACGAAAGGTTGGGATGGCACTTTCAAAGGTGTGCCACAAGAGCCGGGTGTCTATCATTTCATAATACGCATAGCCTACCCTAATGGAAAGGTAGAAGTGCATAAAGGAGATGTGACATTGATTAGATAGGGACAATTTTTCTAAAAAAAAGATGCTCTTTTCTAAATGAAAAACTGCTAAAGAAAACTACACAGGCAGTCCTTCCTTTTGTCGTTGCTCTTTCAAAAAATCAGTTCCAAATGTGAGCTTTTTTGCGGTGGGAGCTTTCAGGTCAATAATTCTCCAAAAAGGAGCAATCTCATCTATCGATTTTCCTTGCTGCAATTCCTCATAAGCATGTTCGGCAACAATGCGCACAAAAATTCCGGAGGTTACGGGACAAGAATAATCTGCATTGTATTCTGTTGCAAGATCTTTGCGCATTTGTTGCAGCGTAATGTGTGTTCCTTCTGGAATATTCCGTACATAAGCATCCACAATTTGCGGAGTAGCTATCAGCATTTTGCTTCCTTCAGGAATGTCTGAAAAAGCCTTGTCGGTCATTTCTACTTTATGCTGGGCGGCAGCATTCATTTTCTCTGCCCAGGATTTGCGTTTGTAAGCCATGATTATTAAAGGTATTTTACACCATAAAACTATAGCACTTTCCTATTGTTTTTCATGAGCTAAATCTTGTTTTATGCGAACTCTTTTTCTGTTTATTGCGATAGTAATTTCGGTTTCCTTAAAAGCACAACCAGGATGTACTGATCCGCTCGCCACCAACTACAATAATACTGCAACCATCAACGACGGAAGCTGTGTTTATGCTCCTGCTACTGTGACTCCTTACAACATTAAAACCTTGAGCGATACAGTAGCGGAAACTTCAGGACTTGTACGCCACAACAATTATTTATGGACCCACAATGACAATAGCGATCTAAACCTTTATGCGCTGGACACTGCAACAGGGCAAATCATGCAAACTGTGTCTGTGCAAAACGTAACTAACTATGACTGGGAAGATATAACGCAGGACAGTAACTATTTCTATGTGGGAGATTTTGGCAACAATGGAAATGGCAACAGAACAGACCTTCATATTCTTCGCATCTCCAAAGCTTCTCTATCAAATGGAACTGTATTAGCAGACACCATTCGTTTCAGTTATTCCGATCAGACCGACTTTAGCGGCAGCGGCGCAAACAATACCGACTACGATTGTGAAGCGTTTATCGCCACAGACGATAGCCTGTATCTGTTTACAAAGCAGTGGGTATCTAAAAAAACAAGCGTGTATGTGCTGCCAAAAACACCTTCTTCATCCGTTTATATTGCTTCGCTAAAACATACCCATGATGTACAGGGTATGATAACTGCAGCAACTTATTTAGCAGACAAGAAAACTATTGTTCTTACGGGCTACAATCTCAATCCGTTCGTTTATCTGCTTTACGATTTCAACAGCAACAACTTTTTCTCCGGCAACAAAAGGAAGATAGATATTGTACAACCCTTTTCACAAATAGAAGCTATAGCCACACAAGATGGGAAAAGCTTTTTTATTACAAATGAGAAATTGGTACAGTTAAACATCCCGGCACGATTACAAAAAATTGATCTTACCTCTTACTTAAATCCATATTATCAAACAGCGATTGCTTCTGTAATAAACGATCAGGATGTGGTCATTTATCCGAATCCTGCGGTTCATTCTTTTTCGATTTCCATCAATGCGCAGGAACAGTCAACCGTGATTTTGAAACTTACCGATGTGCTTGGGAAAATTGTTTTTGTGCAGCAATTTGCACTTTCAACAGGAGCAAATAAACTGATGGTGAAACCAAATGTAGCAGCAGGACTTTATAACCTGACGCTGAAAAACAAAGGCGGAATACTAACCAAAAAACTAAGCTTTAAATAACTATTTGCTTGCAGTGTAAAGTGTGGTTATACCAAAAGTTAAAGGTCTTGCTTTCGGATTTTTAAAACCACATTCTTTGAGTATTTCGCAAAATCTTTTCCCTTCCGGAAATGCTTTCACCGACTCCGGCAAATAGGTGTAGGCGCTGCTATGCTTCGACAAAATCTTTCCCATTACCGGTAAGATAAAGCGAAAATAAAATTGATAAAGCTGTTTTATTGGAAATGCCTTGGGATGAGAAAATTCAAGAATAGCAACTTTACCGCCATCACGCAACACACGGCTCATTTCTTTCAACCCAGCTTCAAGATTTTCAAAATTGCGAACGCCGTAGGCACAGGTCACCGCATCGAAAGAATTGGATTCAAATGGCAAAGCTTCGCTATCTCCATTCCGCAAACTGATAATTTCTGAAAGATTTTGCTCCACTATTTTCTTTCTTCCAACCTCCAACATTTGGTCTGCAATGTCCACTCCTATTATTTCTTTAGGATTGGTTTTCACAGCAGCAATTGCAAGGTCGCCGGTTCCGGTAGCTACATCTAAAATTCTCTTTGGATTAATGGTGGCAATTTCATTGATCGCTTTTTTGCGCCAGCCCTTATCAATTCCTAACGAAAGAAAATGATTGAGAAAATCATACTTGCCCGCTATGTTATTGAACATTTCTGCAACCTGAGCTTTCTTGTTTAAATTTGAAGCAGCATCAGGTAACACTTTAGCCGCAGGATTGGAAGCATCATTCGATTGCATGGGTGCAAAAGTAAGGTAAAGAGTTAAGTGGACACGGAGGAGCGCTTTGTGTCTTTGTTTTCTTTGCTGCTTTGTGTGAAAAAAATAAACATGGAAATTACCACTTCAAAATATCTGATCTCAAGCCCGAAGGTTGAAGATTGCCCAAAGCCTGATAAGCCAGAGTATGCGTTTATCGGTCGTTCTAATGTGGGCAAGTCATCGCTCATCAACATGCTCACTAATAATGCAAAACTTGCCAAAACTTCCGGCAGCCCAGGAAAGACGCAAATGATTAATCATTTTGAAATAAAAACTTCTTCCACCTTCGAGGGAAAAGAAAGTACCGCTTCTTTTTATGTGGTGGATTTGCCGGGATATGGCTATGCCAAGGTATCGCAGACACAAAGAAATAAATGGGAGAAAATGATCGAAAATTATTTGCGCCTCCGCGAAAATCTTATTGCCGTGTTTGTATTAATTGATAGCCGTCACGAACCGCAAAACTTAGACCTTCAGTTTTTGCGCAACCTCGGCGAGTGGGGAGTGGCATTCAATATTATTTTTACCAAGGCCGATAAAAGCACGCAAAAAGAAGCTGCAAGAAATGCCAGAAGTTTTATTGATGAAATGAAAAAGGAATGGGAGTTTATCCCTCGCAACTTTATGACAAGCGCCGTAAAATTTACCGGGCGAAAAGAAATTTTGCGCTATATTGAAGAGCTGAATCAGGAATATTTTTCAGCACAAACGAATTAAGTTTTACATCCGTCTTAAGTACAAATTTTTTTTATGAAAAGCACGAGACCCCTCCTACTTGCTGTCTTGTCGTTGGTTATTATCCTGATGTTTTTCCGTGTTGAGTTATACAAAACCTGGTTTCGGGATAGAGTGTTTGGGCCTATTGAAAACATCAGCGAGCAACTCACTTATATGGATCCGCATGAGCGTCGGATGGCAAGGCTTCAAAACAGTTACTTTATTTCCTACAATGTAGCCGAGTATCTCCGCACAAATAAAAAGGATTCGAACGCGCTTATTTTATTACCTCCTACCGACTACATGAAGGAAAGCGGTGTGGACTTTATGGTGCCTGAGCCTGCCGTATTTTATCTTTATACCGGAATGAAATCGGTAGCAGCCAATAATAAGGGTGCTGATAAAACAAACTTTGCCATAGTGCCTCAACAGGGTGCTAATCTTCAGGTTATAGAATTGAACGATCAAAATCGTCCACAAATACTTGCACAATTCAGAAAATACATAAAAACGAACTGATGACCTTCCTTGCTATTCTCATTTTACTTATCGCGCATTATTTTTCAGGCAGTGGCTTGCTCTACCTTTTTCGGGTGAAGCTCAAACCCGCTATGCAGATAACGCTTTCCATTATTTGCGGCATCGTCATCTTATCGTTGGTTCCTTTGTTTCTCGAACTTGCATTTATTCCGCTTACACTCACTTCTATTGCAGCAGGCATAGCAGTAATCTGTGTGCTGTTGAACCTTACAAAACTGGCAAACATAAAATCTGTTTTAAGCGACTCTAAATGGAGGTTTCCTTCTATTAAGGCATACGAGATTCCATTTTTCGTATTGTTTTCCATCATGTTTTTTTCCAGTCTCTGGCGCTCGTTTTATCTTCCGTCCAATGCGCGCGATATGCTTAGCGGCCCCGAAGTAATTGCCGACTATGCTGTAAAAGAACACTCGCTCATCAACTCGGTACTTACCGTAAATCTCGAATCTACCAACAACCATTTAAAGCCTCCTTTTATCCTTGGTCTTCAGGTTATTTACAAGTTCTTTGGCATTGAATTCGGAGGCGTGTGGGTAGGATTTATGTCTGTGTGTTTCTGCATTTTTCTTTACAATGTATTGCGTGAAAAAATGCATGGTGTGATAGCCGGACTTTTACTTCTATTATTCATTGCTCTGCCCGAAGTATATGCCTATTCCTACATGATGCTGTTCGACTACAGCAATATGGTTTTGTACTTTTTGGGCGTTTACTTTATGCTCCGCTATTTCAAATCGGGCTTGCAATCTGAGATATATTTTTCTGCTGTCTTGTTTGGTTTTTCTACCATCATTCGCCTCGAAACGCTGGTGCTGATTGCTATGATGGTTCCCTTGCTGTGGCTCTATTCTTATCAGAAAAAGGCGGCGATAAAGAATGTTGTTTTGCAATCGTTTGCCATCATGGCTGTTTCAGGTTTTTTCTATTTTCTGTGGATGAATATTTTCCTGAACTATTACATGCCCGGACTGATAACGGTAGAATCTCAACTAAACAAAAACCTCATTGATCTCAGCCCACTGTTCAAGCGGTTTTCTGAAATGAACTCCGAACTTTTATTCGGAAGATTAGAAGAACCTCTTTGGGCGCATTTTATAAAAGTATTTCTGGCGGTAATGGTGCTCGACCTGGTCATCTCCAGAAAAATGAGCAGAGAATCCCTCAACTGGCTTTATGCACTGGCGGTAGTGTATTTCGGGCTACCCATTCTCGGTTATTTATTGCCGCTGATGGATCTTAACAATACTACCAAGCGTGCTTTATTCAAGTTAATGCCCATTGCTTTGCTGCTGATGGCAAACACGGGTATTCTCATAAAACTTTCTGCAAAATTGCTGGACTGGGAAAATGGCAACGAAGAGAATCGAGTAGGAAGGTAGGAATTAGTTCCCTACCTGTCCTCTCACACCACCGTA
>CALMWT010000211.1 GCA_937870855.1 uncultured Taibaiella sp.
TCAACCACTTTAACTCATCAAAACCGCGAATTGCCTAAAATTCCGGATGAGAGTGTGATGATTTCATTTTTGTATGGATTAATGATGGATGAGAATCTTTTGACTGGTCATCCGTTTATCCGCTAACACACTTACTATATAAACACCATCAGGTTGACCAGTAATATTTACCGTGGTTCTGCTATTCTTAGGTTGTAGTTTACAAATTGATTGTCCCAGGAGATTAGTTATCTCGATATTGTCAATGGTCTTTTCGCAAGCTATAGTGAAGATTCCGTTTGACGGGTTTGGGTATATGTTGAAGAAAATAGGTTGTACAACGTCTACACCCACTACTCCTGCGATCTTTTTTACTTTGTAATTAAGAGCATCACCAATGAAGGCATTGTTCTTCTTATCTAAAAAAACGCTTACTGGGCAATTAAGCAGAGCGTTTAGAGGAGCACCTCCTTCTCCGGCATCACCAGCAACATTTCCGCCAGCAATACGCTCTATTATTCCTGTCAAGTAGTTTATTTTCCTTATCACCCTGCATCCATCACCGAAATACATGTTGTCGTGCTTATCCATTCTTAACTTGACTGAAGCATAAGTAGGTGCATTTATAGCTAAGCCACCGTCACCCGTAATTCCTGCGATTCCAGTACCACAGTAAGTAGACAAAATTCCATGAGTGTTTATCTTGCCTATTTTTCTGTCGTTTGGATCGGTGAAATAAATGTTACCCATATTATCAACACAAATTCCTCTCCCTGCGCCAATCCGAGATTTACTTGCCGTATCCCCGTTACTCCATGTACCCTGTATGCCATCTCCTGCTATTGTAGTAATTATTCCCGTCTGCCGGTCTACCCTGCGGATCATGTAGTATTCATCAGCTATGTACATGTTGTCTGCTGTATCGAAGGCAATATCTCTCGGTCCGCGTAGCTGCGCGTTGACAGCAAGTCCTCCATCACCGCTATAGCCATTGCTAAAGTTGCCCGCATACTTGCTGATGATGCCGGTGGTTTTGTCTATCTTTCTTACTGTAAAGTTGCCCTGGTCGGCTATGTAAAGATTGCCCTGCTTGTCGGCAGCAATAGCGCTCGCCCCGCAAAATCTTGCCTGTGAAAGAGGAATGCCATCGCCGCCCACAAGGCAGTTGCCATTACCAGCCAAAATCTTGATAATGCCCGTAGCCGCTTCTACCTTCCAGAGATAATAGTCTTCGGCTATGTAGATGTTTCCGGTATCATCTACATACACATCGTTTGGTCCGGTTAGCGCTGCGTTGGTAGCCAGCGAACCGCTGCCACCCGAGCCGCCACCTGCTATAGTGGTGATGATGCCCTGGGCGGAGGCATTGCTATAGGCTATTGATAGAAGCAAGAAAAAAAAGGAGGGGAAAGTATATTTCATAAGTAAAGAATTGAGGCGTATTAAAGTTAAGCACTGCACTATGCATATCCACCGTAATATTCCCATGATTTCGATGGGAGTATTCCCAGCACGACTATATTCGCACAGGTATCGCAGCGATTATATACAGTCATCCAGAAGGCATTCCTCCGGTACTTCTTACCGCTGGGTGCGGTGAAAATGGCGTACATGTCAACGTTTGTTGAATCGAATACGTTTACGAATTGCGAAGGTTCAATTGATTGCTTTCCCTTTATTTCTATTTCAAATTTTGAATATTTGGGTACTGAGGCAGCTGAGTGTGTTTTCACGCTGTCAAGAAGCGATCCGCAGTAGCCTCGTACCGATATCAACAGTAGAGCCGTTAAGAGAACTCGGGCTTTCATAAAAACAATTTTTAGTGGTTAATGATTAATTTTTTGCTTGCCACGTCGACTTCTCCAAACACACTTATTAAATAGACACCAGAAGGTTGATGCGAAATATCAATTAATATCTTATTGCTGCTCGAATGTCCGGCATAAACTAATTGTCCGAGAATACTCCTTACTTCTATTTGTCGAATTGTTTCAGAACACGCTACTGTAAAGATTCCAGCTGAAGGGTTTGGATAAATCAGAAGATCAACTCCAATTTTAGGATCGTTGACGCTTACAAGTCCAGCCACCTTTCTAATCCGATAGTTAAGCTGGTCTGCAATAAAGAGGTTATTTTTTTTGTCAGGGAAAGCGGATGCAGGATTGTGAAGTTGCGCCTGGAAAGCAGGTCCGCCGTCACCGCTGAAACCGCTAGACGTAGTACCTACCACTGCTTCTATGATTCCAGTTAGATTATTGATACGACGTACATAGCCATCTGGCAGGTAAATGTTTTCATTTTTATCTAATCGGATTTTTCTAGAAGCTAGAGTCGAAGCATTTACTGCTAAACCGCCATCTCCATTTATCGCAAACATCCCATTACCACAGTAATTTGTAATAATACCTTGGGAATTAATCTTCCCAATCTTTCGATTGTTACCGTCAGCAAAGTAAATATTGCCAGCCCCATCGACACAAATACCACCTACACCTCCAATTTTTGTTTTGGATGCTGTATCTCCATTATTCCATGTACCCTGTGTACCATCTCCCCCTATAGTAGTGATTATACCCGTTTGCCTATCCACCCTTCTTATATGGTAAAACTTGTCTGCTATGTATAGATTATCGTTTGCGTCAAAGGCGATATCCAATGGGTATCGAAGCTGGGCGTTCTTAGCCGGTCCGTTGTCCCCCGTGTAGCCTACTGTTCCGTTACCAGCGTACGTGGTCATGATGCCTGTTACCGCATCTACTTTTCTTATCCTGCAACTGCCCCAGTCGGCTATGTATAGATTACCCTGCTTGTCGAAAGCGATTGCATTAGCGTGAGAGAGCTTTGCAGTGGTAGCAGCACAACTATCGCAGCCTATGCCCGGCTGGTAAGAGCCTGCGTACAACGATATGATCTGGGTGTTTACATCTATCTTCCGTATCGCTGTTTCTTCCGCTATATACACATTGCCGCTCGTATCAACCAGCACATCGTTCACCTGATCCAATGAAGACTGTGTGGCTACCACCCCATCCCCGCCATTACCGCCACCGGCTATAGTGGTTATAATGCCCTGGGCGGATGCAACAGCACAGAACAGCAAAGCGTAGAAAAGAGATAAAATATATTTCATAGCATCATTCATTACAAATATAATAGAACATTTTCTAACTAACCAAATTTGACTATATCGTTTTTTTTTCTTCCTACTCTCTTTGTTCTGTGAAGTACCTTAGAGATGAAGAAGGCATAAAAAAATTTGGCTTGCGGCTTAAACAAATAAGACAGATGAAAGGGCTTACACAGGAAAAGCTTGCATGGCTGGCAAATATTGAACCTATGCAAGTCAGTAAAATCGAAAGAGGAGTTATTAATACAAGTCTTAGTCACATACTAAATTTGGCAAAAGCATTAGAGATTTCTCCTAAAGATTTTTTTGATTAACTCTGTGTTCCGGTTTCTGGCGGGGCAAACCGCACGCGCCAATTATAGCTTGTATTAAGTGGCTTTAAATAAATTTTGGGATCTGAAGGATTGGAGTACTCGGTAGTATCATCCCAAGCAGAAGAACAATATTCAGGATGTGACGGCGACAAGTAAACATTATTCGCACAGGTATCGCAGCGGCTGTACTGCGTCATCCAGAAGGCATTCCTCCGGTACTTCTTACCGCTGGGTGCGGTGAAAATGGCGTACATGTCAACGGAGGAAGAGTCGTACACGTTGAAGACACTTGGAGAAATTGAAAGAGACACGATTCCTACTTCAAATTTTTCGTACTTTCCAACGGTGCTGTTGGTCATGATTTTTACGGTGTCAATTATTACACCTGCCTGGCATTGAAATGCAAATGCCATCAGCCCTAGTAAAGTAAGGTTCTTCATAAATGAATGTTATGTGTGATTAGTGATGAACTATTATTTTCTTGTTTGAATAACTGTTATCGCTGAATACACTAACTATATACACTCCGTCCAATTGGCTAGTTATATCAAACACTACTTTATTTGTACTGGTATTTTGCGAATAAATCATTTGTCCGAGAAGATTTCTTATTTCTACACGGTCGATATTTCCTTTTGCACTTACGTTAAATACGCCCTTTGAAGGATTAGGGTAAACTGCAAACTCCAAAACTGAAAGCTCTGGCACGTCTGTAACTCCAGCTACTTTGCGTATTAGATAATTGTAAGTGTCAGCAATAAACATGTTCCCTACTTTATCAAAACCTATGGATTTGGGAAAATGAAGTTGTGCATTAAGTGCAGGTCCTCCATCACCGCCTGCACCCAATGTCCCATCTCCTGCAACCCAGGTCAGAACCCCTGATGCTGCATCAATTTTTTTTATTACATTGAAATCGGCAAAAAACAAATCGCCATTACTAGTAAGTTTTAGTACGGTTCCAGCACCAATTTTTGCACTTGTAGCCGGTCCTCCTTGTCCTGTATTACCCACGGTCCCATCACCGCAATGAGTTGATAGCACACCCAAACTATTAACTTTGCCAATCTTATGATGATCTAAGTCCGCAAAAAAAATGCTTCCCATGTTGTCAACGACAACTCCTCTCACCCTCCCTAATTTCGTTTTACTTGCAGTATCTCCATTATTCCATGTCCCTTGTGTGCCATCTCCTGCAATCGTGGTAATTACTCCCGTCTGCCTGTCCACTCTTCTGATGTGGTAAAATTCATCGGCTATGTAGAGATTTTCATTAGCATCAAAAGCAATGTCCATAGGTTTTCTTAACTGTGCACTCTTTGCTTGCCCGCCATCGCCGCTATACCCTATTGTGCCATTGCCTGCATAGGTTGTCATTATCCCGGTCAGAGCATCTACTTTCCGTACCCTGCAAGAGCCCCAGTCGGCTATGTATAGATTACCCTGCTTGTCGAAAGCGATTGCATTAGCG